>CBEUNK010000006.1:0-49164 GCA_965544455.1 uncultured Thiogranum sp.
CCGGCAGCAGGAGCAGGTCCCAGACGCTGCCGGTCACCGGTCTGCCCGGGTTGTACTGACTGTGAAACACGCCGTTGGTATACAGGCGCAGCGAACGCCCGGCACGGCGCACCTGGTACAGCGTGCCGCGGACACGGCGTTCCCACACCAGGCTCATCCGCCGTCTCTTAGCGCTTCAGTCGGTTCAGCAGGCGCCGAAAGCGCCCCACGGGACCGCTGCCGTCATCCAGCATGCGGCCGGTGAAATCGGCCCGATCGTGTTCCGTGTCTTCACCCAGCAGTTCCTTGCGCAACAGTGTCTCGTCGATAGTGGCACCCAGAAACCGGGCAATGGCGCGCATGTCGATTTCGGCATTCTCCATGCAGGACGTACCTCCGGGTGACGGGGTCATATTGAAAATCGCGCCCTGGCCGGTATCGATCTTGGCTTCTCCCATGAGCAGTTTGCACTGCGTCTTGTCGATCAGTTGCGGGCGAATGCCGCCGACCCGGCGGGCGAAGCTGAGGTCGCGGTAACGCAGCACCGGCACGATTTTGCGCGCATCTTTCAGGAACAGGATTTTGCGGATGAACGGCACTTCGAACAGGATGTTCTTCAACATGTAGTTGCGGATATCGCGCACCCGGAACAGGTCCCACAACACCCTGGCGACACGCCGGTCGAACTGGAACACGCGCAGGAAGTCCGGCAGGGTGCGGTAGTTGTAGCGTTCCAGTATCGGCAGAATCAGCGCCGTCGGCCCGAAGCGCGTCTTGCCCGGCACCAGCACGTCGGGGTCACCGTGAATAGCCGCAAACGGCAGCTTGTCGTTCTGCACGGTATAGACCTTGCCGTTGAGGACCTGTGGCGTGAAATAGTAACTGCCTGCAACGGGCAGACAGGAGTAATGCAGGCCATAACCCAGATCGTGCGCCAGCTTCAGACTGTGGCCGCCGGCGCACACCACCAGCGAGCGTGCCTGGTAACAGGTAGCGTCGGTCTCGACCAGGAAACGCCCCTCTTCGATCCTGATATGTTTGACCGCCTGGTTGTAGTGCACATCGATACTTTTACTCTCGATCCGCTGCGCCTGACGCACAAAGGACTGCGACAGGGCCTCGAAGTTGACGGCAGTGTACTCGTCGGTCGAACCCAGCGCGATAATGGGTTCATCGCGTAACTGGCCGTTGCGTTTTGCGACGACAGCCGGCTCGATACGCGCAATGGCCTTTTTATCGAGCAGCTGCAGATGGGGGTAGTGTGGACCCAGCTGTTCGAAACGCCGGCGCAGCAAATCACACTCGTGCTCACCGACACCCAGGACCATTTTCGGGTAGGGGTAGATCAGGTGGTCCCTGTCCGGCTGGTCCAGGCAGTAGTTGGCCAGCATGCGCGCCGCGCGTTGCACCTTGAGCGCTTTTTCCAGCGTGTAGTTGGTTTCGATATCACCGCAGTGCAGCGTCTGACTGTTATTGCTCGACAGGGAATTGACCCGTGCCGGCGCGGCGTATTTTTCGATCAGGCCGATGTGCCCGATATCGGTGTAGCGCGCGGCTTCATACAGCAAGGCACTGCCGGAGACACCGGCACCGATGATCAGCAGATCGTATTGATTGGTCGTCAAGATTGAGCCTTTACAGGTGCAGCAGTTTCAGTACCGGTTCATTCCTGGCCGGGTCGTCGTTGAAACCGGACACCAGCAACACGTCGTGTCCGGGCCGCCCCAGTTCGATCTGCTCCGCGAGCAATCCGCAGATACGCCGCCACTGGGTCGTTTCGGCTTGTGCGATCAGGAACGGCACGATACCCCATTGCAGGGTCATGCGCCGGCAGACGCGGGCGCTGGAACAGACTCCCACGGTCGGCGCCAGCGGACGGTGGGTAGCCACGATACGCGCGGTGGTACCGGTATGCGTGGGTACGACAATCGCTTCAAGATCAAGGTCACCGGCCAACTGCACGGCGGCGTGCGCCATCGATTCGCGGATAAAGTGCGTCTTGCTGCCGCGGTTGGCAATGGCTTCGCGGGCAAACGCACCGTCCTGCCACTGGTGCCGCTCCACTTCGCGCAGCACCCGGTCCATGGTGCGGACGGCCTCGAGCGGATAATGGCCGGCAGCTGTTTCACCGGACAGCATGGCCGCGTCGGCGCTGAGCAGGGCCGCGCCGGCGACATCGGTGACTTCGGCGCGGGTCGGCCGGGGATGATGCATCATCGACTCCAGCATCTGGGTAGCGACAATGACGGGCACGCCCGCCTGCCTTGCCTTTTCCACCAGGTCGCGCTGGATCAGCGGTACTTTCTCGGCCGGCAGTTCAATCCCCAGGTCGCCGCGCGCGATCATGATCGCATCCGACTCGGCCATAATCGCGTCGATCGCCGTCACCGCTTCCGGACGTTCGATTTTGCTGACGACCGGCGTCTGCGCACCGAGTTTCCCCAGGCAGCGCTTGAGCTGTCGGATATCGGCGGCCGAGCGGACAAAACTCAGGGCGACAAAATCCACCGCCATGTCCACGCCGAAAGCAACATCCCGGCGGTCCTTGGCGGTCAGGGCGGCCGCCGACAGGTCCGAATCCGGCAGGTTCATGCCCTTGTGATTCGACAGGCGGCCACCGTCAACCACGCGACAACGCACATCGCGGCCCTCGATAGCCAGCACGCGCAGCGACAGCCTGCCGTCATCGAGCAGGATCTGTTCACCCTTTTTCACATCCTTGTGCAGGGACTTGTATTGCGAGGGAATCAGGCCGTTTTTTCCGACCACGTTGCGTGTGGTCAGCAGCACGCGCCCACCGGATTTCAGCTCGATCGCGTCGTTCTCGAACCGGCCAACACGGATCTTGGGGCCGCAGAGGTCCATCAGTATGCCGACGTGGCGGCCGGCCCGTTTCGCCGCCCGGCGTACGCGGCGTATGGTCCTGCGGTGGGTATCCTGGTCGCCGTGCGACATATTGATCCGCACCAGGTTGACACCGGCCCCGACCAGCTGCCCGATCACGGCCTGTGAAGCGGAAGCCGGTCCCAGGGTGGCGATGATCTTGGTACGGCGCCAGCGCAATGCCGTGCGTCGGCGGTCACGGATTTTGGGGGTCATGCGACTGGTTTCCACCACTTGCTGTAAAGCGCCATAGCATGACGCCTAAACCGGGTCGAATCAACGCATCCCGAGGCCGGCGGCTTTATACAGCTGTTGCTTTTCCTTGAAACCCAGCAGGCGAGATTTACCGGGGCGCAAGCCGCGTTCGAGGATAATTGGCCCGTAGCGCACGCGGCTCAGGCGACTGACCGTCACGCCCTGTGATTCCCACAGGCGCCGCACTTCGCGGTTGCGGCCTTCCTTGATGATGACGTGGTACCAGTGATTGGCGCCGCTGCCGCCGGCATCCTCGATGGCCGTGAAGCGCGCAAAACCATCGTCGAGTTGCACCCCTTTGATCAACCGTTCGAGCATGGCCATGTCGACCTTGCCGAGCAGGCGCACGGCGTATTCGCGCTCGATTTCCTGAGAGGGATGCATCAGCCGGTGGGCCAGTTCACCATCGGTGGTGAATAACAGCAGACCGGCGGTATTGATATCCAGCCGGCCGACGCTGATCCAGCGGCCGTTGTGGGGTTTGGGAAGGTTCGAGAATACCGATTTGCGCCCCTCGGGGTCATCGCGGCTGCAGATTTCGCCAACCGGCTTGTGGTACAGCAGAACCTCGGCAACCGCCGTTTCGTCGCTTTTGAGCTGCACCGGCTTACCGTCGACGACGATACGCTCCTGGCCACCGACTTTCTGCCCCAGTTCGGCGGTCCTGCCGTCGACCAGCACTCGACCGTTACGAATGAGCTCTTCCATGTGACGGCGGGAACCCAGGCCGGCACGGGCCAGTACTTTTTGCAGACGTTCTTGCAATGACAGGGTCAGTGCAGGGTTTCGTTACTGTCGGCGGCGTCGACCGGAACCTGGACCGCCGCCGGCGACTGGGCATCATCATCCAGCGCCTCGCTGTCAGCAGCATCACCATCTTCGGTCGGTGCGCCCGCTACCGCCTCACCCGGCAGTGTCAGCTCGAGTTCGGCGTTGATGGTATCGATATCGCGCAGTTCCATCAGCGTCGGCAGATCGTCGAGCCCCTTGAGATTGAAGTAGTCCAGGAACTGCCTGGTAGTACTGTACATGGCCGGACGACCGGGTACATCACGGTGGCCGACCACCCGCACCCACTCGCGCTCCATCAGGGTTTTCATAATCGACGAACTGACACTGACGCCGCGGATATCCTCGATTTCGCCGCGGGTGATCGGCTGGCGATAGGCGACCAGCGCCAGCGTCTCCAGCAGCGCCCGCGAATAACGCGTCGGCTTTTCTTCGGTCAGCCGCGATACCCAGGGCTCCATGTCCTGACCCACCTGGACACGGAAACCGCTGGCCACCTGCACCAGTTCGATACCCCGCCCGGCATAGTCTTCCTGCAGCGCTTCAAGTGCCGTGCGGATATCGTCGCGTTCGGGTTTTTCTCCGTCGCCGAACACGCCCAGCAACTGGTCGACGGTCAGCGGCTTGCCTGCCGCCAGCAGCACCGATTCAATAATGGTTTTGAGTTTCTGTTTGTCCATAGTTGCAAACCTGGTCTTGAGAGTCAGGGAATGCGGCCGCTTCAGGAGTCGCCCGCGACGGCTACCCGCGCCTCGTTTTCCAGCGTCGCCGTGGAGCCCGCCGCCTTGATGTAGATGGGGGCAAACGGCTCCGACTGCACCAGCTCGATCAGCGATTCCTTGAGGAGTTCCAGCACGGCCAGCAATGACACCACCACGCCCATACGGCCTTCTTCCATCCTGAACAGACCGGTGAACGCGGTGAACTCGTCACCGCCGATCTTCTCCAGCACCATCGACATGCGTTCGCGCACCGACAGCGGCTCCATCTGCACGTGGTGATGGGAAAACATTTCTGCCCGGGTCATGGCCTCCCTGGCCGCGATCAGCAGTTCCTGCAGGGAGATCTCCGGCGGTTTGCGCACCACCTGTTTCTCCGGCGCCTCGAGGTCGACCGGGAAGACGTCGCGGCCGACACGTGGCAGGTAGTCGATATCCTCCGCCGCCTGCTTGTATCGTTCGTATTCCTGTAACCGGCGGACCAGCTCGGCGCGCGGGTCCTCCTCGTCCTCGGCCTCGACCGGGCGCGGCAGCAGCATGCGCGACTTGATCTCCGCCAGCATCGCGGCCATGACCAGGTACTCGGCGGCCAGTTCCAGGCGCATGTCCTGCATCAGCTCGATGTACTCCATGTACTGCCGGGTAATCTCGGCAATGGGGATATCGAGCACGTTCAGGTTCTGGCGGCGGATAAGATAGAGCAGCAGGTCCAGCGGGCCCTCGAAGGCTTCGAGAAAAACCTCCAGCGCATCCGGCGGGATATACAGATCTTTGGGGAGTGTCGTGACCGCTTCGCCCTGCACGTAGGCAAAAGGCATTTCTGCTTGTTGTGGCGCCTGTTCGTTCTGGATTGGCGGTTCGGTCATGCAATCGGCTCACGTGGTTTGACACATTGTAAACGTCGCGGGCCTGGATGAGAACCTGGCCGGTGCGTTTAGCTGGAGAATACTGTTTATTTTTTAGCGAAACCCCGGCCAATCCGTCATTGCGAGCGCAGCGCGGCAATCTCTTACAGTCCGGCACCAGGCAAAACAGATTGCCGCGCTGCGCTCGCAATGACCGAGGTTTTAAATTTTTTTCTAATAATTTAAACCAATTGCATTCCTTACTTCATCCATAGTCTCTTCTGCTACATCGCGTGCCGCTTCGCCGCCTTCACGCAAAATATTACGCACCAGCTGCGGGTCTTCCTCGAATTCACGGGCACGCTCGCGGATCGGCGCCAGCTCACCCAGCACCGCATCGATAATGGGTTGCTTGCAGTCCAGGCAACCGATACCGGCGGTGGTACAACCCTCGTGCACCCATTGTTTGCGGTTTTCATCGGAGTAGACCTCGTGCAGCTGGAACACCGGGCACTTTGCCGGGTCGCCCGGGTCGGTGCGACGGGCGCGGGCCGGATCGGTCGGCATGGTACGCAGTTTCTGCTCGATGTCTTTCGGATCGTCGCGCAGGGCGATGGTGTTGCCATAGGACTTGGACATTTTCTGGCCGTCCAGACCCGGCATTTTGGAGGCCGGGGTCAGCAGGGCCTCGGGCTCGGGCAGGATGATGCGGCCACCGCCTTCCAGATAACCCCACAGGCGTTCCCGGTCACCCAGGGCCAGGTTGCCCTGCCCGTCGAGCAGGGCACGCGCGACGCCCAGCGCTTCCTGGTCACCCTTCTCCTGGTAGTCCTTGCGCAGCTTGCGGTACAGCTTGGCATTCTTCTTGCCCATCTTCCTGATTGCGGCGTCGGCCTTTTCCTCGAAGTCGGGTTCGCGGCCGTAAAGGTGGTTGAAGCGCCGCGCCACTTCGCGCGTCAGCTCGACGTGTGCCACCTGGTCTTCGCCGACCGGTACCGAGCCGGCCTTGTAAATCAGGATATCGGCGCTCTGTAACAACGGGTAACCCAGGAAACCGTAAGTGGCGAGATCACGCTCGCGCAGTTTCTCCTGCTGATCCTTGTAACTGGGCACGCGCTCCAGCCAGCCCAGCGGCGTAAGCATGGACAACAGCAGGTGCAACTCGGCGTGCTGCGGCACGTCCGACTGCACGAACAGCTTGGCACTGGCCGGGTTGACGCCCGCGGCCAGCCAGTCGATGACCATATCCATGACACTGTCGCCGATGATCTGCGGGTCTTCGTAATGGGTGGTCAGCGCATGCCAGTCGGCGACAAAGAAATAACAGTCGTACTCGTGCTGCAGTTTCACCCAGTTCTTCAGGACACCGTGGTAATGCCCCAGGTGCAGGCTGCCGGTGGGCCGCATACCCGACAGCACGCGGTTTTTGGATTCGCTTGGCAAAGTGAATCAACTCCTCATCAGGGAAAACAGAATGGCTTGAAAGGCCGGCGCCTGCATACCCGCCACGCCGGCAAACAGCTTGAGAAACAGCTCCACAAACGGCCACATGACAAAGCCGAGAATACCGGTCATCAACAGCACCAGCAGGATAATGAATCCATAGGGCTCGATCCGTGAAAAACGGTAGGCAAGCGCTGCCGGCAGCAGGCCGGTCAGCACCCGTCCGCCATCGAGCGGCGGCAACGGCAGCAGGTTCAACACCATCAGGATGGTGTTGATGAAGATGCCCGCCACACCCATGAACAACAGCGGCGCCTTGATCCAGCTCTCGGCCGGCAGGCCCAGGGCGAAGCGCGCCAGCAGCGCCCAGGCGAGTGCCATCAGCAGATTGGACAGCGGACCGGCGAGCGCCACCCACGCCATGTCCTGCTTCGGGTGTTTGAAATTGCGCCAGTCAACCGGTACCGGCTTGGCCCAGCCGAACACGAAGCCACCGGGCAACAGCAGCATCAGGCCCGGCACCAGGATGGTGCCCACCGGGTCAATGTGCTTGATGGGATTCAAGGTCAGGCGTCCCTGCATCTCGGCGGTTTTGTCTCCGAAACGGCGTGCCACCCAGCCGTGTGCGGTTTCGTGTACGGTAATGGCCAGCAGCACGGGTAACAACCAGGCCGAAATCTGCTGCGCCAGACTTACTTCTAACATGGACCCAGTATACCTGCTCTAAACCTGTTTAGCCTGCGCCGCACACACGGAGTCATTCCAGACCTTCCGTCGAACCGAGACCATGCCGGATAACGACAGGCACGGCGTCGGTCAGGTCGACAACGGTCGTAGGCTCTATGCCGCAATGCCCGCCGTCAACGATCAGGTCGACCTGGCGTTCGAGTTTGTCGCGAATGACTTCGGCATCGGTTTCGGGAAATGCCTCGCCGGGCAGCATCAGCGTCGAACTCATCAGCGGCTGGCCGTGCTGTATCAGGACTTGCTGACAGATAACATTATCCGGCACGCGGATGCCGATGGTTTTTCGCTTGGGGTGCTGCAGGCGACGTGGTACCTCGGCGGTGGCGCGCAACAGGAATGTATAAGGTCCCGGCGTGTAGGCTTTCAGCAGGCGGTAGGCGGTATTGCCAACGCGCGCATAAGTGGCGATTTCCGACAGGTCGCGGCACAGCAGTGTGAAGTTGTGTTTCTTGTCCAGCTGACGAATGCGGCGGATACGTTCAATCGCCTGCCTGTCGTCCAGTTGGCAGACAATGGCGTAACTCGAATCGGTAGGCAACGCGGCAATGCCCCCGTCGCGGATCATCTCCACCGCGTGTCGAATCAGGCGCGGCTGAGGATTGTCCGGGTGAATGGCGTAGTACTGGCTCATGCCGCCGTCGGCCAGCCGGCGGCATCCCATACCGGCGAGCAACCGTTCGGCAAATCGCGCAAACGTCCCAGTTCCACCCAGGGGTTATGCGGACCATGATAGTCGGAACCCGCCGACGCCAGCAGCCGGTGTTCGCGCGACACGGCCGCCATGTGCCGGGTTTCGTCCAGCGAATGGCTGCCTGACACGACCTCGATACCGACCCCGCCAAGGGCGCGGAACTCCCGCATCAGGCGCGCCAGCTTGCTGCGCGTCAGGCGGTAACGCGCCGGGTGTGCAATAACCGGTAGTCCCCCGGCTGCCAGGATCCAGCCCAGCGCCTCTTCCAGGCTCGCCCACTCCCCCGGCACGTAGCCGGGTTTACCCTTCACCAGGTAACGCTTGAACACCTCGCGTACTGTTGCCACCCGGCCGGATTCAACCAGGAAGTGGGCAAAATGGGTACGGCTGAGAATGCGCCCCTGGCGGAAGCGTCCAGCGCCTTCCAGGGCACCGCCGACACCTTTTTTTTCGAGGCGGCGGGCGATTTCTTCGGCACGCCAGTCGCGAAACGCCAGCAGCCGGTCCAGCCCCTGCAGCAGCGGTGCGCAGGCGGGATCCACGTTCAGTCCCAGGACATGGATGGTCATGGCCTGCCAGCTCACGGAGATTTCCACACCCGGTACCAGTCGCAACGCCCCGCCGGCCGCGGCCCGGGCAGCCTCGGCATATCCATCCAGCGTATCGTGGTCGGTCAACGCGAGGACGTCGACGCCGGCCCGCTGTGCGCGGGCAACCAGCTGCGCGGGTGTCAGGGTGCCGTCCGACGCGGTCGAATGGCTATGTAAATCGTGGCAACACATCTTTTCCATTGTACCGGAGCCGGGCGCCATCCGCTGCCCCTGCGCCGACCAGCAAGTTCCGGTACCATGCCGGCATGATGATTCCCGAAGCCAGTGCCGACGCCTTTCGCGACGGCCTTGCCGACCCCCTCGCCGAGCTGGTCGACACTTACCGGCTGCGCGAGGAAACCGCGGCCGCCGATGAATCCACGCCACCGCTTATCGCCACGGCATTCGAACAGCTGTTTGATGTCATGCAGCGCACGGAAGCCGACCAGGCGCCCGGGGGCAACCGGCCGGGCGTGGACGCCGATGCGGTCACCGAACTGGGCGAATACGCGCTCGAATTGTTCGACCAGTCGCTGCACTGGACCAATCACCTTGAACTTCCTGGGGTTTTTGCCACCCTGCAGGCGTATACCATTGCCATGGCCGGGTGGATCGCCCGGCAGGGCGGCCGCTTGCTGACCCTGGAACCGGTAGTGGACGCCTTTGCACGGCACGCCAACAGTACCCAGGAACCCGGGGACCTGCTGGCGCTGTATCGCGCCATGAGCGGGACCCTGGCGGCCACCGCCCCGGTCATTCAGCAGGACCTGGAAAAGACCAACCCCGGGCGCCCCTGGCGCATTCTGCACCTGAACCGGGCGATTGTAGCCACCCGCACCCATCAGCCGGACCTGATGGAGGAAGCATTTGGCGCCCTGACCGAGCACCTGCCGGAAGATGCGGCGGGCTTTTTCAGTCAGGGCATGGAACAGATGGACTTGCTAAACTACCCCCCGCACGTGCGGGAAGTAATGGACCGTTATTACAGAAAATGGAGCGTGAACCGCTCTTTGCACTAACCGATTCAAGGTATACAGAGCCCGATAAAACCCCATGAAGTTTCTTTACGACTTCTTTCCGATTCTGCTGTTCTTCGTCGCCTACAAGCTGTACGACATTTATGTGGCGACGGCAGTCGCCATCGCCGCGGCAGCGGTGCAGACAATGGCCTTCTGGCTGAAGCACCGCCGTTTCGAAAAAATGCACCTGGTCACCTTTGCCCTGCTGGCGGTTTTCGGCGGCCTGACGATCTTCCTGCACGACCCGACGTTCATCAAATGGAAACCGACCGTCATCAACTGGCTGTTCGCCGTGGTGTTCCTGGGCAGCCACTGGATCGGTGATCAACCGCTGGTGGAGCGCATGATGAGTCATGCCATCTCTGCCCAGCGACCGGTGTGGCTGCGCCTGAGCTGGATGTGGATCACGTTTTTCATCAGCATCGGCGTGCTCAACCTGTATGTCGCCTACACCTATTCCGAGGAAATCTGGGTCAACTTCAAACTGTTCGGCATGCTGGGCATCACCTTTGCTTTCGTTATCGGTCAGGCGTTTTACCTCAGCCGTTATATCGAAGACCACAAGGCGCCGGAAGAGGAATCCTGATGTTATATGCCTTTATCAGCGAAGACCGGCCGGGCAGCCTGGCCGACCGCCTGGCCGCAAGACCGGCACACCTGCAACGCCTCGAAAGCCTGCGCGATGCCGGACGGCTGGTGCTCGCCGGCCCGCACCCCGCTATTGACTGCGAAGACCCGGGTGATGCCGGCTTCAGTGGCAGCCTGGTGGTCGCGGAGTTCGACTCCCTGGAGGCGGCCCGGGCCTGGGCCGACCAGGACCCGTATGTCAGCGCCGGCGTTTACCGGCAGGTGACGGTAAAACCCTTCAGGCAGGTGCTTCCCTGATGAGTGAAAAACGTATTGGCATGATCCGTGAGCGCCTGACCGGGGCGTTTCACCCGCAGGAACTGAATATAATCGATGAAAGCCACAAGCACGCGGGACATGCACAGGCCGGGGGTGCCGGGCACTTTGTGGTGGAGATCGTGTCCGATGCCTTTACGGACAAGAACCTGATGCAGCGTCACCGCCTGGTGTATGACGCACTGGGAGACCTGATGCACACCGAAATACATGCATTGAGCATCAAGGCATCCTCGCCCGACGAGCAGCATGCCTGATCTGTTTTTTTAACTTCAAAAAAAAGGAAACCCGAATGAAACTCCGTTACCTGACACTGGCTATTGGAATGGCCACCGCACTGGCCGGCTGCGATCAGCTGCAGAACACCACCCCGACCGCGGCGACAACACCATCAGCGGCGGCCAGAGACACCAGCGCCGTGGTCGCCACCGTCAACGGCGCACCGATTACCGAGGCCGTACTGGACCTCTACGAGGAACAGATGAAGAGTCGCCGGCCCGGCGGCAACATGGACCGCGCAACCGTGCTGGAAGAAGTCATCAACCTGGAACTGGCCAGCCAGAGCGGTGCCAAGGCAGGCCTGGCAGACAATGCCCGCACCCAGCTGCAGATTGACCAGCAGCGTCGCGCCGTGATCGCCTCGGCGGCGATCCAGAAGTTCCTGCAGGACAACCCTATCAGTGACGAGGACCTGCAGCAGCTCTATGACCAGCAGGTCCCCAAGGGCAGCGAGTACAAGGCGCGCCATATCCTGGTCGAAGATGAAGCCAAGGCGAAGGAGCTGATCACGGAACTGGACGGTGGCGCCGATTTCTCCGAGCTGGCGAAAAAACATTCCACCGGCCCGTCCGGCAAGAGCGGTGGCGAGCTGGGCTGGTTCTCACCCAAGCAGATGGTCGCACCGTTCTCCGAAGCGGTTGCCAAGCTGGAGAAAGGCACCTATACCAAGGAACCGGTGAAAACCCAGTTCGGCTGGCACGTCATTATTCTCGACGACTCGCGTGAAACCACGCCGCCGGCCTTAGAACAGGTGAAACCACAGTTGCAGGCCTTCATGCAGAAACAGCGCGTACAACAGTACATCAGTGGTTTACGCCAGGGCGCACAGATCGACGTCAAGCTGGAAGAAGCGGCCGCAGCTGAAACGCCGGTGCCGGCTGAACCGGCTGCCGGGGACACGGCCACGACACCACCGGCCGAATAGGCGGACAACCCGGAAACTGCACAGGGGACAGGCTGAAGCCTGTCCCCTTTCTTTTTACTCCCCTGCCTGCATGGCCGCTTCCACGGCCACACCGGTCTTGATTGGCGCACGCATTTGCGCCAGTACCGCGTCCAGCGCACCCAGACACAGCAGCACGTTCTTGCGGTTGCTGGCATACCCCATCAGGCCGATGCGCCAGATCTTGCCGGCCATGGGGCCGAGACCCGCGCCGATTTCCAGGTTGTATTCGTTCAACAGCCGGGCACGTACGGCAGCATCATCCACACCCTCGGGGATAGACACGGCATTCAGCTGCGGCAGGCGTGCCTTCTCGTCGACCACGAAGGACAGCCCCATGGCCTCGATCCCCGCACGCAAGGCCAGGTGGTTGGCCTGGTGGCGCTGCCAGGCATTCTCGATACCTTCCTCCTCCAGGACCACCAGTGCCTCGTGCAGGCCGTACAGCGCATTGATCGGTGCGGTGTGATGATAGGCACGTTTGCCGCCACCGCCCCAGTAACCCAGTACCAGGTTAAGGTCCATGAACCAGCTCTGCACGCGGGTTTTGCGACTCTTGACCACCTCGACCGCGCGCTCGCTGAAGGTCACCGGCGACAGACCCGGTGTACAGGACAGGCACTTCTGTGTGCCGGAATAAACGGCATCCAGTCCCCACTCGCTGACCTTGAGCGGTGAACCAGCCAGTGAAGTGACCGTATCGGCGATCACCAGGCATTCGTGCTGGTGCGCGATTTTCGCCAGGGTTTCAGCGTCCGAGATGGCGCCGGTGGATGTCTCCGCGTGTACGAAAGCCAGCACCCTGGCGTCCGGGTTCGCCCGCAGCGCAGCCTCGACCTTGTCCGGGTCAACCGCCCTGCCCCATTCGTCCTCGACCATGATCGCCGTGGCGCCGCAGCGTTCGACATTCTCTTTCATGCGTCCGCCGAACACCCCGTTCTGGCACACCACCACCTTGTCACCGGGCTCGACCAGGTTGACGAAACAGGTTTCCATCCCCGCCGAGCCGGGCGCCGATACCGGCATGGTCAGCTCGTGATCGGTCTGAAAGGCATAGCGCAACAGCACTTTCATCTCGTCCATCATGCCGACGAACGCCGGGTCCAGGTGACCGATCGTGGGCCGCGACATGGCTTCGAGGATACGCGGGTTGACATCGGATGGCCCCGGTCCCATGAGGGTACGGACCGGCGGATGGAAGGATTTATGCGCCATTTCTGTTTTCCTTTGGGTCAAAATTCCCCCGAGTCTAGCACGGGATCGGGGCGACATTTTCCCGCCGGGATTCGCGGGAATATTGGTGCCGACACCATGAGGCCGAAGCGGCTACTTACCGCTAATGAACATTGCTGGCCGGTTGCTGGTCCGCCATCGTCTCCACCCGGTCGGCCAGTACCACGACCCGCGCCGTAATGAACATGGTCAACAGTACCGAAGCGGCAAAGGCATACAGGCCGTAACGCATCTCCACCTGCGCGATGGCGCCCAGTTTGACCGCGACCACCAGCACGGCGACGATGAACACGTCCAGCATCGACCACTTGCCGTAGAGGTGCATCCAGTGCAGGTAGGTACGCAGACGCCCCGCATTGTTGCAATGCCTGCCCAGCAGGCGGTGCAGGACATAAAGTTTGAGCACCGGCACCAGGATGCTGAACAGGCTGATGATAGCGAACAGAAACCAGCGCTTTTCCTGCAGCAACTGCCAGACGCCCGACAGGACCGAGAAAGTATTCTCGATGAGGATGAATTTCTCCAGGGTAATGATCGGTGCATACAGCCCCACTACCAGCAGGGCGGCGGCCAGGGCAACCAGCAGTTGCAGCCGCCGCACCGGGCCGGGAAACAGGCGGGCAATGGGGTTGATATCACTCACAGACAGGCTTTGTCTCAGTCGACACGCCTGTCGGGACGGATAAACCAGTACAACCAGATGGCACACACGGCCCCCAGGGTATCCGCCAGCATGTCCTTCTGGGCATCCCAGGCATCCCCCTGCGAACCGAGAAACTCGATCCCCGCCTCGCCACCCTCGGCGACGGCATACCCCCACTCGACGATTTCATAACCGGCGGCAATACTCATGATGAAGAACAATGTAAAGAAAGAGGCTGTGACCGGGCCGCAATGGCGTTTGCGTAATAACCACTCCATCATCGGGTAGGCGTAAAAACCCACCGAAAAATGCCCGATGCGGTCGAAGTGATTGCGCTCGGAGCCGAGCAGTTCACTGAACCAGTCAAACGGCACATTGGCGAATGTGTAATGACCACCGATGGTATGCCAGAAAAGCCAGAAGGCCATGAGGCTGTAGGCGGTATTGCTGAAGCGAAACCGCGCAAAGGTCACCACCAGCAGCGTGAAGACAATAATGACCGGGATGACCTCGGCGATCCACACGGTACGCGAGACCGGCGCGATGCCCAGCCAGATGAACACGGCCACAAATACCGTGGCCAGGAGTTGCGGATAGGCTTGCTTCAGGGTCATGGGGCGGCCCTCACGGGGAAGAATACAGGTGACAGCGTACCTGGTGGCTCGAAGACAGCTCGGTAAATGCCGGGTATTGCTGTTTGCAGGCCGCCGTGGCGTACTGGCAGCGCGGGTGGAAATGACACCCTGCCGGTGGATTGGCCGGTGAAGGCATGTCGCCTTCCAGGCGGATCACCTGGCGATCGCTGGCCTCGTCGATAACCGGGACAGCCGACAACAGCGCCTGCGTATACGGATGCTGCGGCCGGTCCAGCACCTCGTTGACCTGACCCTGCTCGACGATACGTCCCAGGTACATGACCGCGATCCGGTCAGCCAGGTAGGACACCACCGAGATATCGTGGGTGATAAACAGGTAGGACAGGGACAGGCTGCCCTGCAGTTCGCGCAGCAGGTTGAGGATCTGCGCCTGCACGGATACATCCAGTGCACTGGTCGGCTCGTCGCAGACGATCAATTTCGGGTTGACCGCCAGGGCGCGGGCGATACAGATACGCTGGCGCTGGCCACCGGAAAATTCGTGCGGGTAGCGGCGCCGGTGCTCGGCACGCAGGCCGACCTGTTCCAGCAGTTCCTGAACGCGCTGCGCGCGCCGGGCGGCGTCGCCACCGATACGCTGCGCCACCATGCCTTCCTCGATAATGTCACCGACGCTCATGCGCGGATTCATCGAGGAAAACGGATCCTGGAATATTATCTGGAAATCACGCCGGCGGCGGCGCAACGCTTCACCCCGGAGGCGTGTCAGCTCCATGTCCTCAAACTTCACTTCGCCACCGGTCGGCTTCAGCAATTGCAGGATGCCCTTACCAACCGTGGTTTTACCGCAGCCCGATTCACCCACCAGCGCCAGGGTCTGGCCACTGGGGATGTCGAGACTGACGCCGTCGACCGCCCGTACATGGCCCACGGTGCGCTTGAACAGCCCCTTGTGGATCGGGAAGTGCACCTTGAGTTCACTGATCGACAGCAATGCCGCCGGCGCGGCGGCACGCTGCCGACCGCTTACGGCTTTTTCACCGGCACTCGCCGGCTGCCGTTCCGGCGCTGCCAATGTGGCATCCGCGAGGTGACAGCGCACGGCCTGACCGGCGCCCTGTTCAAACCAGCCGGGCGCCTGGCGACGGCAGACATCCCAGGCGCTGTCGCAGCGATCGGCAAACCGGCAACCGTAAAACACCTGGTTGAGCGGCGGCACGCTGCCGGGTATCACGGTCAATGCTTCATCGCGCTTGCTGCTGTCCGGTAAAGCCTGGAACAGTTTGCGGCTGTAGGGATGCTGTGGTGTTCGGAAAAACTGCTGGCGCGACGCCTGTTCGACGAGCTGCCCGGCATACATCACGGCAACACGATCGGCCATGCCGGCGACCACGCCGAGATCGTGCGTAATCAGCAGCACGGCCATGCCCCGCTGTTTCTGCAAGCGGCCGATCAGCTCCAGCACCTGTGCCTGGATGGTGACGTCCAGCGCCGTGGTCGGCTCATCGGCGATCAAGAGGTCCGGGTCACCGGCCAGCGCCATGGCAATCATAACGCGCTGCTTCATGCCGCCCGACAGCTGGTGTGGATACTCGTCGTAACGCCGTTCGACGTCCGGGATACCGACCGCATCCAGCAGGTTCAGTACCTCCCGGCGCATCGCTGTACCGCGCAGATCCTTGTGTTGCTCGACGCTCTCGGCGATCTGTTCGCCGACGGTCATCACCGGGTTGAGCGACGTCATCGGCTCCTGGAAGATCATGGCGATGCGGCCGCCGCGCACCGTGCGCATGCCGGTCTCGGTGAGCGCCAGCAGCTCCTCGCCCTGGAGTTTCACCGAGCCACCGACAATGTCACCGGCCGGTTTCGGCAGCAGGCGCAACAGCGCCAGCGCAGTCATCGACTTGCCGCAGCCGGACTCGCCCAGCAGCGCAAAGGTTTCACCGGCACGGATATCGAAACTGACGCCATCGACCGGGCGCACCGCCCCGTCGCCCTGGCCGATACGCACGCTGAGATCGCTGACTTGCAGAAGGACCTGTGTCATGGTTTACCGTTGCGCCCTGAGGCGCGGATCGAAGGCGTCGCGAACGGCATCGGAAAACAGGTTGGCCGCCAGCACCAGGGTGAACATAAAGCCGAAGGCCGCCAGCAGCGACCACCAGACCATCGGTTCGCGCGCCATTTCCAGGCGCGCGCGGTTGATCATATTGCCCCAGCTCATGGTGGTCGGGTCAACCCCGACACCGACGTAGGACAGTACCGCCTCGGCCAGCACCAGGCTGCTGAAATCCAGCACCACCGTGATCATTACCAGGTGCATCAGGTTGGGTAACAGGTGGCGCAGCATGATGCGGAAGTGGGAAACACCAAACGCACTGCCGGCCTGCACATAGTCGAGCTCGCGCAGTTTCAGTGTTTCACCACGCAACAAACGGCACAGCCCCGTCCAGCTGGTGATACCGAGTATCAGGCACAGGAACAGCAGCCGCAGGTCGGCGCGCTCCGCCATGGTTTCGAACAGTTCCGGGTGGTTGGCCATGTAGACCTGCATCATCAGCACCGCGGCGGCAATCAACAGGACACCGGGGATGGAATTCAGGGTGGTGTACAGGTACTGGATAACATCGTCCACCCAGCCCCGGAAGTAACCGGCCATCATGCCGAGAAACACGGCGAATGGCAGCATGATCAGGGTTGTCAGCGTACCGATGACCAGCCCGGTACGAATACTCTTGATACTCTGGTACAACACGTCCTTGCCGACCTTGTCGGTACCGAACACGTGCCAGACCGACGCCAGGTTGGCGATCAATGCCGTCAGCAGGACGACCAGCGCCAGCATCGACAGGGCCGTGCGCCAGGGAATGTCACCCTGTCCGCGCAGCATGGCCTGCAGGGTGGTACCCAGAGGTTGCCGCCAACGCCGCGCCAGCAGGGCAGCCACCAGCAGGCCGATGGCCCCAACCACCACCAGCGTCTGCGCCAGCGACCACCACACGCGGGCGCGGATATCCGGCCACTTGTCCTCTACGGGGTCCTCGAGGTGCGCGCCGCCATACTTGAGGCGCGGGAAATCACGCACCCGCTGGCCCTGGGCATCCAGCACAAACTCCCTGGTGTACAGATGCGTTGCGAACGGTGCCGAATAGGTTTTTTCATCCTGGGTGCGCATGGGCCCGAGCAGTGTGTCGAGCACGCTCAGCACGTTGCCGTCGTACTGCACCTCCTGCTGCCCGGCCTGCATGGGCAGGGCCTTGCGAAAATGCACCGAATCCATCAGGCCAAGCAGCGTATACACAGCCAACACGACCAGCGAAGCCACGGCAATACGGCCACGCACCACGTTCCGCCAGGGCGCACGCAGGTGTTCGCGCTTGCGTGCGTACAGGCCGAACAGCAGGACCAGCGCCACCAGCAGAAACACCAGCGCGTCGGTCCAGAGGATAACCGGCTGGATCGCGTTCATGACAGGCGGATCCTCGGGTCAACCAGGGTGTAGGAAATATCCGTCAGCAGCAGGCCGAGGATGTACAGCACCGAGCCCAGGAACACCATGGAGCGCACGATGGCAAAGTCCTGATTCTGAATAGCATCGATGGTATAGCTGCCCAGACCGGGAATGCCGAAAAAGGACTCCATGATCAGGCTGCCCATGAACAGCGTCGGTATGACGACCACCACACCGGTGAGAATCGGCACCAGGGCATTGCGCAGCACGTGCCGGAACAGCACACCCGGTTCGGAGATACCCTTGGAACGCGCGGTGCGGACATAATCCTTGCCGATTTCCTCCAGGAAAAAGGTCCGGTAGACGCGGCCGCTGGCGCCAAGGCCGCCGATCAGGCCGATCAGCACCGGCAGCACCACGAAACGCCACGCCTGCAGCCCTGGTTCATAACCCGATATGGGGAACAGGTGCATCAGCTTGCTGAAGACGTACTGGCCGCCAATGATATAAAACAAGGCCGATATCGACATGATGACCACGCACAGGATGACCCCGGACAGGTCGAGGTAAGTACCGCGGAAAAACACCAGCAGTATGGCAAAACTGATATACACCAGCAGCCCGAGGGTGAACTGCGGCAAGGCGATAGCCAGGCTGGGCCACATGCGCTGGCTGATATCGGCACCGATGTCACGGCCGGAGTCGGATGAACCGAAATCGAAGGCGAACAGGCGTACCGACTTGTCGAAGAATATGGTATCCGCGACCCGGGCCACGCCCTCTGCCTCGTGGTTATACAGCAACGGCCGGTCGTATCCATGATCGACCTTCCATTTCTCGATGGCCTCGGCAGTGACGCGCTTGGCACCCAGGTGCATACGCGCCACGTCATCCGGGGTATTGACCACGAAGAACAGGACAAAGGTAATCAGATTGACGCCGATCAAAACCGGGATAGCATACAGGCTGCGGCGGATGATATAGGCAAACATCAGGACTGCACCGCCGGTACCCGCTGTAACTCATGCCGCCGGTAACCGATGACCGCCGGGACCACCATCAGCACCAGCAGCAGAAACAGCAGCCCCAGCGGCCATAGCACCGGCTGGTTCCAGTCGTGGCGCAGCTGATTGCGCAGCGCCGGCGCAATACGCCGGTACTTGAGCGTGTTATTGGCCATCAGGTTGGGTTTGGCATTGTGATACCACTGGTGGTAAAGCACGAACTGCTTGGGGTGAAAACCGAATACCCAGGGCGCGTCATGGCGCAGGAGCTCGAGCATGCGGTCAATGACCGCCTGGCGTTCCGGCCCGTTGTCCATATTGGTCATCTGTTCGAACAGGCGGTCATACTCGGGGCTCACGTAGTTGGCTGCGTTCTCGCCATTATGCTCGACCTTGCTGTTCTTGCCGTAGAGCAGAAACAGGAAATTCTCCGGATCGGGATAATCGGCGTTCCAGCCCCACTGGAAGATCTGCGCCGCTCCCTTGCGCATCTTGTCCTGGAAGCGATTGTAGTCGGTATCACGGATCTGCAACTGGATATCCAGCTTGGCGAACTGTTTGCGCAGCCAGCCGAAACGGGCCGCATCGTCCGGGCCGCCACCCGGGGTATCCAGGTATAACACCAGTGGCTTGCCGGTTTCCAGGTCACGGCCGTCGGGATACCCGGCCTTCGCCAGCAGTTGCCTGGCATGGTCGATGGATTTGCGCTGCAGCCCGTTTTTACCCCAGTCATAAACGTAGTGGTTGATACCGCTTTCACCATCGACGTAGCCAAAGATACCCGGCGGCAGCGGACTCTGTGCCGGAATGCCGCGCCCGTTGGCGAAAATGGAAATATATTCCTCGTAGTCCATGGCAATGGAAATCGCCTGGCGCAGCAGGCGTGCGCTCTCACCGCTGCCGCCGACTAGCGGGTCGAGCATATTGAAACCCATGTAGAAGACGGAGGCCGACACCGCCGTGTTCAGCTGCACGCCCTTGTCGATCAGATCCGGCGTCAGCGAAATATCACCGGTGGAACCTATCTTGATCGCCTGGTCGAAACTGTCGGAATTGACGCCGGAAGAATCGTAATAACCCTGCAAAAACTTGTTCCAGTAGGGAATCGCCTCTTTCTCCAGGCTGTAGATCACCTTGTCGATCAACGGCAGGGGCTTGCCGGCGTCCTGCAACAGGCCTGCCTCGACATCCCCCGCCTCGCCGTCGTCCGGATAGGTCTCACCGTGGAAATTGGGATTGCGTTCCAGCACCATCTGGCGGTTGGGGTTGTTAACAGTCAGCATGTAAGGACCGGTACCGACAGGATACCAGTCGAGGGTGATGTTTCTTTCCTTCATACCCGGTCGGCTGTAGAAAGCATCGGCCTCCCAGGGTACGGGCGCGAAGAACGGCATCGCCAGCCAGTAGCGGAACTGCGGGTACTTGCCGCGCAGCTTGATACGGTAGCGGTAACGGTCGATCACCTCGGCGCCGGCCAGGGGATAGTCATTGAGATCAAGAAATGATGCATGAGTCTGTTCATGACCGGCGTCACCTTGCTTCACTGCGCGCTTCCCGTCTGCATCCTTGAGCGTAGCGGCATACGCGCGCAGCCCGACGATGTAGTCGGCCATCAGGCCAAAGACCGGTGAATGCAGGCGCGGATGGGCCAGTCGCTTGATCTGGTAAACGTAGTCGGCCGCCTCCAGTTCACGACTGCCGGATTCGCTGAAGTTGGAAAGATTACTGACCTCGGCCAGTCCGGCCTCGTCCACATCATGATAAAGGTAAGTGCCGTCGGGGCGGCGTGCGAACGCCGGGTGCGGCTGGTACCGGATACCCGGCTTGATCTCTATTTCGTAGACGCTGTAGGCAATCTGCCCGGTGTCGACATCAGCAGGCAGGCGCTGGCCCGCCTCGTCCAGGTAGTAGGGTTCCGGCATATGCGTGGCCGTCAACGTTTCCAGCTGGTAAGGCCGCTTGAGAAAATGGTACTGCAGCGGCGGTTCGTAAATCTGCCCGGTAAACACGACTTCGTTGGAACTGTAGGACTGCGCCGGGTCAAGGTGGTTGGGACGGGCGGCAAACGACGAGTAGAGAATATTGCGACCCGCCTGCTGTGGCGGATAGGGACTGTTCCACGGCTGCTTGTCGCAGGCCACCGTCAATAGGACGGCGAGGATGACCAGCACCCTGTTCAGGACGGTGTATGCTGACTGGGGCAGCCGTTGGGTCGCACGCATGAGCCTGCATTATAGAGCCGGAGCCGGCGGTTGGACAGGCCCTTCCCGTCGCCCCGGTTTTCCGGTACCTTACCCGCCATTAAACGAACAAACAGAGGGCAGAATCAGTCATGGGATTCCTTAGCGGTAAACGCGCACTCATCGTCGGACTTGCCAGCAACCGATCCATTGCCTGGGGTGTCGCCAAAGCCATGCAGCGCGAGGGCGCTGAACTGGCATTCACCTACCAGAATGACAAGCTGCGTGACCGGGTGGAAAAAATGGCCGGCGAATGCGGCACCGAGATCATCGTGCCCTGCGATGTTTCCAGCGACGAGGAAATCGACGCTGTCTTCGATCACCTGGACGACTACTGGGACCACCTGGATATCATCATACACTCGGTGGCCTTCGCGCCGCGCGCCGAACTGGAAGGTGACTACCTGGAATCGGTCAGCCGCGAGGGCTTCCGGGTCGCCCACGAAATCAGCTCCTACAGTTTCTCGGCACTGGCCAAGTCGGGTTGCCGCATGATGGAAGGCCGCGACGGCGCCCTGCTGACCCTGAGTTACTATGGCGCCGAGAAAGCCATGCCCAATTACAATGTCATGGGCCTGGCCAAGGCCAGCCTCGAAGCCAATGTCCGTTATATGGCGCAGAGCCTGGGGCCGGACGGGATTCGCGTCAACGCGGTATCGGCCGGACCGATCAAGACGCTGGCCGCCGCCGGCATCAGCAATTTCCGCAAAATGCTCGACCTGATGGAACGCAGCGCACCGCTGCGCCGTAACGTCACCATCGAGGAAGTCGGTAACACGGCCGCTTTCCTGTGCTCGGACCTGGCCTCCGGCATCACCGGCGAGGTGACCTATGTCGACGCCGGCTATAACACCGTCGGCATGCCGCCGCTGGACGACTGACAAACACATCTGAATACCGCATTGCAGGAACGGGGCTGGCCGCTCGACGGCCCGTCTCAGGGCGACTCGAGGATGCCCTTCTCGCCTTCCGTCTTCGCAATAATCACCGCACCGCAGGAATCACTGAAGACGTTAACCGAGGTACGGAACATATCCAGTATCCGGTCAACGGCGAGTATCAGGCCGATCGCCTCGGCCGGCAGGCCGATGGTGGCCAGGATGATGGTGATCGCCACCAGGCTGGCGGCCGGGATACCGGCGACGCCGATCGAGGTGAGCAGTGCGACCAGCACAATGGTGAATTGCGTCACGAAGCCCAGTTCCAGACCATATGCCTGGGCGATGAACATTGCCGCGACACATTCATACAGGGCCGTACCGTCCATGTTGACGGTTGCCCCCAGGGGCAGCACGAAACTGGAGGTACGTTTCGATACCTTGGCATTGTCCTGCACACATTCCATGGTCAGCGGCAGGGTGGCCGACGACGAGGCCGTCGAAAACGCCGTCAACAACGCCGGCATCATCGCCCGGTAGTGCGCCAGCGGACTGACGCCGGCGACAAAGCGCAACATCAGCGGCAGGGTGATCAGCAAATGCGCCAGCAGCGCCAGCAGCACGCTGAGGGTGAAGCTGCCCAGGGAAACCACCAGGTCATCGACCTGGTCCGGTCCGATACCGGCCACGGTTTTGGCGACCAGCCCGAATACCCCCAGTGGTGCGAACTTCATGATCAGGTCGGTGATGGCCATCATCACGTCCGCCACCCCCTGCCAGAAGTTGCCCAGCAATGTGGCGTTGTCCTTGTCGATGCGGGTAATGAAAAAACCGAACAGCAGGCTGAAGAAAATCAGGCCCAGCATCTGGCCTTCGGCGGCCGCCGCGATGACATTGGGCGGGATCATGCTCAGGAACACACCGGTGAGATCCGCGGCCGACCGGCCATTGACCTTGTCGGCGACCTGCGCGGCGGACTCGGCGCTCAGGCCCAGTACCTGTCGCGCCGGTTCCCCCTGAATGATGCCGGGGTCCAGCCAGTTGACGAACAGCAGCCCGGTCAGAATGGCGAACAGGCTGGTGGTCATGTAGAACAGCAGGGTCTTGCCGCCCAGCCGGCCCAGTCCCTCGGCCCCGCCCATACCCGAGATCCCGGTGATGATCGACGCCATGATCAGGGGCACGATAATCATTTTCAACGCGTTCATGAACAACGCGCCGATAAACACGTAGACCGGGTATAAGGTAACGCCCAGCAGACCGCCGTCAGTACCACTGAGGCGCCCGGCGATTACCGCCAGTACCAGTGCGATCAGAATCTGCCAGTGAAGCTTCAGGCGCATGGCGGTGGGGTCGGCTTAGAGCTGGTCGTCCTTGTCCTGGGGTATTTCCACCTCGGCCTGGCTGCGCAGCGCCATCACCATGTTGAACAGCGACAGGTTACGACGCATATTCTCGAAACCGCGCTTCAACTGGGTACGCTGCTCCTCCGTCATCCCGGCCGGATCGGCATCGATGACCGCCTTGAGACGGACAACGGCAAAATCACCGTTTTCCAGGGCCATTTCCTTGTCCGCGGGTTCGCCCCCGACCGGCTGAGACAGCCTGAATACACTTCTCACCAGTTCGGGCGGATGACCCGGGGCATTGCGCGCCACCGCATCGGCTTGATGGAACGCCACCTTGTCATCTGCAGCCAGATCTTTCATGACCGCGCCGTCGGTCAACTGCTGCAACAGCTTTTCACCGGTTTCCCGCGCCGCCTGCGCCGCCTGTTCCTGTTTCAGGGACGCCACGATCCTGTCCCTGACATCGCCCAGCGGAGCGGGATGCGCGGCTTCACGATCCTTGACGCGCAGTACAATGGCATCATTCGGACCGACCTCAATTGGTTCGCTGTTATTGCCGGCCTCCAGCACATCTTCGCTGAATGCCGCTGCGCGTACCTTGGGATATTCGCCGATACCGGCACCGCCATTGGCGTTGATCCAGTCTGTCGTCACGACTTCCAGGCCCAATGCATCCGCGGCCGCTTCGAGATTGTCCGGGTGTTCATAGCTGATGTCCGTCAGCACTTCCAGTTGTTCGTAGTATTGATCGTCGATGTCATGCTGTTTCAACTCCTTGACGAGTTCCGCGCGGACATCTTCCAGTGGCGGTATTTTACTGCCCTTGATGTCGGTCAGCTTGATGATGTGAAAACCGAACTGGGTGCGCACCAGGTCGGAAACATCGCCGACATTCATGGCAAATACTGTTTTATCGAACTCGGGCACCATGGCGCCGGTGGCGAAGTAACCCAGGTCACCACCCTGCGCGGCTGATCCGGGGTCATCGGAATTTTCCCCGGCCAGCTTGGCGAAATCAGCACCGTTACGAATCTGCTTCAACACCTCGTCGGCCCTGGCACGGGCTTTTTCAATCGTGGCCTCGTCCGCATCGGACGCCACCTGGAACAGGATATGACTGGCGCGGCGCTGCTCCTTGGTTTTCAGCGAAGCCTTCTTCTGCTGATAGTGTTCCTTCAGTTTCTCCTCACTGACCTCGATATCCTGGCCCAGCACGTCGGCATTCAATCGCAGGTAGGCAAGGCGGACGCGTTCCGGCGTCATGTAGGTATCGCTGTGCTGTTCGTAATAGGCCTTGATCTCGGCCTCGCCAGGCTCGATGCCTGCCTTGTAGGGTTCGGCGGAAACCACCAGGTAGTCAAAACTGCGTTTCTGTTCCTGCAGGGCGTAGGCCCGGTCTACCTCGGCGTCGGTCACAAAGGCGGTATCGGAAATCCCGTTGATCAGCTGGTCGGCAACCAGCATGCGGCGGGTCTCATACTCGAAGCCGGCCGGTGTCTGCCCCTGGGCAGCCAACAGCCGCTGATAGCGCGCCTGATCGAAAGCGCCGTTTTCCTGGAACGCCGACACCGAGTGGATCTGTGCAGCCAGCAGCTGGTCGCTGACGGCCATTCCGGCTTCCTCGGCGGCCTGCAGTATCAGCTGCCGGCGGACCAGGTTGTCCAGCGCCTGCTGCTTCAGCATGCGCTCGTCGATCAGCGCGGGATCGAAAGCGTCACCCAGCATCTGCTCCATTCGCGCCCGCTGATTCTGGTAAGCCATCTGCAGTTCACGCGGCGCGATTTCCACGTCGTTGACCTTGGCCGCGTAGATACGCGACTTGTCCTGCAGGTAGGAGCCCAGTCCGAACAGGGCAAAAGTAATGATAATCAGACCGATAACGATCCAACCGAGTACGCCCATGACCCGGTCGCGCATTGCTTGCAACATGGTTGTTTTCCCGTGTTATCCCGCCATCGGCTGTCGCCCCGTGGCAACAGGGCCCGGCGGCGGGCAATTTGTGTTTCTGGCCGGGCGCTATTGTACAGCGAAATCAAAAAAAACGGGCACCCTTGCAGGTGCCCGTTTTCTGGAGGTGGCGGAGCGGACGGGACTCGAACCCGCGACCCCCGGCGTGACAGGCCGGTATTCTAACCAGCTGAACTACCGCTCCATGACCTTGGTGGGTGCTGAGGGGATCGAACCCCCGACATTCGCCTTGTAAGGGCGACGCTCTCCCAGCTGAGCTAAGCACCCCGGAGAAGGCGCGCTAGTTTACGGCATCCTTAAAGGCTTTACCAGCCTTAAATGCCGGCGCCTTGGAAGCCTTTATCTGGATGGTTTCTCCGGTCTGCGGATTGCGGCCGCTGCGGGCGGCGCGCTCGCGCACTTCAAAGGTACCGAAGCCAACCAGCGTCACCGAGTCCCCCTTGCGCAGGGTTTCGGTAATATTGTCAACCACGGCATCGACCGCGCGTGTCGCATCGGCCTTGGACAAATCCGTAGCGCTGGCGACAGCATCAATTAATTCTGTTTTATTCATCGAGTGCGACCCTCAATCAGGAAATTTGGTTATTGCAAAAAAACGCGCGGGGTTCGTTCAATGCCTTGAACGAAACTTCTTCATAATTTAAAGGCTGATGAGTAGAAGGCCCCGCAACGTACGGCGGGTTTTATACCAAGCAAACAAAGCATCCGTCAAATAAAAAGCCTGTTATCCGCGCAAAACCGGGCTGATTGCGCTGACAACAGGCTTTCTAAACAGCGTTTTAATGCGTTCTGACAGACTTGGACTTGTCGTTCGACTTGCCCTTTGTCTTTGCTTTCTCTTCCGTTTTATCCCCGGCCTCGGTCGACAGCGGCACCGGCGGGTGCTGCA
This sequence comes from uncultured Thiogranum sp., assembly GCA_965544455.1. Classification (GTDB taxonomy): domain Bacteria; phylum Pseudomonadota; class Gammaproteobacteria; order DSM-19610; family DSM-19610; genus Thiogranum. The sequence continues at coordinate 26,337 of CBEUNK010000006.1, forward strand.
GTGCGACTTCCAGCACTTCGTCTATCCACTTAACCGGGCGAATGTCCAGCTTGTCCTTGACATTTTTGGGTATTTCCGCCAGATCCTTGCGGTTCTCTTCCGGGATCAGGACCGTGGTAATACCACCGCGGTGTGCGGCCAGCAGTTTCTCCTTCAAGCCACCGATCGGCAATACTTCGCCACGCAAGGTGATTTCACCGGTCATGGCTACATCGGCACGCACCGGAATCCTGGTCAACGCCGACACCAGCGTGGTACACATACCGATACCGGCGCTGGGGCCGTCCTTGGGGGTTGCACCCTCGGGCACGTGTACATGGATATCGTACTTCTGGTAGAAATCCTCGTCGATGCCGAGCGCCTCGGCACGGCTGCGCACCACCGTGGTCGCCGCCTGGATGGATTCCTGCATGACATCACCGAGCTGGCCGGTGTGAATCAAGCGTCCCTTGCCCGGTACGATGGTCGCCTCGATACTCAGCAGTTCCCCACCGACTTCCGTCCAGGCCAGGCCGGTCACCTGCCCGATCTGATCGTGCTCTTCCGCACGCCCATAGCGGAAGCGTTTGACACCCAGGTATTTTTCCAGGTTGCGCGGTGACACCGTGACTTTCCTGCCGTCTTTTTCCAGTAACAATTCCTTGACAACCTTGCGGCAGATTTTCGCGATTTCACGTTCCAGGTTACGCACGCCCGCTTCACGGGTGTAGTAACGAACGATGTCCCGGATGGCCTTGTCGCTGACCGACAGCTCATCTTCTTTCAGTCCATTGTTCGCCACCTGCTTCGGCAACAGATAGCGCATGGCGATATTGACCTTCTCATCCTCGGTGTAACCGGGAAGGCGGATAACCTCCATGCGGTCGAGCAAGGGGCCCGGTATGTTCAGCGAGTTCGATGTCGCGACGAACATCACGTCTGACAGGTCGAATTCAACTTCCAGGTAGTGGTCGCCAAAGGTGCTGTTCTGTTCCGGGTCCAGCACTTCCAGCAGGGCCGAGGACGGATCACCGCGGAAGTCCATCGACATCTTGTCGATTTCGTCCAGCAGGAACAGCGGATTGCGCACACCCACCTTGGACAGGTTCTGGATGATCTTGCCCGGCAGCGAGCCGATATAGGTGCGGCGGTGACCGCGGATTTCCGCTTCGTCACGCACGCCACCGAGTGACATGCGGGTGAACTTGCGGTTGGTCGCGCGCGCGATGGAGCGTCCCAGCGAGGTCTTGCCGACACCGGGCGGACCGACCAGGCACAGGATCGGGCCTTTCAGCTTGCGTACGCGCTGCTGCACGGCCAGGTATTCAAGAATACGCTCCTTGACCTTGTCGAGACCGTAGTGGTCCTCGTCGAGCACCGTCTGCGCCCGCGCCAGGTCGTGATGGATCTTGGTGCGCTTCTTCCAGGGTACGCTGACCAGCCAGTCGATATAGTTTCGTACCACCGTCGCTTCCGCTGACATGGGCGACATCATCTTCAGCTTGTTCAGTTCGGCGGTGGCCTTGGCCTTGGCCTCCTTGCCCATGCCTGCCTTGTCGATTTTCTCCTGCAGCTCATCCGTTTCATTGGGCACGTCTTCCATTTCGCCCAGTTCTTTCTGGATGGCTTTCATCTGTTCATTGAGGTAATACTCGCGCTGGCTTTTTTCCATCTGTTGCTTGACGCGGCCACGGATACGTTTTTCGATCTGCAGTACGTCGATTTCGCCTTCGATAATACCCATCAGGTGTTCGAGACGTTCGCGCACGCTTTCGATTTCAAGAATGCGCTGCTTCTCATCGAGCTTCAGCGCCATGTGCGCGGCAATGGTGTCAGCCAGCCGACCCGGCTCGTCGATGCCGGACAGCGACGTCAGGATTTCCGGCGGTACTTTCTTATTGAGTTTCACGTACTGGTCAAACAGCGCCAGCAGCGAACGCATCAGCACATCGACTTCGCGTTCGCCGGTATGGTCGCCGTCCTTGCGGGATTCAATCTGCGCCGAGAAGAATTCGTCGGTGGTCTCGAACTGAACGACGCAGGCACGCTCCGCGCCTTCGACCAACACCTTGACGGTACCGTCGGGCAGTTTCAGTAACTGCAGAATCGTCGACAGCGTGCCGATCTCGTGGATGTCCTCGACCTGGGGATCATCGACCTCGGCACTCTTCTGCGCCACCAGCAGTATGCGCTTGTCCTCGTCCATGGCCGCTTCCAGCGCACGAATGGATTTTTCCCGCCCGACAAACAGCGGAATGACCATGTGCGGGTAAACCACCACGTCACGCAGCGGAAGAACTGGTACCAGGGCGGTTGCGCTGTCGTTGCCTTCAGGGGTGTTTTCGTTCTGCTCCATCGGAGAAATACCTCATATCCGGTTCTGATCGGAGGCCCGTCTGGTGGATCGGACTCTCAGGCCTGTTTATGTGGGGACGACCGGCAGCCATTTCAATGGCGCTCTGTCTCCCCATGACGATTTCTGCAAGAACCAAGCCACGTCCCCCTGTTTTTCTGTGGTTGACGGGAAACCGCTATGTTGCCCCGAATTATAGCGCTTTTTCGGCTATACAAGCGGCTACCCGCTACCCTGTCGGGGTAGCGGGCGAGCGTCAGAACAGGGGGAAAATCGACGTCAGTCCGACGCAGCGCGCTGTTCCTGCTCGGAGTCATAAACCAGGTAGGGTTCGGACTCGCCGGCAATTGCGCGCTCGTCGATAACGACTTTCTGGACGTTATCCAGAGAGGGCAGTTCGTACATGGTGTCCAGCAGTACGTGTTCCATGATGGTCCGCAGACCACGGGCACCGGTTTTGCGATCCATGGCCTTGCGGGCAATGGCGCGCAGTGCCTCTTCACGGAATTCGATCTCGGCACCTTCCATTTCAAACAGCTTGGCATACTGCTTGGTCAGGGCATTCTTGGGCTCGGTGAGTATGCAGACCAGCGCGTCCTCGTCGAGTTCTTCCAGGGTGGCAACCACCGGCAGACGACCGACGAACTCGGGAATCAGTCCGAACTTGATCAGGTCTTCGGGCTCGACGTCATAGAGAATTTCACCGACATTGATATCTTCGTCCTTGGTTTTCACCTCGGCCGAGAAACCTATACCGCCTTTCTCTGAACGGCCCTTGATGATCTTTTCCAGGCCGGCAAATGCACCACCGACGATAAACAGGATATTGGAAGTATCGACCTGCAGGAATTCCTGTTGCGGATGCTTGCGGCCACCCTGCGGTGGCACGGATGCCACGGTACCCTCGATCAGTTTCAGCAAGGCCTGCTGCACACCTTCACCGGAAACGTCCCGGGTAATCGAGGGGTTATCCGACTTGCGCGAAATCTTGTCGATTTCGTCGATGTAGACAATACCGGTCTGTGCCTTGTCGACATCGTAATCGCATTTCTGCAGCAGCTTCTGGATGATGTTCTCGACGTCTTCACCCACGTAACCGGCCTCGGTCAGCGTGGTGGCGTCGGCGATGGTAAACGGTACGTTGAGCAGCCGTGCCAGCGTTTCCGCCAGCAGCGTCTTGCCGGAACCGGTCGGGCCGATCAGCAGGATATTGCTCTTGGACAGCTCGACTTCATCTTTTTTCTGACCTGCCTCGAGGCGCTTGTAGTGGTTGTACACCGCTACCGACAGGACTTTCTTGGCGTTCTTCTGGCCGATGACGTACTCGTCCAGGACCTCGTTGATTTCCTGCGGCTTGGGCAGCTTGCTGGCACCGGTGGACGATTTCTCCTGCATCTCCTCGCGGATGATGTCATTGCAGAGTTCGACACACTCGTCGCAGATGAACACTGACGGGCCGGCGATCAACTTGCGTACTTCGTGCTGACTCTTTCCGCAGAAAGAGCAGTACAGTAATTTTCCGTCGTCGCCTTTACCGTTTCGATCGTTACTCATACGCTGTCCCCGACTTGCGGTTTCCTTAACCTCTATCAGCGGCAGATCTGTGTCCGCCTGAACACTCGGACTATAGGAAAAACAGTCAGTTCCTATTCAACACCCTGGCGCCCGCGCTGACAAGTGTTTCCAGCCGCAATCTGCGGTTTTTCCGGGCTTATTCGGCGTCGACCTGGCGTGAAACCAGGATTTCGTCGATCAGGCCGTATTCCCGGGATTGCTCGGCACCCATGAAGTTGTCACGGTCGGTATCCGACTGGATCCGCTCCAGCGGCTGGCCGGTATGCCTGGACAGGATCTGGTTGAGCCGTTCGCGCACCAGCAGGATCTCTTTGGCGTGAATATCGATATCTGTGGCCTGGCCCTGGAATCCGCCCAGCGGCTGGTGAATCATCATGCGCGAATGCGGCAGGCAGTAACGCTTGCCCTTGGCGCCGCCAGCCAGCAGCACGGCGCCCATACTGGCGGCCTGGCCGATACACATGGTACTGACATCCGCCTTGATGAACTGCATGGTGTCGTAAATCGCCAGGCCGGCTGTCACCGATCCGCCCGGAGAATTGATATACACATGTATATCCTTGTCCGGGTTTTCCGATTCCAGGAACAACAGCTGGGCGACTACCACGTTGGCCATGTAATCCTCGACCGGTCCCACCACGAACACCACGCGCTCCTTCAACAGGCGCGAGTAAATGTCGTAGGCACGCTCGCCGCGGGCGGTCTGTTCAATGACCATGGGAACCAGGTTCAAAGCCTGTACGTCCCCGGCGCCACCTTTGCTCATATTATCGGACATTCGCTGCTTTCCTTTACGTCGGCGGGCCATTGTCAGGCCTGCATGATTTCAGTAAAACTCGTTGTTTTTTCAGTAATTTTTGCCTGTCCCGCGACCCATTCCACGACCGTCTCTTCCATGATCAGGGTCTGTACGCCGGCCAGCATCTCCTGGTTGCTGTAGTACCACTGCACCACCTCTTCCGGCTTTTCATACGACTGCGCGAGGTTTTCGATGGTTTCACGCACCCGTTCCGGGTCGACCTGCAGCTGGTTGCGCTGAATGATCTCGGCGATCAGCAGGCCCAGCGAGACCCGTCGCCGCGCCTCGTCCTCGTATCGGCTGCGGTCGCTTCCTGCATCGGCCGCTGCCTCGTCTTTCTTGATCAGGGCATCGATTTCGCTGTCGATCAGCGACGCCGGCACGTCCAGGTCAGCCTTTTCCAGCAGGGCGTCGAACACCTGCTGCTTGACTTTAGACTTGATCGCCGCGTCCAGCTCGCGCTCCATGTTGCGGCGAATCTCCTCGCGCAGCCTTTCCAGGCCGCCGTCGCCGACGCCGAAGGCGCGTGCAAAGTCATCGTTGACCTCGGGCAGTTCGGGTGCGGCGACGCCGTGTACCTTGATATCGAATGTGGCGGTCTTGCCGGCCACCTCCCTGGAGGCATAATCTTCCGGGAAGGTCACTTCGATGGTCTTCGAATCGCCGGCGCTGACGCCGACCAGTTGCTCCTCAAAACCCGGGATCATGGTTTTGCTGCCCAGTTCGAGCGGCACATTCTTGGCCGAGTTACCCGCAAACGGCTGGCCGTCGATACGACCCTCGAAGTCGATTTCCAGGCGGTCGCCCTCCTGCGAGGCACGCTCGACCTTACCCCAGGTGACGCGCTGCCTGCGCAGTTTCTCCAGCATGTCATCCACATCCGAGTCTTCAACCGCAGCACTGACCCGCTCGATATCGATGTCCTCCAGTTCCGGTGGTTCGATATCGGGATAGACGTCGAAGGTCGCGACATACTCAAGCTCTTCGCCAGCCTGATTCCGGGTCTGCTCGATGCCGGGCTCACCGGCGGGTTTGAGATTTTCCTGCTGCAAGGCTTCTTCATAGCTGGACGCGATCAGTTCCCCGGCGGTTTCCTGCCGGACCTGGTCGCCATAGCGCTTCTTGACCACACTCAGCGGTACCTTGCCGGGGCGAAAACCGTCGAGTCGCACGGTCCGGGCGAGCTGTTGCAGTTTACTTTCCACCTGCTGGTCGATTTGTTCGGCGGGAATCCGCACCGTCATCCGGCGTCCTAATCCGCTGGTGGTTTCAACAGAGACTTGCATGATAGTTCCTCAAAACTGGATTCGAATTTAACGTCTTTATTTGCCCGGCTGCCGACGGGCCCATAGTCATTGTCATTTGGTGCGAAAGGAGAGACTCGAACTCTCACGGGTTCCCCCACTGGAACCTAAATCCAGCGCGTCTACCAATTCCGCCACTTTCGCCTTGTACCCCAACCACCTCGCCGAGGCGGGCCGGGACCGGCAAGCTATTATACGGATTTGGAAAATCCAGTATAACCCCGTATGAAGCAGGGAAATAAAAAGCCCGCAAATCTGCGGGCTGGAGATGGTGGGCCGTGAAGGACTCGAACCTTCGACCAAGAGATTAAGAGTCTCCTGCTCTACCAACTGAGCTAACGGCCCCAAAACTGGGGCGAGCGATGGGACTCGAACCCACGACGACCGGAATCACAATCCGGGGCTCTACCAACTGAGCTACGCCCGCCATTGAACCTGCATTTTCGTCCTGCCGGAACGACCGGCTATGTGTGGCGCCCCGGAGAGGATTCGAACCCCTGACCCACGGCTTAGAAGGCCGTTGCTCTATCCGACTGAGCTACCGGGGCTCGAGCACTTCGCGCCGCCGCAATACGGCTAACCCTCTGTGTTTGGTCGGGGCAGAGAGATTCGAACTCCCGACATCCTGCTCCCAAAGCAGGCGCGCTACCAGACTGCGCTATGCCCCGATGGTCGCGATCGCGTTGGCGTGCCACAGCCACCGGAACGGGGCGGCGATGATACGGCGACGCACTCACAGCGTCAACGACCGAAGCCCGGAAGTATACCAGATTTTCACCGCCGTGCTTGTTCACCCCCTGACCGGCGTGCGAAAATCCCCGCCCTCCTCCGGCCAGGTTATGAATCGAACATCATGAGCGCCCGCATTATTGACGGCAAAGCTATTGCCGCGGACATCCGCAAGCAGGTAAAAGACAGTATCGAGCAGCGCCTGGCGCGCGGCGCACGTCAACCCGGCCTGGCGGTGGTGCTGGTAGGCAATGACCCGGCCTCCGAGATCTATGTACGCAACAAGCGCAATGCCTGCGCCGAGGCGGGCGTCCTGTCACGCTCCTGGGATCTGTCCGCGGACACCACGCAGCAGCAGTTGCTGGACCTGATCGACGAACTCAATGCGGACACCTCGATTGACGGAATCCTGGTGCAGTTGCCGCTGCCCGGGCAGATCAATGCCGAAACGATTATCGAGCGCATACGGCCGGACAAGGACGTGGACGGTTTCCACCCGCACAATATCGGCTGCCTGGCCCTGCGCGTACCGCAACTGCGTTCCTGCACGCCGCGCGGCGTGATTACGCTGCTCGACAGTATTGACGAGACCTATTACGGGCGCGAGGCCGTGGTGGTGGGGGTATCGAATCACGTCGGCCGTCCCATGGCGCTGGAACTTCTGCTGGCCGGCGCCACGGTCACCTGCTGCCACCGTTTCACCCGTGACCTGCAGGCCCATGTCGGGCGGGCGGAAATTCTGGTGGTAGCGGCCGGCAAGCCGGGCCTGGTGCCCGGCGAGTGGGTGCGCGAGGGTGCCACGGTAATCGATGTCGGTATTCACCGCACCGAGCAGGGCCTGGTGGGTGACGTGGAGTTCGAGGCGGCCTGCGAACGGGCAGCCTGGATTACGCCGGTACCGGGAGGTGTCGGGCCGATGACCGTGGCGACCCTGCTGCAGAATACACTGTACGCCACCGAAAACCTGCACCACGCCGTTTAACGTTGAGCAGTGCGTTTAACGGGGACTGATCAGCGTCAGGCTGGGCTGCTGATGCCCGGGCCCACGGAGGAGCTCCTCGATCGGTCTGGGGCTGGCGATATTGTGGCCCTGCCCGTAATCGACGCCGTAACGGCACAACTGTTCGAGTATTTCGCGTGTCTCGACAAATTCCGCAATGGTATGCACGCCCATGACGTGCGCGATCTGGTTGATCGCACGCACCATTGCGGCATCCACGTCGTCATTCACCATGTTACGCACAAAGCCGCCGTCAATCTTGATATAGTCGATTTTCAGGTTTTTCAGGTAACCGAACGAAGTGAGGCCGCTACCGAAATCGTCGAGCGCAAACCGGCAACCCAGGTCGCGCAGACGTTTGAACACGTCGTTGAGAGAGCCCAGGTTGGAAATGGCGGAGGTTTCGGCGACTTCGAAACAGAAGCGGTCACAGGGCAACTCACTGGCCCTGAGCTCGTTCTCCAGGTAATCGACAAACTGCGGTGCGCAGAGCGACTTGCCGCTGAGGTTGATCAGAAACACGCCCTTGCGCGGCACCCGCTGTTCGCTGTTGAGCAGGCGCATGGTGTGTCCGACCACCCAGGTATCGATATCGACGATCATATTATAGCGCTCTGCCGCCGGCAGAAAGGCCATGGGCAGGACCTCGTTGCCCATGGGATCACGCATGCGTAACAATAATTCGTAGTGACTCGGTTCGTCGAGATGGTTGCCGACCAGCGGCACGATGGGTTGATACAGCAGGTAGAAACGCTCCTGGTCCAGGGTATCGCGAATAACCGAGACCCAGTTCATTTCACCGCGCCGTTCCGAGACTTCCTCGTCACTGTGTTTATAGAGGTGCACACGGTTGCGTCCGCCGTCCTTGGCCGCGAAGCAGGCGATATCGGCGGCGCTCAACAGTTCCGCGGTAGAACGTGAGTCCCGGGTAATAGGCGCCACCCCGATACTGGCACCGATTTCAAAACTGCGGTCCTCGTACAGGAAACGGAAATCCTGCACGGCGGAACGGATGTTTTCGGCCACGCGCACTGCCTGATCAACGCTGCAGTGGGTCAGCAGTACGCCGAATTCGTCGCCACCCAGTCGAGCCAGGATATCGGCTTCGCGCACCTGGGATTGCAACAGGGCTGCAAGCTGCCGCAGCAACTCATCCCCGGCGCTGTGACCACAGACATCGTTCACCACCTTGAACTGGTCCAGGTCGATGTAACACAGGCCATGCTGCTGATGCTGGACCTGGGCGCTCTCCAGCAAGCGGGCCAGCTGGACCTCGAATTCCCGGCGGTTGGACAGGCCGGTGAGTGGATCGTGGCTTGCCTGGAAGGACAGCTGGCGGGCCAGTTTGCGTGCCTGGCCGACATCGTGGAATACGAGGATAACACCACGCAGTTCCCCCACCTGGTCGCGGATCGGTGCCGCCGAATCAGCGATGGCTACCTGCCGGCCATCATGACGAATCAGCATTTTATGCCCTTCCTCGATGACTTTCTCGCCATTCTCCAGGCACAGGTCGACCGGATTGACCAGTGGCCGGCCGCTTTCCTCGTCGATCAGGCGCATCACCTTGCTCAGCGGCGTATCGTAGATATCCGCCAGACGCCAGCCGAGCAGCTCCTCTGCCACCGGGTTCATGTATTCAACATAGCCGCGCTCATTGGTAGTGATAACGGCATCACCGATGGAGTGCAGCGTAACGACGAGTTTTTCTTTTTCTTCCTGCAGGGCGTGTTCGGAATGGCGCGCCCGTTCGAGCGCTTCGTGCAGGGTTTCTTTCTGGCCGATGGAGTAGTTCAATGCCTGGTTGATAAATTTACCGAGATAACCGAACTCGTCAGTGCGCTGCCCATCGAAACGCACTTTGTCGTCACCGGCAGAAAACCTGAGTGCTGTATCGACCATCTGCTTGAACGGTCGTGTCAGGAGGACGTTCAAAACCCGCTGCAGGATCAACCCGAACAGCAGAAACAGGGTGCCCATACCGATCAGCAGCTTTTTGCGCTCAGCGGCCAATTGCTGTTCGACGGACGGCATCTGCAGCACCACCATTGCGTACTTGGACGCTCCGCCCAGCGCGTCACCCAACCAGAGGAAACGCGTGTAGGTAACGGCATCGGGGATATCTTCCCCGTAGCGCACATTCAGACCGTCCGCCGTCAGCTGCGCCGACCTGATTTCACCGGGGAAGCCTTCCGCCAGTTGCGCCACCAGCGCTGACAATTCGTCGGCGCCGTTGATGTCACGCTCTGCGACTTCCTCGTACAGCGTGATCATGAAACGGTCACCGGCGGCCTGGTGTTCCCGGGCAATCTGTTCCCGACGGCCACCGAGCATGACCAGTATGATCAACAGGCCGACGACCACCAGTCCCCAGAAGACGATACCGGTCACCCGTACCGGCAGGGCATTGATCGAATGGGAATCTGTCTTTGAAAACCTGAACATGGGGCCGACCTAGCGCATACCCGGCGAACACCGGCCGGCACACAGGCCCGGCGGCACGTTCTGCGTCACACCGGGCGTCGGATGGAGGTAGCGTTCTGTCATAGGATTATTCTTGGTTGACGCGTATTTGCGACGACGACGCCATCGCCAACCAGTTTATCGACAGAACGCGTGGATTCTTTATAACTTCATGTAATCAATGGCTTATTCAGGAGCGCCGCCACTGGGTGCGGCCAGCGGCATCCTCCAGCACGATACCCAGCCCCGTCAACTGGTCGCGCAACCGGTCGGCCTCGGCCCAGTCACGCGCCGCACGCGCCTGATCACGCTGCACCACCAGTGCCTCGATGGCGGCATCGTCGAGGCCGGCATCCGCTACGCCCTGCCGCCCCTGCAGATAAATCGCCGGATCGGCCTGCAGGATACCCAGCCGGCCGCCCAGCAGACGCAGGCTCGCCGCCAGGCGGCCGGCCTCGGCAGCGTCCCGCTCGCGCTCGCGGTTGATTGCCCGCGTCAGTTCGAACAAGACCGCCAGCGCCTCCGGTGTATTGAAGTCGTCATTCATCGCCGCCCGGAAGCGCTCCTCGTAGGCGCTGTCCGGCTCGGCGGCATCACCCGGCGGGGTATCGCGCAGCGTGGTATACAGGCGCTGCAGGGCACCGCGCGCCTTGTCGAGGTTATCGTTACTGTAGTTGAGCGGACTCCGGTAGTGACTGGTGAGAATAAAGTAACGCACTTCTTCCGCCTGGTAGCGCTTGAGAATCTCGCGCACGGTGAAGAAATTACCCAGTGACTTGGACATCTTTTCTTCGTCGACCTGCACGAAGCCGTTGTGTATCCAGTAGTTGACGAAATGCTCGCCGGTCGCCGCCTCGGACTGTGCGATTTCGTTTTCGTGGTGCGGGAACTGCAGGTCCATGCCGCCGCCATGGATATCGAAATGCGCGCCCAGGCACTCGGTCGACATTGCCGAACATTCGATGTGCCAGCCCGGGCGTCCGGCGCCCCAGTCGGACGCCCAGCTGGGCTCTCCCGGCTTGGCCGCCTTCCAGAGCACAAAATCCAGCGGGTCGCGCTTGGCGGCCTCCACATCGACGCGTGCCCCGGATTGCAGCTCCTCCAGCCGCTTGCCCGACAATTGGCCGTAGTGCTCGAATTTGCCGACGGCGTAGAAGATATCGCCATTGTCACCCTGGTAGGCATACCCTTTATCCAGCAGGCGCTGAATCATGCCGAGGATATCGTCCATGGAGCCGGTCGCCCGCGGCTCGGCATCGGGACGCAAAACCCCGAGCGCGTCAGCGTCCTCGTGCATCGCCTGGATAAACCGCTCGGTCAGTACATTGACCGGTTCACCGTTTTCCTGTGCACGGGCAATAATCTTGTCATCGATATCGGTGATATTGCGCACGTAGGTGACGTCATAACCCAGGCTGCGCAAGTGGCGCACGATAACATCGAAGACCACCAGTACCCGTGCATGACCGAGATGACAGTAGTCGTACACGGTCATGCCGCACACGTACATGCGCACCTTGCCCGGCTCGATCGGTACAAACTCTTCCTTGCGGCGGGTCAGGCTGTTGAACACTTTCAGCATGTTATCCGGCTCCATCGACGATATTCAGTGCAGCCTGCAGGCGCGCCCGGCGGATATCCTCCCCCAGCCAGTCCCACACGCGCGCCATTTCCGGGCCATGGGCAACGCCGGTGAGCGCCACGCGTAACGGCATAAACAGGTGCTTGCCCCTGGCGCCGGTGGCTTCACCGACCGCCCTGGCAAAATCACGGAAATCAGCGTGCGGCGCATCCAGCCGGCTCAGCGCTGACTGAAAGAATTCCCGCCCCGCCTCCTGCAGCAAGCGGCGTTCCGGCTCGCTCACCGCCAGTGGTTCACCCGACAGGCGTTCGAGCCAGGCGGCGATATCCGCGGGCATCTCGACATTATCACGCACCACCCCCAGCAGGGCAGCGAGACGTTCGTCGCTCCATTCAGCTGACAGGGTCTGCCCCGGTTCAGACTGCCGGAACCAGGCAAGCAGCGCCGCGTCGGAAGCGGCATTAACCGCTTCTTTCTGCCAGAAACGCAACTGCCCGGCATCATAGCGCGCCGGCGCCTTACCCAGGCGCTGTAAGGAAAAATCGCGCGCCAGTGTCTCCAGTCCGGCATAGTCGTCGCTGCTGTAACTGTGGCCCAGTCGCGCCATGTAGTTCAGGATAGCGCCGGGCAGGTACCCCTGTTCGCGCAATTCCCTGACACTGCGGCTGCCATGGCGCTTCGACAGCGGGCTGCCGTCTTCACCCACCAGCAGCGACAGATGCCCGTAGACCGGTGCCGGCAGGTCCAGCGCCCGGAGTATCATCAGCTGACGCGGCGTATTGGTTAAATGATCCTCGCCGCGCAGCACGTGAGTGACGCCCATCAACGCGTCATCCACGGCGTTGCTGAAGAAAAATGCCGGTGTACCGTCGCTGCGGCGGATAATGAAATCACCGATGTCGCCGCCGGGAAAGCGCTGCGGCCCGCGTACCAGGTCGTCAAACGCCACTGTCTCTCCCTGCGGTACGCGAAAGCGCAGTGTCGGCCGGCCGCCGTCGGCCAGTTTCTGCTCGATCTCCTCCGCCGACAGGTGGGCGCAGGTTCCCGGGTAACGGGGCGGCTGACCGGCGGCCCGCTGGGCCTTGCGCGCCAGTTTCAGCTGCGTATCGCTGCAAAAGCAGGGGTAGGTCATACCGGCTTTCGCCAGCGCGGTATAATAATCCTTGTAGATTTCCAGCCGCTGCGCCTGGAAATACGGTCCGTGTTCACCACCGGCCTCCGGCCCCTCCCGCCAGTCCAGCCCCAGCCAGCGCAACTCCCGCAGCAGCGCCTCGACATATTCCGACCGGCTGCGCGCCCGGTCGGTATCCTCGATACGCAACAGGAAAACACCCCCCTGCCCCGTGGCGTACAGCCAGTTGAACAGCGCAGTACGCAGGTTCCCCAGGTGAATTTCGCCCGTCGGGCTGGGGGCAAACCGGGCTTTGACGGTGTTTTTACTCATTCGAGCCTGTCGCCGTTGAAGAACGGCGCGCATGGTAACAAAAATTGGTCGGCGGCGCGGAAATCGTTATTATACGCGGCCTGAAACCTCGACAGGAGACACCATCGTGAGTGTGCGTATGCAGACCAACAAGGGCACCATCGTTCTGGAACTGGATGCCGAAAAAGCCCCGGAAACCGTGGCCAACTTTCTCGACTATGCCCGTTCCGGTTTTTACGACGGCACCATCTTCCATCGTATCATCCCGGGGTTCATGATCCAGGGAGGCGGTTTCGAGCCGGGCATGACCCAGAAACCAACCAAAGAACCGATCAAGAACGAGGCCGACAACGGCCTGACCAATGATCTCGGCACGATTGCCATGGCACGCACGCCCGATCCACACTCCGCCACGGCACAGTTCTTTATCAACGCCAAGGACAACGGCTTCCTCAATTTCAGCGCCGCCACCGCACAGGGCTGGGGTTACTGCGTGTTCGGTAAAGTGGTCGACGGCCTCGACATCGTTCAGGCCATCGAAAAAGTCCCGACCACCAACCGCGCCGGTCACCAGGATGTACCCGAGGATGATGTCGTTATCGAAAGCGTGACCGTCGACGACTGAACGATCCGGCATTCCAGGATCCGGCCTGAAAGGCCCGTCGCGATGGCCACACTGTTCATTTCCGACCTGCACCTGCATCCCTCACGACCGGCTATCAGCGCCTGCCTGCGCCGCTTTCTGGATACCGTCCAGGGTAAAGCGGAAGGCCTGTTTATTCTCGGTGACCTGTTCGAGGCCTGGGTAGGCGACGACCACCCCGAGCCCGCCTATCAGCCGGTCAAGCAGGCCCTGAAAGCCTGCACGCAGGCGGGTACGCCCGTTTTCGTGCTGCACGGCAATCGCGACTTTCTCATGGGTGAGCGGTTCTGCGCGGAAACCGGTTGTACGCTGCTGCACGACCCGCACATCATCGACCTCCATGGTACCCGTACCCTGCTGATGCACGGGGACACGCTGTGCACCGATGACACCGACTACCAGGCGCTGCGCACCCGCCTGCGAGACCCGCAATGGCAACAGCAGGCATTGTCTCTACCGCTTGCGGAACGACTGCAACTGGCCGAGCAGGCGCGCGAACTGAGCAGCCTGTCGGTGCAGGGAAAAGACGAGGTGATCATGGATGTCAATCAGGCCGAGGTGCGGCGCGTTTTCGAGCAGCACCGGGCCGACCTGCTGATTCACGGTCACACTCACCGGCCGGGCATTTACGATATCGAACACCGGGGCAGAAAACTGCGGCGTGTGGTACTCGGCGACTGGTACCGGCAAGGCAGTGTACTCAGCGTGAAGGACAGCGGCCTCGAACTGAAAACGCTGCCAGCCTGAGGACAGGCGGGATCGTCAGTTCCCGTCTGCCTGGTAGCGTGTAAAATCATCGGGCAACACGAACAGGCTATCCGGCACCGGCACGTCTGTTTCATAGGCCGTCAACTCGCGCCGCTCTCCCCGGCTGTTCCAGTCGGCCAGCACCATGCCCCGCGCCAGGTGAAAGTCGGTGGCATACAGATAGCGCGACAGGAAACACGGTGTCCGGTAAGCGGGAGGGGTGTTGTCCAGGGTGCGTAACTGCTGTACCGCCAGTGCCTGGTTGTACTCCTGCATCGCCAGGCGAGCGGATTCCAGAAATCCCGGTATGACCAGGGCGGAACGGCAAACCTCGCTGGCCGCACGCAATTCTATCTCCAGCGGCGCTTCGCCGTTGATCATTGGTGCCTCCCGGGCAACGTGCTGACGAATATC
Organism: uncultured Thiogranum sp.; assembly: GCA_965544455.1. Taxonomy (GTDB): domain Bacteria; phylum Pseudomonadota; class Gammaproteobacteria; order DSM-19610; family DSM-19610; genus Thiogranum. The sequence continues at coordinate 41,348 of CBEUNK010000006.1, forward strand.
GATCGTCAGGTTATCCGGTTTTTGTGGCGAGTCGGCGTTACCGTCGATCTCCAGCACAGTACGATTGTCAGCAACAACACTGTAGATCTGCCGTTTGCCGCGATCGAACAACAGGAAGTCACCGCCTTCCACACCATCGTCGGAACGCATAAAGGCCGGGGTGATAACGTAACGCACGTGATAGGGATCGATACCCGGCTCCTGCTCGCTATACCAGACCACAGTCGCCCGTGTTTCCGCCGTGGCCGCGCCCCAGGCGCCGAACCCGGCCAACAGGCAGGTTGAAAGTATCATCAATTTGACGCGTACCATCATTTCTCCACCACTACTCTCAACGTCCGGCTGACGCCAGTTCTTCCAGGTAATGCATCTCCAGTTCGTTGAAACCCGCCTGCCGGCGCGCCTCGTAGTCAAAGGGAGTCTTCACCTGGCCACGCATGTACTCTGTGAGCAACTGGACAAAGGTGGCCTCGGCCGGCACACCGCGCTGCTCGCACAGGTAGCGAAACCAGCGGCTGCCGATTTCGACGTGGCCGATTTCGTCCCGCTGAATGATCTCCAGTGCCTCGACCGCGCAGTTATCGCCGCTTTTGCGCAGGCGTTCCAGAATACCCGGCGTCACATCCAGACCGCGCGCCTCCAGCACCCGGGGCACCAGCGCCATGCGCACCAGGGGGTCATGGGCGGTTTTACAGGCCATTTCCCAGAGCCCGTCGTGTGCATCGAAATCACCGTAGACATGCCCGAGTTTTTCCAGACAGCTGCAAAGCAAGCTGAAGTGCAGCGCTTCTTCATGAGCGACCCGGGCCCAGTCATGGTAGTAGTCCGCCGGCATATCACGAAAGCGATACACCGCATCCCAGGCCAGGTTGATCGCGTTGAATTCGATATGCGCGAGCGCGTGCAGCAGGGTGGCGTGGCCTGTGGCGCTGCCCGGGTTGCGTCGCGGCAGGTCACGCGGCGCTACCAGCCGCGGCCGCGAGGGCCGGCCCGGTGTCTCGATAGCGATCACCGGCTGGACTGATTCCAGACGCAAGCGGCCATCACGCAGCGCGGTAAAAGCGGCGTCTGTCCACTGGCACTTTTTTACCGGGTCATCGCATTGCAGGCACTGCAAAGCGCGTTCAAACAGGTTGCCGCTTGATTCCATATCGCTGCCTGTTACACATCCGACTTCTGACTATTCAACCATAATTCATTACGTTATGTACCACATTCCGGTTGCTTGCCGAAACAGGGATGGTGAATTTCTTTGACAGCTGCCGGCGCTTTGTGCATGCTGGCTGAATCCGCATACAAGTGGTGGGAATAATGACGACTCAACACCATGCCCTGGAAATCTATGAGCCCTATGACTATCACGGCGCAAATCCGCTGATGGTTTCGGGTGTCATGGTACTTGCCGGGCCCATGCGCGATAAATATTACCTGGTAGAACCGGACCAGCCGTTAATTATCGAACAACTACAATTAAGCCAGTTACTGGTTCAACCCCGTTACAACGGCGATAAAATCGATCGCGCCGTTTCCAGCACCTGCACCGTCAACATCTCACTTTCGATGATTTCGAACGCTGGGGGGTCGGCAAAATCTGCCCGCCCACCGGCTGTGTCTAGTTCCGCAACAGGTGAATCCGCCCACTGACCTGCACGGTAATGCGCGTGGTCCCCTGCTCCATGGCAGGAGTGGAAACCCCGGCACGCGTCATCGAAGCCGCGGCCTCGGCGCGCAGGGGCACGGGGCGATGCGTCCCGCCGGTATGCACTGTCACATCCATCAGGCGGTAAGCATCGGCACCCAGCGATTTGCGCACAAGCTCCGCGCGCCGCTGGAAAGCAGCCAGCGCTTCTTCGATCAACCCCGATTCGACGCCGCGACGCCGCTCGGGTGAGACACTGAACTGCAGGGACTGAACCTGCAGGCGTTCCTGCAGGCTACCGATCAACCGGCTCAGGCGATCCACATCGCCTGATTCCAGTTGCAGCTCCTGGCGTCCGCGCCAGCGCACGATCTTCCTGTCGTCGTAAACCGGGAAGGTCTGGTACGTGCCGCTGCGGGGCTTGATCGCCTGCCTGTCATCCAGCTGCGCCAGCGCCCAGGCCATGTTGTCATTGATGTGTGTCGCGAGACGGGCCGGGTCGCGGTCCTCCGCCGTCACGGCGAGCAGTGCTACCACGCGATCATTGTTTACATCACGTCCCACCTCGACCTGGAAGCTGACCTGGTCCTGGACCGGCTGCTCATCGGCACTCACCGCCAGCGGTTGCCACAACAGCTGCAGCAACAGCAATACCCACGCCATGGACTGCTTCATCATGTCTACTCCTCCAAACCCCTGGCAAGATCGGCCCGCAGATCTTCGATATTTTCCAGGCCAACAGCAATACGTATCAATCCATCGGAGATACCCGCTTCGGCACGCTGTTCGGGTGTAAGGCGGCCATGGGTAGTGGTCGCCGGGTGCGTGATGGTCGTCTTGGTGTCGCCGAGGTTGGCGGTGATCGAGCAGATACGCGTTGCGTCGACCAGTTTCCAGGCCGCCGCCTGCCCGCCCTCGACTTCGAATGACACAATGCCACCGAACCCGCTCTGCTGACGTTGCGCCAGTTCGTGCTGGGGATGTGACGCCAGGCCGGGATAGTATACCCGCTTAATGGCAGGCTGCTGCTGCAACCACCCGGCCAGCTGCATGGCCGACGCACAATGCGCCTGCATACGCAGTGACAAGGTTTCCAGCCCCTTGAGAAACACCCAGGCATTGAACGGACTCATAGTCGGGCCGCAGGTACGCAAAAAGCCGTAGACCGCCTCACCCACGACAGCTTCGCTGCCGACCACGGCACCACCGACGCAACGCCCCTGGCCGTCCAGGTACTTGGTTGCCGAGTGAATCACGATATCCGCACCGAGCGCCAGCGGCTGCTGCAGTGCCGGCGTGCAGAAACAGTTATCGACCACCAGCAGACAGTCGTTGGCATGCGCCAGTTCCGCCAGTGCGCTGATATCGGCAACTTCGGTCAGTGGATTGGACGGTGTTTCCAGGAACAGTAACCGTGTCTGCGGCCGTATGGCTTGCGCCCAGCCGTCGACATCGTGCTGCGCCACGAAGCTGGTCTCGATACCGAATTTTTTCAGGTAGTTGTTGAACAGCAGCGTGGTGCTACCGAAAATACTGCGCGACGACACCACGTGATCGCCGGCCGACAACAGACCCGCACAGGTCGCGTAGATCGCCGACATACCCGATGCGGTAGCCACGCAGCGCTCCCCGCCTTCCAGTGCCGCCAGCCGCTGTTCGAATGTTCGCACCGTCGGGTTGGTAAACCGCGAATAGATGTTTCCCGGCCGCTCTCCTGAAAACCGCGCCGCCGCGTCCGCCGCGCTGTCGAACACGTAGCTCGAGGTCGGAAAAATCGGCTCCGCGTGTTCGTGTTCCGCGGTACGGTGCTGACCGGCACGCACGGCCAGGGTTTCAAATCCGGGGGTTGATTGTTTTTCAGACATGGCATCGCCTTTTTACACCGACAGGTACGGGCACAAAAAAACCCGCTCCGGGCTGACAACGAAAGCAGGTGCTATCGCTTTAGCCGTATTTATAAAGCGCCCGCAAGCTGAAACTCAAATCGGCGCCACAGGTACAGACTAGACAAGCCGGTGCATGGACGTCAAGCACTATTGTGCAGTTCGATCACCTCGTCATCCGCCGCCCGCCGCTGTTCCTTGGCGGAATCATTGCGCAGCTGTTCGAGGTAATCCAGGTAATCGACGCTGACATCGCCGGTCACGTACTCGCCGGTGAACACCGAACAGTCGAAGGACTTGATCGCCGGGTTACCCTTGCGGACGGCATCCACCAGGTCGTCGAGGTCCTGGAACACCAGCCAGTCGGCACCAATGGCGGCGGCGATTTCCTCGACCGTGCGCCCATTGGCAATCAACTCGTCCTTGGTCGGCATGTCGATGCCATAGACATTGGGGTAGCGTACCGGCGGCGCCGCGGAGGCGAAGTAGACATTTTTTGCACCGGCGTCGCGGGCCATCTGGATGATCTGCTGGGACGTGGTACCGCGCACCACCGAATCATCGACCAGCATGACGTTCTTGTCCCTGAATTCCAGGTCGATGGCGTTCAGCTTCTGGCGCACGGATTTCTTGCGCTGCTGCTGCCCGGGCATGATAAAGGTGCGGCCGATATAGCGGTTCTTGATGAAACCCTCGCGATACTTGACTCCCAGGTTGTAGGCCAGCTGCAGTGCCGCCGTTCGACTGGTATCCGGTATGGGGATAACCACATCGATATCATGTTGCGGGCGTTCGCGCCGGATCTTGTCGGCCAGCGACTCGCCCATGCGCAGGCGCGCCTTGTAAACCGAGATATTGTCGATAATGGAGTCGGGTCTGGCCAGGTAGACATGTTCGAAAATGCAGGGGGCATAATGGGGGTTATCGGCACACTGTCGCCGCACCAGGCCACCGTCCATACTCATCAGCACCGCCTCGCCGGGGCGCACGTCATCAACCAGATCGAAGCCAAGCGGGTCGAGGGCGACGCTCTCGGAGGCAACCATGTGTTCGGTTCCCCTGGTGGTCTCGCGCTTGCCGTAGACCAGTGGCCGTACGCCGTAAGGATCACGGAAGGCGACAATGCCGAAGCCGGTTATCATCGCCACCGCCGCATAGGCACCGCGACAGCGGCGGTGCACACCGGCCACGGCGGCAAACACGTCATCCGCGTTGATTTCCAGTTTACCGCGGCGCTGCAGTTCGTGGGCGAACACGTTGAGCAGCACCTCGGAATCGGAATCCGTGTTGATATGTCGCAAGTCTTCGCGGAACAGGGCCTGTTTGAGTTCCTCGGCATTGACCAGGTTGCCGTTGTGCGCCAGCGTGATGCCATAGGGTGAATTCACGTAGAAGGGCTGGGCTTCCGCGGAGCTCTCGCAGCCGGCCGTCGGGTAACGCACGTGCCCGATACCCATGGTGCCGTGCAACCGCAGCATGTGGCGGGTGTGGAACACGTCGCGTACCAGGCCGTTGTCCTTGCGCAGGTAGAGGCGGTTGCCCTCGCAGGTCATGATGCCGGCCGCATCCTGTCCGCGGTGCTGGAGCACCGTCAACGCGTCGTAGATCGACTGGTTGACGGTATCAGATGAAACGATTCCTACAATCCCGCACACGGTTCAAACCCCAAAGATCATGTCGATTAGCCAGGCGCCTGGAAACGGATATTCTCGGCAATATCGTCCGGCAGAAAACTTCTCAACCACAGCGCTACGTCCTGAAAGTGGGTCAGCAGCAGCGATTCCCGCCACCAGGGATCCTGCGGCAACGAGGTCAGCCCGGCCAGCAGCACCATGACCGCCACGATAACCACGCCGCGGGCAATGCCGAACAGCACGCCGAGGACCCGGTCAGTCGCCGTCAGCCCGGTCTTGGACACCAGCTGGCCCGCCAGGTAACCCACCAGGCCGCCGATCAACACGGTAACGACAAACAGCAGGCCGAAACCGACGCCGTCCCTGACCGAGGGCGTGTCGATCCAGCGCGCCAGCCAGTCGGCCAGGTCATGGAAGAACAGCAGCGCGACCCACAGCGCCACGATCCAGCTGGCCAGGGACAGGGCTTCCTTGACGAACCCCCGCCACAGACTGAGCAGCGCCGAGATCATGATGATCACCAGCAGGATATAGTCAATCCAGATCAAACGCCGATCCTGCGCAGCCCGGGCACGTACCGCCTCTCAACCGAATACATAATGAATATTTTACTCGAAGACCCGGGGCGGTGACAGCGGTTCAGGGATAGGAAAGCACACGACCGTTGAGGGCAAAGGTCCTGGCCAGTTTTTTCCGGTCACTTTCGGCGGCATCACGTTCCAGGTAGGGCCCCACCCTCACCCGGAAATGTGTTTTCCCCGCGACGCGCACCCGCTCGACCTGGGTCGGGAAGTGCGCCTCCCGCAGTTGATCACGCAAGCGCACCGCGTTTTGTTCACTGGAAAAACTGCCTACCTGCAGAACCCAGTTCCCCAGCGCGGCCGGTCTGGCCTCGGCCGCAGTCGGTTTTGCGGGGGGTTCGGGGGCCGCTTCCGGCACGGGTGTCTCTTCCGGTAGTGGCAGCGGCAGTTCCCGGCCTTCGGGCGGGGCCGCCTTCTGCTCAGGTTCCGGCACACTGTCGGTCTGCACGACTGACAAGGCGGGCTCCGCCGGGATTTCTCCCGCGGCCGGGAAGCGCTCCAGCGGCTCGGTGACCGGCTGGTTCCCGGGTTCCGGCAGCGGCTCCATCTCGGGCACCAGGTTGTGATCGGGGCCTTCCAGCAGCATGGGAATAAAAATAACACCCAGTGCGACCAGCACAACGGCGCCGACCAGGCGTTGTTTCAACTGAAATTCCATCTTGGTTCTCGCTCAGGGAAACCCTGACAAATTTCACAACCGTCAATCCGGTAAAGACCGGCATGATACATCAGCTAGAATTCCACACCCAGCGCCAACCATTCGGCGACAGTATAGAATGATCCACAGACCAGCACCCGGTCACCGGCCTGCACCACGTTTTTCAGCTTCGTCAGGGCCTCCGCCACGGTCGGGCAGACCACCACCGGCGTACCGGCCGCTGCAGCTTCGATCTCTGCAGCCAGGGCTTCCGCGGGGCTGGCACGATCCGTCTGCAGTCCGGTGACATACCAGCTGTCCACAGCGCTCAGCAACGGCTGCACGAAAGCCGCCACGTCCTTGTCCCGCATCATACCCAGCACGGCGTAACAGCGACCGGCGAGTGGCAGCTGGTGCAATGCATCCGCCAGCGCCTGTGCGGCCTGCGCATTATGAGATACATCGAGTACCTGTTCCACCGGGCCGTCAATGCGTTGCACCCGCGCCGGCAATCGCGCCCACCGCAAGCCGGCCTCGATGGCTACACGCGGCACGTCGAGCCGGGCGTCCAGCGCCTCGATGACGGCGAGAACACTCGCGGCATTGGCCAGCTGGTGACTGCCGGCCAGCGCCGGGCGGGGCAGATCGCGCCATTGGTGGTACCGCCCCTGCCAGTGCCACCCGCGCCCCGCCTGGTGGATGAAGAACTGCTGACCCAGCACTGCCAGATCAGCGCCGAGGCGCCGGGAGGCGGCCGCGAGTGCCGGCGGCGGGTCGGCGTCCCCGCAAATCACCGGCCGGCCGGCGCGCATGATGCCGGCTTTCTCGGCGGCGATCGCATCACGGTCGGCCCCCAGCCAGTCGGTATGATCGATACCGATACTGGTGATCAGGGCGGCATCGGCGTCGACAATGTTGACGGCGTCGAGACGGCCGCCCAGGCCAACTTCCAGTAACGCAACATCCAGGGGCCGGCGCGTCATGATATCCAGCGCTGCCAGGGTGCCGAATTCGAAATAGGTCAGGGAGTCGTTTTCACGCGCGGCATCGATACGCGCAAATGCGTCACACAACAGGCTATCGCCCACCGCCTCGCCGTTCAGGCGTATGCGTTCGTTATAGCTGAAAAGATGTGGTGAGGTATAGGTGCCGACGTGATAGCCGGCCCGCAACAGAATGGCTTCCAGCAACGCCACGCAGGAGCCCTTGCCGTTGGTGCCGGCCACGCTGACAACCAGCGGTGCCGGTGTGCGGCAGCCCAGCCGATCGGCGACACGCGCTACCCGCTCCAGCCCCAGGTCGATGGCAGTCGGGTGCAGCGTTTCCTGCCAGTCCAGCCAGCCCTGCAGGGATGAAAAGCGGGCCGTTGTCATCGTTCGGGATCGAACCGGAAGCTGTCGCAGGAGCGGGCCTGCACGCTGCAGGGAAACGAAGGAGTCAGCT
>CBEUNK010000007.1:0-48184 GCA_965544455.1 uncultured Thiogranum sp.
GAAATCGCGGCTGACGGCTCCCACTACGTGTTCGACTATGGCTACTGCAAGGGTTGCGGGCTGTGCGCCCACGAATGTCCAACCGGCTACATTGTCATGCAGGAAGAGCCCTGATCGATTACAATCCGCTTGTCATTGCACCCCGGGGGCAGGCACTACTTCAGGATGACGTTGTCATCCTTCAGGGCGCGGTCGCCGGGCGGCAATCTCCAGTCTGAAAAGAGGCGCATTTTTGAAATTACCATTTCCATGGGTAGCCCTGGGCGTCGGTCTGCTGATCGCCGGGCTGCTGGTGCAGGCGGGGGCGTTACAGTCCGAAGGCGGGCGCAGCCTGCCGTTACTGACCCAGCTGATTGTGGCCGAATTCGGTTTTTTCCTGACCGCTATCGGCGCGGGTATGGCGGTGCGCGCCATGATCTCCGGGGGTATGAATTTATTCCTGCTGGTGGCGGCCGCCGGTTGCGGGCTGCTGTCGGCCGGTTTTTTGTGGCTGGGGCTCCGGCTCTGGCCGGAAAGTGGAATTTAACCATGTTGACGAGGAATCTGTTATGACGCGGCCTGCCCGGGTGCTGGTGTGGATGGTGCCGTTCCTGGCGCTGGTGGGCCTGACGGCCGCGGTATTGCTGACGCCGCTGAGTGAGGCATTTCTATCCAACCCGGTATTCAACGCGATCATTGTCGGCGTCTTCCTCATTGGCGTGATTGTCAATTTCCAGCAGGTGGGTGGTCTGTCCACCGAGGCCCGCTGGGTGAACCGGCAGCGTGGCCGGCGTCGTCGTGGTTCGCCGGCGAAACCGCGCATGCTGGCTTCACTGGACCGGCTGTTGCAGCAGCATGGCGACCAGCCGGTACGCCTGTCCACCCTGTCGTTGCGCGCGGTACTGGACAGCGTGCGCCTGCGGCTGGATGAGGCGCGTGACGTATCGCGCTATACCATCGGGCTGCTGATATTCCTGGGGCTGCTGGGTACTTTCTGGGGCCTGCTGCAGACAGTAAGCGCTGTCGGGCACATGATCAGCGAGCTGAATGCCGGCGGCGGTGGCGAAAACGGCCTGCTGTTCGGTACGCTGCTGGCAGGTCTGAAAGAGCCCCTGTCGGGTATGGGCACGGCGTTCAGTTCGTCGCTGTTCGGCCTGGCCGGTTCGTTGATACTGGGTTTCCTCGACCTGCAGGTGGGCCACGCGCAGAATCGTTTTTTCAACGAACTGGAGGACTGGCTGACCAGTCTGACTCATATGTCCAGCAGCCAGCTGTTCGCCGAAGGCGGGCTCAGCGAACCGGCCTTTATCCACGCACTGCTGGAGCAGACTGCCGAAACGCTCGACAAGTTACAGCGCAGTGTCATGCGCGACGAGGCCCAGCGCCACAACCTGGATGAAAGTATCCGCCGCCTGGCGGACGAGCTGTCGTCCGAACGGGCACAGTTGTCCGATGATATCCGCGACGAAATACGCCTTATCGGTCGCGCCCTGTCCGCCGAGGCCCACGTGCTCAAGAAGCGGCGCGACCGCGCCCGGACCGGATAGCCGCCGTGTTGCTGGCCCGCCGACGCCGCCACAGCCTGGATATCTGGCCGGGGTTTGTCGACGCCCTGGCGGCGTTGCTGATGGTGGTGATTTTCGTGTTGCTGCTGTTCTCGCTCGGGCAGTTCCTGTTGAGCGATGCCCTGGTTGGCCGCGATGCAGCGCTGGATCGCCTGCGCAGCCAGATGCACAACCTCACCGGCCTGCTGAGCCAGGAGCGTGAAGACAAGGCCTCCCTGCAGCAGCGTCTTGCCGAGACTATCGAACAGCGTGACAAGGGCAAGGCGGCGCGCGACGCGCTGGACCTGCGGCTGGCGGCACTGACCATCAAGGCCAGCGATGCCGAGGCGGCCCTGGCCGCCTTGCAGCAGGAGCTGGCGCTGAACAGGACACAGCTTGCCGAACAGGCGCAAGTGGCGCAGGCGCGGGCGGACGCCATCGGCGGGCTGGAGACCGAGCGAGACCGTCTGCAGACCGAGCTGACGGACAGCCGCCAGGAGACCGAACAGGTGCGCCATGACTCGGCGGAACTCAACCTGCGGCTCGAAGCGCTCAATGAACAGATCGCCCGCCTGAACAGTGCCCTGGAAACGTCCGAGTCCCACCTGAAAGAGAAAACCCTCGAAGTGAAAGACCTGGGTGAACGCCTCAACACGGCGCTGGCCGACAAGGTCGAGGAACTGGCGACATACCGTTCGGAATTTTTCGGCAAGCTGCGTGAAGCGCTGAAAGACAATCCGGACGTGCGCATCGAGGGCGATCGTTTTCTGCTGCCCTCGGAAGTACTGTTTCCGTCGGCCTCGGCGCAGCTCGATGAGGGTGGAAAACGTGAAATCGGCAAGGTGGCGCATACCCTGAAAGCCATTACCGATAAAATTCCCGGCGATGTTGACTGGGTGCTGCGTGTCGACGGCCATACCGACAAGCGGCCGGTGCGGCGGGCGTTTCCTTCCAACTGGGAATTGTCGTCGGCGCGCGCGACCAGCATTGTCAAGTACCTGATTGCCCAGGGTATCGCGCCCGAACACCTGGTAGCGGCGGGTTTTGCGCAGTATCACCCGCTGGATGAAGGCGATACGCCGGAGGCTTACCGGCGTAACCGCCGTATCGAACTGAAGCTGACCAGCCGCTAGCGCTTGGTCGCCGTGCGCCACGCCTGGAAAGTGGGGTAGGTGCGGTAGGCGCCCGTCAACACGTAATCCAGCACATTGCGCAGCCGGTAAAACTGCACGACTGAATCCACGCGTAATATCTCGATACCACGCTCGTCGAAAAATATCAGCGTCGGTGTATAGAACAGACCGAGCCGGTCGGCCCATTGTTTCGCCGTCGTGCGTTGACCGCCGGGCGTGATGACCGGCGTGTCGCGCCACATGTCCAGCTCGGTGGCATCGAGTTGGCGAAAACGCTTGCGAATATCGTCCTGCTGCAGCGGGCCGCTGTGCAGAATATCGCAGGCATGGCAGTCGGCCTGTTCGAAAAACACCACCAGCGGGCGCTGTCCGGGCAGACGGCTGCGATCCAGTGCATGCGGTGCCGGCGAAAAGAAGTCTTCATAATTCAGTTCCCCGGCACCGAATGTCACCGGTACGTCGGCACGCGCCAGGTAGGTGCGAAAATCCTCGTGCCGGTAATAGCCTTCGGCAATGTACTCCAGCGCGGCACGAAACTGGTAGGGCGGGTAATACCCGGACAGGCGCAGGGCTTCGCGTTGTTGCCGGTCATAGAAAATCAGTGTCGGCGTAAAGTTGATATGGTTCGCGACCGCGAACCCCTGCTCGTCCCATTCGCGGCCATCCAGCGCGGTGACACTGCGCTGGCCGTGAATGTCCAGGCCGATGACGTCAAAGTGCCTGCGCGTGTAGGCCTCGATGTCGGGCTTGCCGAAGTTGACTTCCAGCAGTTTTTTGCAATAGGCGCAGTACTCCTGCCCGAAATAGAGCAGCAGTCCCTGCTTGCCGCTTCCAAGAGCTTCGGTCAGATCGCTGCGCAGATCGAGAAAGCTGAGTTTGAACCAGGATGGATGGGTGATGGCCTCGGGTAGCGGCGAGTCTTCGAAAACGTCGATTTCGCCAAAGGTGTCAAAATCATCCGTTGCTTCTTCCGCTGGCACATAACAGCTGTACGTCAATATGACGGCCAGAAACCAGGCATACAGGTAAACCCGAGGTTGTAGCCATGATCGCATGCAAAGAACGCCTGTTGGATATTGAAACGGCGGACAGCGCTGATTACCCCGACCGACCGATACCGTATTTGAAAAGTATAGTGCGCCTGAGCAGGCCTGTTCACTGATTCAGGTCATGTGTTCAAACGGCCGCTGCGCGCTCCAATCGTTGTCTGTGCTTGTGCTGGGGAGACGCGACAGCCCGGTTTTTGTTCCATCTACAACGCGGGAAACCGGGAGTTTTTCTTCTGGCGTAAAAACAGCAGGGCAATGTTGCCCACGCGCTGAACCAGTTGAGCCTGGCTGTGTTCGCACAGCCGGGCGATCACGCGGTCGCGTTCTTCGCGGTCTCCCACGCTGACCTTGACTTTCATCAGTTCGTGGTGCGCCAGTGAGCGGTCGAATTCCTCCAGCAGTGAGGGCGACAGCCCACCGGAACCGACCATCACAACCGGCTTCAACTTGTGACCGAGACCGCGTAACCTTTTCTTCTGTTCTTCCGTTAATGGCATAGTGTCAGCAGGTAGAGACAATTAATCAGGATATCATCAAGACATGGCGCGCAGCAAAAGCAGTCACCGCTGGCTGAAAGAACATTTCGACGACGAATATGTCAAACGCGCCCAGCGCGAAGGTTACCGTTCACGCGCGGTCTTCAAGCTGGACGAGATCCAGCAGAAAGACCGGATTCTCAAGCCGGGTATGGCGGTCGTGGACCTGGGCGCGGCACCGGGTGGCTGGAGCCAGTATGCGCTCGGCATTGTCGGGCGCAAGGGATCGGTGGTGGCCATGGACATCCTGCCTATGGAACCGCTGCCGGGGGTAACGTTCGTAGAGGGCGATTTCCGCGAACAAACGGTGCTGGACGAGTTGCTTAACCTGTTAAACGGGCGGGGAATTGACCTTGTAATGTCGGATATTGCACCCAATATAAGCGGCATGGATGCCGTCGACCAGCCAAGGGCCATGTATCTTGCGGAATTAGCAGTGGATTTTGCCGATCGCGTGTTGCGGCCGGGAGGCGACCTGCTGGTAAAGCTGTTCCAGGGTGAGGGCTTTGATGCCCTGTTGAAGGACCTGCGCAGCCGCTATGACAAGGTCATTATGCGTAAACCGAAGGCCTCCAGGCCGCGTTCCCGCGAGGTGTACGCGCTGGCGAGGGGGCGCAAAGTATAGTATGTTTCAGGAAACCGCCAACCAGGCCGAAACGCCTTACAGGACAAGGCCTTCAGTTAGTCTCCTAATCCCTGTATCGCCGTCTGAATTGACAAGAGGTATTTGATTTGAACGACATGGCGAAGAATATTCTTCTCTGGGTGGTCATCGCGGTCGTGTTGATGTCCGTCTTCAATAATTTCGGCCCGCCGACACCGCGTGCCCAGAGCCTGGCGTATTCCGACTTCATCGCTGACGTCAAGGCCGGCCGCGTGCAGAGCGTGGTCATCGATGGCCGGGTGGTCAAGGGTCAGCTCGACAGCGGCGAGAAATTTTCCACCTATACGCCCAATGATCCGGAAATGATCAACGACCTGCTGAGCAACGGTGTGCAGGTCAAGGCGCAGGCACCCGAGCAGGAATCGCTGCTGATGCAGATTTTCATTTCCTGGTTCCCGATGCTGCTGCTGATCGGGGTGTGGATTTTCTTCATGCGCCAGATGCAGGGCGGTGGTGGTGGCCGTGGCGCCATGTCCTTCGGCAAGAGCCGTGCGCGCATGCTGGGCGAAGACCAGGTCAAGGTTACCTTCAATGACGTCGCCGGTGTCGAGGAAGCCAAGGAAGAAGTCGCCGAACTGGTGGCTTTCCTGCGCGACCCCAGCAAGTTCCAGAAACTGGGCGGCAAGATTCCGCAGGGCGTACTGATGGTCGGCTCGCCGGGTACGGGTAAAACCCTGCTGGCGAAAGCCATCGCCGGCGAGGCCAAGGTGCCGTTCTTCACCATTTCCGGCTCCGACTTTGTCGAAATGTTCGTCGGTGTCGGTGCCTCACGCGTGCGCGACATGTTCGAACAGGCCAAGAAACACGCGCCCTGCATTATCTTTATCGACGAAATCGACGCTGTCGGCCGTCACCGCGGTGCCGGTCTCGGCGGCGGTCACGATGAACGCGAGCAGACACTCAACCAGCTGCTGGTCGAGATGGACGGTTTCGAAGGCAACGAGGGCGTAATCGTCATCGCCGCCACCAACCGCCCCGACGTGCTCGACCCGGCGCTGCTGCGCCCGGGCCGTTTCGACCGGCAGGTAGTGGTGCCGTTGCCGGACATCCGCGGCCGCGAGCAGATTCTCAAGGTCCACCTGCGCAAGGTGCCGGCGGGAGACAACGTCAAGCCGGCCGTGATTGCGCGTGGTACACCCGGTTTCTCCGGTGCCGACCTGGCCAACCTGGTGAACGAGGCGGCGCTGTTCGCCGCGCGTGCCAACAAGCGCCTGGTCGACATGGAAGACCTGGACAAGGCCAAGGACAAGATCATGATGGGTGCCGAGCGGCGCTCCATGGTGATGAGCGAGGAGGAAAAGAAACTCACCGCCTATCACGAGGCCGGGCACGCCATTGTCGGCCGCCTGGTACCGTCGCACGACCCGGTCTACAAGGTCAGCATCATTCCACGCGGCCGCGCGCTCGGCGTGACCATGTTCCTGCCCGAGGAAGACCGTTACAGCTTCAGCAAGCAGCGGCTGGAAAGCCAGATCTCCAGCCTGTTCGGCGGGCGCATCGCCGAGGAAATGATTTTCGGCGAGGACATGGTGACCACCGGTGCGTCCAACGACATTCAGCGTGCCACCGAGCTGGCGCGTAACATGGTCACCAAGTGGGGCCTGTCGGAACGCCTTGGCCCGCTGACCTACAGCGAGGAAGATGGTGAGGTATTCCTTGGTCATTCCGTGACCCAGCACAAAAACGTGTCGGATGAAACGGCCCATGCGATCGACGGTGAAATCCGCGCCATTATCGACCGTAACTATGATCGTGCCAACAGCCTGCTGAAGGAAAACGAAGACAAGCTGCACCTCATGGCCGAGGCGCTGATCAAGTACGAAACCATCGACAGCGACCAGATCGATGACATTATGGCCGGCAAGTTGCCCCGGGAACCGAAGGACTGGGATGACAGCCAGTCGAACGGCAGCAGTGGTTCGGCCGCCAGCAGCAAAAGCGATGACAGCAAGGATGGCGCCGACCCCATCGGCGGTCCGGCCGGCCAGCACTGAGCCAACGCTGGACTGCAACGGCAAGCCGCTGGATCTATCTTACCCCCGGGTGATGGGGGTGTTGAATGTCACCCCCGATTCCTTCTCGGACGGGGGTGATTTTTTTGCGCTGGACACCGCCGTCGAGCGTGCGCTTGCCATGCAGGCGGAAGGTGCGGCGATAATCGATATCGGCGGCGAGTCCACCCGCCCCGGTGCGCAAGGGGTTGCCGTGGAGGAGGAGCTCCGGCGGGTGGTGCCGGTGATCAAGGCACTGGGCCCGCAGCTCGAGATACCGATTTCTATCGACACGCAGAAACCCGAGGTCATGCGCGCCGCTGTGGCCGCCGGTGCCGGGCTGATCAATGACGTCAACGCCCTGCGCGCTCCGGGTGCCCTGCAGGCGGTGGTGGAGTGCGGCGTGCCGGTCTGCCTGATGCACATGCAGGGTGAACCCGGCCGTATGCAAGTTGCCCCGCACTATGACGACGTGGTCGATACCGTACGCGATTTCCTGCAACAACGGGTGGCGGCCTGCCTGGAGGCCGGCATCGCACGCGAATATATCCTGCTCGATCCGGGTTTTGGCTTCGGCAAGACCGTTGAACACAACCTGCGGCTGCTGGCGCGGCTCGATGCCGTCGCCAGCCTGGGTTTCCCACTGGTGGTGGGCTTGTCGCGCAAGTCCATGATCGGTAAATTGCTGGGGCTTGACGTCGGCGAACGGCTGCCCGCGAGTATCGCGCTGGCAATCCTCGCCGTGGAACGCGGTGCAACGCTGGTACGGGCGCACGACGTAGCCGCGACCTGGCAGGCATTACAGATGTGCGCCGCCTTAAGCGCATCACCATCGTAGGAGCGGTCTCCTGACCGCGAACCCGCGTTGATTCGTGATAAAAAATAGCTGTATCGGGGGCTATACAATGACCAGAAAATATTTCGGTACCGACGGCATTCGCGGCCGGGTGGGGGAACAGCCGATCAATGCCGAGTTCATGCTGAAACTCGGCTGGGCCGCGGGTGGCGTGCTCGGACAGGCCGGTTGCGGCCGGGTCGTCATCGGCAAGGACACGCGCATTTCCGGTTACATGTTTGAATCCGCGCTGGAAGCGGGCCTGTCGGCCGCGGGTGTCGATATCCGCCTGCTGGGACCGATGCCGACACCGGCCATCGCCTACCTGACCCGTACCCTGCACGCCTGTGCCGGTATTGTTATCAGTGCCTCGCACAATCCGCACTACGATAACGGTATCAAGTTCTTTTCCGCCGAGGGCACCAAGCTGCCCGACGAAGTCGAGCGCGCGATCGAGGCGGAGCTGGACAAGCCCATGGTCACCGTACCGTCGGAACGGCTGGGCAAGGCGGAGCGCGTCGAAGATGCGCGCGGGCGTTATATCGAATACTGCAAGAGTACCTTTCCGGGACGGCTGAACCTGCGTGGGCTGAAGATCGTCGTTGACTGCGCCAATGGCGCCACCTACCAGGTGGCACCGAGCGTGCTCGATGAACTGGGCGCCGACGTTGTGAGTATCGGCGTACATCCGGACGGGCTGAATATCAACGAGGATTGCGGTTCCACCTCGCCGGAAAGTCTGTGCACCCGGGTACTGAAGGAAAAGGCCGACCTGGGTATCGCCCTGGACGGTGACGGTGACCGCGTACTGATGGTCGACCACCGGGGCGAACTGGTGGACGGTGACGAGCTGCTGTATGTCATTGCCCGCGCGCGTAACAGCAATGGCAAGCTGAGTGGGCCGGTGGTCGGTACCCTGATGAGCAACCTGGGCCTGGAGCTGGCACTTAAAGATATTGGTATCGCCTTTATGCGCGCCAATGTCGGTGACCGCTACGTCATGGAGATGCTGCAGGCCAACGATGGCATCATCGGTGGTGAGTCCTCAGGCCATATTATATGCCTGGACCGTACTACCACCGGCGACGGGATCGTCTCCGCACTGCAGGTGCTGGCGGCCATGGTGCAGTCGGGCGACAGCCTGCACAACCTGAAGCAGGGTATGTCGAAATTTCCGCAGATCATGATTAATGTGCCGCTGGAACAGCGCATCGATATCGCCACCAGTCAGCCGATTCAACAGGCCGTGCAGGAGGCCGAAGCCTGCCTCAACGGCAGGGGGCGGGTCCTGCTGCGCCCCTCCGGCACCGAACCTCTGATCCGCGTCATGGTCGAAGGTGAGGATGAAGGGCTGGTGCGCGAACAGGCCGAACACCTCGCCGCGGTAGTCACCCGCGCGGTGTGATGGGAGTCAGCCATTCGTATTGCAAGACGCAAGTCGTTACTCTTTTTAATACTGTTGCCGGGTCTGCCGGTGGCCCTGGTTGGCTGGAACCTGCACACCTTCCACCGCCTGACCAGCGAAGCCCCCATCGCCAAACTGCGCTTTGTACAACTGGATCCGCAACGCTACGCCGTCGAACTGCGCAGTGGCGACTTCTGTACCGCACAGCATTACACCATCAACGGTGACGAATGGCGTCTGGACGCCCGTTTTTTGAAGTGGAAGCCGCTGGCCAACCTGTTTGGCCTGGATGCGCTGTATCGCCTCGACCGTCTGGGGGGGCGTTACAGCGATATCGGCGAAGCCGGCCGTCACCAGCCGTCGGTGTATGAAATCGCTAAAAAGCCAGGCATTGATCTCACCGATCACCTGGACGAAAAGTGGCTGGCCTGGTCGCCGGTCGATACCTTTTTCGGCAGTTCCGTCTACCAGGCAATCGACCCGGCCTATGAATATACCGTCTACCGGTCCCAGTCCGGTCTGCTGGTGCGCCAGCAGTTAATCGAAACGGCGCACTACGAGGGCGGAGCCCTGGTTATCGAGATTGAAAAACCCTGCAGCCGGTAGCAGGTACGGTTGCGAATGTGGAAAAAACTGTATGAGCAAACCCGGACAACCCGCTTTATACGAACAGGCCATCAGTCGCCGGACATTTCTGAACCGGCTGGCATTGCTGGGTTCACTGGCAGCAGCGTATCCGGCGGCCTTGCTGGCGGAACAGCGTGCACAGCCTGCAGCCGTCAGGCCGAAAGCCACCTGGCTGGAAGATGATCCCTGGAAGACGCTGGCAGCGGTTCAACAACATCTGTTTCCCGCCACTGACGAAGTACCCGGTGCGGATGATATAAACGCTATCACTTACCTGCACGGGGCCATCGAAAATCCGGATGCCGACGGCGAAGACAAGACCTTTGTATTCAATGGCGTGGACTGGCTGAACGAGTTGACACAGGAAAAGCATCGGCAGCCCTTTGTCGCGCTGGACGAGGCCCGACGGGAGGATATGTTGCGTGACATCGAGCAGAGCCGGGTCGGGCGCAACTGGCTGTCGCTGCTATTGAGTTACCTGTTGGAAGCGCTGCTTGCCGATCCGGTTTACGGCGGTAACCCGGACGGCATCGGTTGGAAATGGCTGGAACACCAGCCGGGTTTTCCGACACCGCCGGATGACAAGCTCTGGTACCTGCTGGGTGAGCGTGTGCAGTATCGGCGCAAGGCAACATGAATCACGATTATGACGTTTGCGTAATCGGCAGTGGTGCCGGCGGTGGGCCGGTGGCGCTGGTGCTGGCGCAGGCCGGTTATTCGGTACTGGTTCTGGAAAAGGGACCCTGGTTCACCGAGCAGGATTTCTACAAGGATGAACTGGCCTGTTGCCGGCGCAGTGTGTATACGCCGAAGCTGGAGGACGAGCAGCACGTTATCGAGGATTCCGACAGTGACGGCCGTTGGGTGGGGGAGGCGACGTCGGAGTCCGGCTGGGATTTCTGGAACGGTGTGTGTGTCGGGGGGTCGTCCAATTTCATGAGTGGGTTTTTTTACCGGCTCAAGCCCGAGGACTTCCGCCTGCGTTCGGAATTCGGGCCGATCGCCGGGGCGAATGTCGCCGACTGGCCGATCGCCTACGATGACCTGGAGCCCTGGTATACCCGGGTGGAGACCGAGGTCGGCGTGTCCGGGCGGGTAGTAAAGCACCCCTTCGCGGAACCACGCTCGACCGAGGACTTCCCCTATCCACCAACACGGGAACATCCTGTTTCCAGCCGTATCGACACTGCCTGCCGCGGGCTGGGGTATCACCCCCTGCCCATAGCTCGCGCAATCCTGTCCCGCCCCCATGGCCAGCGGCGCAGTTGCGAGTATTCCGGTTACTGCGGCAGTTACGGTTGTTCCTCCGGTGCCAAGGGCAGCGCCCGCGCGGCGTTGCTGGACCGGGCTGTGGTCACCGGGCATTGTGAAATCCGCCCGCATGCCAAGGTCTACAAGCTGGTCAGCGATGCCTCGGGCAAGGTGGTGGCCGCGGCTTACTACGACGCCGGGGGCAACGAAGCCGAGGCGCGGGCAAAGATTTTTGTCGTCGCCTGCCAGGCGATTGAAACCAGCCGCCTGTTGCTGTCCTCGCCGGGACCGGAACACCCGGACGGACTGGCCAATGCCTCCGGCCAGGTCGGGCGCAACCTGCTGTTCTCGGCGGGCGGTTCGGGCGCGGGGGATTTTGTCTATGCCGAACTCGATGATAAAACCGCCCGGGCATTGAAGACCCGCGGTCCCTTCGTCAACCGCGGCCTGCAGGACTGGTATTTCATCGATGACAAGGCGTTCGGCGGCCGGGCCAAGGGCGGTACGGTGGATTTTCTGCTCAGCCATCCCAATCCCATCGGGCGGGCACTGGGAGAAAAGTGGGATGACGATGACAAGCTGGTGTGGGGGAAACCGCTGCAACAGAAGCTGAAGGCCGTGTTTACCGGGGCACAGTACCTGCGCTACGAAATATTCTGCGACTGGCTGCCGACCGATGACTGCTTCGTCAGCCTTGACAAGCAGGTGCGCGACAAGTGGCGATCGCCGGTCGCCCGGGTGCGTGTCGGCTACCACCCGCACGATCTGAAAGTCGGGCGCTACATCAATCAACGTGCCCGTCGTGTCCTGCAACAGATGGGTGCGAAGAATATCCGCTCGGGTATCAGCGGTTCACCACCGGCGAACCTGGTAGCCGGCGGCTGCCGTTTCGGCAACGATCGGGCCACCTCGGTGCTGGATGCCGACTGCCGTGCCCATGATGTCGAAAACCTGTTCGTCACCGACGGCAGTTTCATGCCCACCGGCGGCAGTGTGCCCTATACCTGGACGATTTATGCCAACGCCTTCCGGGTGGCCGAGCGGATCAGGGCCCAGTTGTAACACCGTAGGAGCACCCGTGCCGGGTATAAACGGCCTGCTGGCCGCGATGGCCGGTCTTTAAAGCCCCATCGCCTCACGCATGATGTGATATATCACATTCTGTTCGATCACGCCGTGTAACAGGTAAGCGCCGGGGCCGTCAGCGTACACGGCCACGTCTTCGCCGCCATGGGTTTCGGATTTCAGCGGCACCAGCGACTGCTGGTGGAAGCGCCGGTCAGTGGTGTCAACGTCCGTGAGATCGTGGCCGCGCCCGGCATCGGGTTTGCGCCGCTTGTCGGTCTGTATCAACGCCTCGTCGAAGGCGAACCCCGGCCCGTTCTGGTAACCCAGGGTGGTATAAGGCCTGCCGTCGGCGGCGAGCTCCGCTTTGGCTTTCGGTTCCCCGTGTTTGTCATTGCTGACCACCTTGCCCAGGATCGGGTTACCGCGCGTCGGATAACCGGCCAGGGTGAAGACCTGGCTGTGGTCGGCGGTGACAATGATCAGGGTGTCGCGGGTGCTGGTCATGGCGCGGGCGGCGGCCACTGCATTGGACAGCTCGATGGTATCGGTCAGGGCACGGTAGGCGTTGCCGGCGTGGTGGGCATGGTCGATGCGCGCCGCCTCCACCATCAGGAAGTAGCCGCGCTTGTTTTGCTGCAGAATCTCGATCGCCGCCCGGGTCATCTCGGTGAGCGAGGGTTCGCCGGCGGTATCCCGGTCGCGGTCCGCCTCGTAGTGCATGTGCGAGGGGGCGAACAGGCCCAGCAGGTGGCGGGTGTCAACCAGGTCCAGGGCATCCAGCTGGGACTTGTTCCAGGCGTAGGCGGCACCGCCACGGCTCGCCAGCCATTCGTTTACCAGGTTGCGACCATCCCTGCGCAGGCCTTTCCTGGTGTGGTCTTCCGGGTCGGCGGCCGTTTCCGGCAGAAAGTACTCGCGCCCGCCGCCGAGGGCCACTTCCGGCCCGTCGCCATGGGGAAACTCGATCAGTTGCACGGCAATGTCTTTGCAGCCGCCGGCTTTGGCCTTGTCCGGCATCTCGCTGTCACCTTCCCAGTTGCGTTCCGGTGAATGGGCGTAGGTTGCGGCCGGTGTGGCGTGGGTCAGGCGCGCGGTGGTGACGATGCCGGTCGACTTGCGGGCGAGTTCGGCCTGTTCCAGCAGGGTGGGTAGTGCGCGGCCGCTGATGGATTGGCAGTCATTGCGGCGCGTCGACTGGTTCATGGCGATGACGCCGGCCCGGGTTTTTTCACCCGTCATGATCGCGGACATGGTGCCGGCCGAGTCGGGCGTCTGCTGATTGCTGTTATAGGTCTGGGACAAGGCCACGTACGGGAAGTCTTCGAAGCTCAACCGGTTTTCCTCGCCCGGCCGACCATGCAGCTGACCTTCCAGGATGCGGGCCGCGGTGACCGTGGACACCCCCATGCCGTCGCCGATAAACAGGATGACGTTACGCGCCCGGTGGCGGTTCGCTTTCAGTTGCCCGGCAGCCTTTACGGTTCGCTGGCCATCGCGGTACCACTGTTCGGTACCGGTTTCCATCGCGTTGCCGCTGAATGTCAGCAGGCACAGGGTCATCCCCAGGGACAGTACCGGGCCATAAATCAAGCGTGTTGTTTTCACATGGGTTTTCCTTTCAGGTCCATGCCGGCCGGCATGTGTCAGGTCGGATCGACCCAGATGCGGCCGTCGTTGACCGCGACCTGATAGGTGCGGATCGGCTCGTCGGCAGGATCCACCAGCGCCTCGCCGCTCGCCAGGTCGAAATAACTGCCGTGCAGCGAACACTTGATTCTGCGTCCCTGGATGCAGCCGAGGTACAGGGAATAGTCTTCGTGGCTGCACATCTCGTCGACGGCGTAGTAGTCGCCTTCGGCATTACAGAGCAACAGGCGCTTGCCGCCGGCGAGGATTTTTTTCATCTGGCCAGGCGACAGCTCGCCGTCGTCGGCCACCGCTTCGAAAGGCGCGTCCATGATAGACCTCCGTTATCGGATGCGTGACGCGGCAGCACCGCTGTCCAGTACGGCGCGCACCTGGGCGGCGGCACTACGCAGGTCAGGCTGCTTGCCGAGGTGGTGCAGAATGATGGCCCCGGCATACACCAGCGAGTCGTAGGTGGCGCCTTTTTCACCCTTGAGGGCCGCTATGCCGGCGTCTGCCGCGGCCCCGGCGGCGGCCTGGACGTTGACCGTCAGGGCGATATCATCGGCGCCCGGTCCGGCCGCCGGCAGGTTGTCCGGCAACGGCACGGCGCGCAGTGCCTGTTGAATACCGATGCTGGCCGGGTCGATGTCGACCGCCTGCTCCTCACCACCATCATGAAAGTAAAAATACCGGCCGGGCTGGCGCAGCGACGGCAGTACACCGCCTTCGGTGCCGCGAATCAGCAATGCGGAGTCGAAGCCGACATGACGTGCCAGCATGGCGTAGACCGGGGGATAGGGCTTGTGCACGTAGCCGGTGACGAAATGGGTTTTGAGCCGGCCGCTGACCGGTTTGGCCAGCACTTCCACGGTGGTCAGCACCGGCCGCTTGATGATCTGCTGCCGCAGGGGGACCAGGCCGTGCAGTTTCGGGCAGAACTGCGCCTGATCGACATAGCTCCAGCCCAGGTCCGGGTCGGACAGGCGTTTGGCCGCCTCGGCGGTGCCCAGGTCGACGGGTACCCCGGCAGCGGCCAGCACGTGGCGGTGGGTGATGCCGAATTTAGGCCCTACCGAGTCCAGCCCGTGGGAAACGGTCGGTATACCGCAGGCGGCCAGCAGGGGCGGCAGGAAGGGCGACGAGGGCAGGGTACGGTTGTAGCCGTCGTAGGGGTCGGCCAGGTCGAGAACTTCGTCGACATCGGCAGTCACGCTGTCGGTATAATCGCGGATGGCATCCAGCACGCCGCGGTTCTCTTCCGCCGTTTCACGCTTCATGCGCAGGGCGATGAAGAAAATCGCCGCCCGCACCGGGTCAACCTGGTGTTCGAAGATGGCGGCCGTACCGAGGCGCGCCTCTTCCTCGGAGATGTCCTTGGACAGCTCCGGTCCGGTGGCGATACGCTGGATAATGGATCGCATGGTGGCCTGCAGGTCGGTGTCGACAGCAGCGGCTGGGGTACTCATAAGTATCTCCTGATATTTGCTGCCACGAGTATAAATTGCCTGCAGAATCAGTCAACTAAACCTCCCTAAACCCGGGGTTTGAAGCGGCGGGCAGCTTTCCCCGCCGATCGCCGGGTGCGTCGTAACGGGGGCACGCACGAGTGCGGTCCCGGCGGCGGTAAAAACCGCTAAAAATTTGCTTTTTGACCGCCGGATCGCTAGTCTACGCCGCTGTTTTCAAAGGCTTGCAGGAGACGGGCATGCGGCAGATACTGGTGGCGGGGAACTGGAAACTCAACGGCTCCCTGGACAGCATTAAACAACTGATTTCCGGTATAACCGCCGGCGAAGGCGACACCGGGAATTCGCAGATCGCGGTCTGCCCGCCGTTTGTCTACATTCCGCTGGTTGCCGATCTGCTGAAAGACAGCAAGGTGGCCTGGGGCAGCCAGGACATCAGCGACCAGGAATCCGGTGCGTTCACCGGTGAAGTGGCTGGCAGCATGCTTAACGATTTTGCCTGCACCTACGCGATTGTCGGTCACTCCGAGCGCCGCAGCCTGTACGGGGAAGACGACGATTTCACCGCGCGGAAGTTCGCCGCGGCGCGCAAAGCCGGCCTGACACCGATTCTGTGCGTGGGTGAGACCCTGGAGGAACGCGAACAGGGCATTACCGAAGACGTGGTTGCGCGGCAGCTGGATGCCGTCATCAAGCTGGAGAGCATTGCCGCCATTGCCGATGCCGTGATTGCCTACGAACCGGTATGGGCCATCGGTACCGGCAAAACGGCCACGCCACAACAGGCCCAGGATGTGCATGCGTTCATCCGCGGCAAGCTTGCCGGTCTCGACCAGGCGGTGGCCGACAAGGTACAGATTCTCTATGGCGGCAGCGTCAAGGGCGCCAATGCGGCCGAACTGTTTGCCATGGCCGATATCGACGGCGGCCTGATCGGCGGCGCCTCACTGGACGCCGGCGAATTCCTGGCAATCTGCAAGGCGGGGTAAAGCCGGGTACGTGCGGTATCGGTAACGCGGGGACAGATTTCAAATCTGTCCCCGTTCAGCCTTTTTGGGACACATTAAATGTTTACAGTTTTACTGGTTTTACAGGTGCTGCTCGGACTGGCCATTATTGGCCTGGTATTGCTGCAGCAGGGCAAGGGCGCCGATATGGGCGCGGCTTTCGGCGCCGGGGCCTCGGGTTCGGTCTTCGGTGCCCGCGGCGGCGGTTCCTTTTTCAGCCGGGCAACCGCGGTACTGGCAGCCTTGTTCTTTGCCAACAGTATTCTGCTCTCTTCGCCCCTGGTACTGAAGGAAAGGAATCCGCAGGCGACGGTGACCACAACCTCGGCCCCCGAGACCGAGGCGCCAGCTGCCGATGTGCCGCCGGCCGACGTCCCGGAAGAGACAGTCGATCTACCGCCTGCCGACCTGCCCGAGGTCGATGTGGACACCGCGGAGACGCCTGCCGATGTGCCGGCGGCCGAGCCGGCACCTGCCGCCGCCGACGAGCCTGCAAGCGACAAGTCCAAGTAAGACATAGCCGACGTGGTGGAATTGGTAGACACGCTATCTTGAGGGGGTAGTGGCGAAAGCCGTGCCGGTTCGACTCCGGCCGTCGGCACCATCATTTCCGTGGTTGGGAGGGGCGCCCCGCCACACTTGTTTACAGACATTTCATCGTTTAGTTTTACTGCCTGAAGCGGCCCATCCCGCGAGGTGCTACCGATGCACATTATTTTTAAACGACTCATGCGCTGGGCGGTAGGTGCCGTCTCGGTGTTTCTTCCGGAAAAATCAGCCCATGCGCTGGAACGCTGGCGACGTGGGCGCGAGGAATACCGCAAGTACCGGCTGTGCGACTATATACTCGCCTCCTATGGCAAAAGTGGTCGTACCTGGGTGCGGGTGATGATTTCGCGCTACTACCAGCAGGCCTACCATTTACCCGACCGCATCCTCATGGGGTTTGATAATTTCCACAAGCTCAACCCGGCGGTACCGAAGATCTTTTATACCCACGATAACTACCTGCGTGGCTATACCGGCAACCTGGATAGCAAAAAAGATTTCTACGACAAAAAGGTGGTGCTGCTGGTGCGCCGGCCGCAGGATGTGGCGGTATCGCAGTTCTTCCAGTGGAAGTACCGGATGCGGCCGGGAAAGATGACCATGAACCGTTACCCTGCGGCAGGTACCGAGCTGTCGGTTTACGACTTCGTTACCAGCCCGGACGTGGGGCTGCCGGGGATTATCGATTTCATGAACCTTTGGGCCGAAGAGCTGCCCAAGATCAGGAACCTGTTGCTGGTGCGTTACGAAGACCTGCGCGCGGAGCCGGAAAAGCAGCTGGCGCGTATTGTCGATTTCCTCGGCCTGGAACCGGATGCAGCGCATATCAGAAACGCTGTCGAATTTGCCTCGGTGGAAAACCTGCGGAAAATGGAAAAGGAAAACTACTTCTGGCGCAGCGGTAGCCGGGTGAAGGCCAAAGATCCGAAGAACCCGCATTCCTTCAAGGTGCGCCGCGCCAAGGTGGGCGGTTATCGCGATTACTTCGATGATGAGCAGCTGGCCGAGATCGATGGCATGGTGGATTCGCGGCTCTCGGACCTGTTCGGTTATCACAGCGAACCCCGGTCACCGGCCGGGCAGCCTGCGGGTGAAGTGGCTTCAGGGAGCTGAAGGCATGAACAAACGCGTCTACATTCACACGAATGAAAAACAATGGGTCGGCGCCCTGGTAGCCGCTTATGCCCTGAAACGCAATTCAGCCAATCCCGATGCCTTCGATATCGAGTTTCTGCAGGTCAGGGATTTTGCCTTTCTCAAAGCGCGTGAGGGACAGGAGTTCCTGCGGGGTGGTACCACACGTGTCTGGCACCTCGATGACCTGCAGTCGTTCACACCGCTGCGCTTCCTGCCGCCGAAGCTGATGGGGTATCAGGGAAGGGCCGTGGTCATCGACCCGGATATCTTCGCGCTGGGTGATATCAATGAACTGCTCGACCGTGATATGCAGGGCAAGGCAGTTATGGGGCGCTACCGTTCAAAGAACAAGGACAAGGGCCAGTGCGTGGCTACCAGCGTCATGCTGATGGATTGCGCCAAGCTGACCCACTGGGACGCCGAAAAGGAGTTCAACGAGCTTTTCCGTTTCGAGCGCGATTACAAGGAATGGATGTGCCTGCGTGACGAGCCCCCGGAGAACGTCGGTTACTTCGAGGATGAGTGGAATGACTTTGACCGGCTGACCGAAAGCACCAAAATGCTGCACAACACCAAGCGCCGCACCCAGCCCTGGAAGACCGGTCTGCCGGTGGACTTTACCCCGGCTGACAAATTGCGCAAATACCCCCTGCTGGGTTTTCTGAACCGCCTGCGTGGCCGCCTGTTTGGTGAATACGCCTTTCTGGGGCGTTACTGGGAACATCCGGATAAAAACCAGGAACGGTTCTTTTTCGGCCTGTTGAAGGAATGCCTGGACAAAGGCATTGTCAGCGAGTCGTTACTACGCGATGAAATGAAGAAAAACCACGTGCGTCATGATGCCCTGGAGGTTATCGAACGCACACCCCTGTTATCAGCCTGAGGAGGCCGAGTCATGACGCAGTACATCGACTTCAACGCACTGGACGCGATCGATGTGCAGGCGTTCCGCAACCGGCGCCCCTATCCCTGGGCCAATCCCGAAAAACTGTTGACGGACGAGGGTTACGAGGCCTTGCGGCTGAATATGCCGGATATCGCGCTGTTCGAGCAGAAATTCGGTTATGAACGCCGCGCCGGTCAGCAGCCCCACGACCGCTATTCGCTGGAATACGCGGAGGGCGTACCGGTGCCCCGGCCGTGGATCGATTTCATCGACGAGTTGCGCAGTGACCGCTACCGGAATGTCATTGGAAGCCTGTTCAACGCGCGCAAGCCGGAATTTCGCTTTCACTGGCACTACGCACCCAGCGGCTGCTCGGTTTCTCCGCATTGCGATGCCAAACGCGAATACGGTTCACACCTGTTTTACTTCAACTCCGATGAAGAGTGGGACCCGTCCTGGGGCGGTGAAACGCTGGTGCTGGACGATGGTGGTTATATGGATCCGAACTCGGCCCCGGCATTCGAGGATTTCAGGCAGGTCATTACCTGCAAGTCCCGCGGCAATGTCAGTTCGATACTCGAACGCAGTGACCGCGGCTGGCACGGCGTGCGGGCATTGAGCTGTCCGCAGGACCGGATGCGCAAGATATTCATTATCGTGGTCAATCCCAGCAATCTGTTCTGGAAAGTCCGTGACAAAATGATCGGCAAGAAGATACAGCGCTTCTAGTGAGGGACGGAGACCCGGACATGCCTGCTACAGTGCGCTTCTACGATTTTCATCCGGCGGTCGACGATATCAGGGCCGAGGTGCTCGAGGGCCTGAACAGGAAGCCGAAACAGATCCCACCCAAGTATTTCTACGACCAGCGTGGCTCACGCCTGTTCGATGCGATCACCGAACTGCCGGAGTATTACCCCACGCGTACCGAACTCGCCATTCTCGAAGACAGGGGGCAGGCGATTGCTGATTTTCTCGGTGACAATTCGGTGCTGGTCGAACTGGGCAGCGGCAGCAGCCACAAGATCCGGGTGCTGCTGGATGCGTTGCAGCCTGCCGCTTATGTTCCCGTGGATATTTCCCGGGATCATTTACTGGACTCCGCCGAAGCCCTCGCCAGGGACTATCCCGACCTGGAAGTACATGCTGCCTGTACGGATTACAGCGATGATTTCCAGTTGCCGGAGCTGCCGGAAGCGTTGTCACGGGTGGCTTTTTTTCCCGGTTCGAGTATCGGCAACTTCGAACCGCGGGACGCCCGGACACTGTTGAGGCGTGTCGGCCGGCATCTCGGTATGGACGGTAAACTCCTGATCGGTGTCGACCTGAAAAAGGACAACGAGATTCTGCATGCGGCGTATAACGACAAGCAGCAGATTACCGCGGCGTTCAACCTGAACCTGCTGCGGCGCCTCAACCGGGAGCTGGACGCCGATTTCGACCTCGAGCAGTTTTCACACCATGCCTTTTTCAACGAGCCGGCGGGGCGTGTCGAGATGCACCTGGTGAGCGGGGCCGATCATCGCGTCAATGTCGCCGGCCAGCCGATAGACTTCAAGGCGGGCGAATCGGTGCACACCGAGAATTCCTACAAGTACAGCGTCGATGAATTTCAGCTTCTGGCAGCGGACAGCGGTTTCGTGGCCGAGAAAGTCTGGACCGATGAGAACGGGCTTTTCAGCGTCCATTGCCTGCGCTGCAACATACCTCCCGAGCGGCCGGTGTCACAGCGCAGGCAGGGCGAAGGGGCTATTTACTTCGGCGTATAGTTGAACTTCTGGCCACCAACGCTGGCCTCGTACATCAGGCCACCCGTGGTGACGGTGAATATCGCCATGCCCTTGTAGAAGCCGGGTGCCCTGGTGGTGGCGTCATGTTTTCCACCGCTGGCGCCTGCCGAACTGCCGGTGGTAGTGGCGCGTGCCGAGGCGCCGGCCGTGATGGCTACCGCGGAAGCCTCGGCGCCGAACTCGAAGTTACCACCGGTAAATTCGTCGAACGCCCGTTTATCCTGCAGGAAGATAATCTGGCTGTAGGCCTGGCCGCCGAGCTGGAAACCGAGCGTGACCTGCGTCATGGTGGTGTCGCCGACATAGTTGCCATGCGCGTAGACGTGTCCTTTACCATAGGCGCCGCCGATGCCGATACCGCCCTTGCCGATGGTCGGGAACACGGCGTAGCCGTAACTTTTAGCAAAAAAGTCGCCACTTTCCCCGGCGTTCCTGAATACCTTTATCGTGTCTTCGTATTCGTCGGCCTGCACAGACGTAAGCGGGCCAAGCATTGTCAGCGATAGAACAAAGGCGCAGAAATATCTGCTCATGGCGTATTCTCCCTGATTATCAGGAATGCTTTATAGCATGTGTGCCTGGTCACCGCACCTGTCGCCATTCGGCGAAGTCGCCGTGTTACTACCGGTCTGCGGGTTTCAGGTGAACTTCAAGCGGCTGGCTGGTATCGAGGTGCACATCACGCTGCGGGAAGGCGATGACGATGCCGCACTCGTTGAAGCAGTCGTTTATCGCTTCATGCAACTGCGTTTTAGCCGGCAGCCGGTCGTCCTGGTTACCGACGAAGCAGCGCAGTTCGAGGTTGAGGGTGTTGTCACCGAATTCCGTGAAAATCGTGTAGGGCTTGGGATCGTCCAGCACCAGTTTGTTCTGCTCGGCGATTTCGCGCATCAGTTTCATTGCCTTGTGAACATCGCTGCCGTAAGCCACGCCCACGGGCACATGGATGCGCGTGATCTGGTCGGACAGCGACCAGTTCAGCAGGCGACCGGTGATGAACTCCTTGTTCGGCACCAGCAGTTCCTGCCGGTCCCAGGTACGAATGGTGGTGGCGCGTATCTGGATGCGGGTGACCACCCCGTCGGTATCGCCCACCGTGACAACATCGCCGACCCGGATGGGACGTTCGAACAGGATAATCAGGCCGCTGATGAAATTGGCCACGATTTCCTGCAGGCCGAAACCAATGCCGACACTGAGAGCGGCGGCCAGCCACTGAATTTGTGTCCAGCGGACGCCGACGGTGTTCAGCACCAGCAGCGTACCGACGGCCGCGATACTGTAGCGGGCCAGGGTAATGGCCGTGTAGCGACCACCCGAGGTCATGGTAACCCGTTTCAACAGGGCGATTTCCAGCAGTGCGGGAAAGCGGCGTGTTGCAATGATCGTGACTATGGTGAGGAGTAAGGCCAGCAGGATGTCGGCTACGGTGACGGGGATGACACCTTCTTCACCATCGACAACACCCTTGTAGTGCCACAAATTGATGTGGTCGAGCCGGCCGAATGCCGGTAGTACATCCGACCAGATAAACCACAGACCGATAATGGCACCGAAGACAATGGCGCTGTTTAACAGTTTGAGGCTTTCCTGGTTCAGTGCTATCAGGTCGACTTCCGGTTCCTCGAGCTCCGTTTCGTCCCGGGCTGATTTGTCAGGCGTGGCCCGTTCATCCTGTTGTGCGGCGAGTGCCGTCCGGCGGCGCTCCACGGCAGCTTCGAACAGCAGTTTGCGCCGCACCAGCAGCAGCCAGCGTACCGCGGTCTGGTGAATAACCAGGAAGCCCAGCACCAGCCACAAGGTATCGATGAGACTGCCGGTCAGGGTGCCGGCCGTGTACAGATACCCGCTGATGGCGAGCACGATCAGCAGCAGGGGGATAGCCATGGACAGCATCAGCCACAGATAGCGGTAACGTGTCAGGGGGCTGTCCGGGTGGCGTCTGAACTGGGCGGCCAAAACGGCCTTGCTTGGGCCAAACAGGCGGTAGAAAAACCAGGACAGCGCGCAGATAAAGACCACGAAGGCAAGCCGACCGAGTGCGCCCTCGGTGATCGTGGTACTGCGTATGCTGATGATTGCCACCAGTGCGGAGGGCAGGAAGAAGGTCATCAGGATGCCGATCTGTGTTCGCAGCGCCCGGGTGCTGCTTTCCGGCCAGCGGAAGTGGGCGGTGGCCACGCCGCCGGGACGGCACAGGTTGCGAAAAGCGGCCAGGTAGAAATAGGCGGGGCTCAGGACCATCAGAGCATGCCCGACGGCCCGGTCGAAGCTGGTGTTGTCGAGCGAGGTGGACAGCATCCAGCCAGCCGTCCACAGGATCATGGGCCAGGGCAGCGCCATCACCAGTGTGATGACAAGGGCCTGCAAGGTATAGCGAAAACGATCTGCCCTGGGTTTAATGATCTTTTTCCCGCTTTGCAGGATGATCCGGGCCATATGACGCTTCCTGACCAGCAGGATCCCGGCCACCAGGAACAGCGTCACGGGGATCGCTGACTGCAGCAACTGCTGCAACAGAGTCTGAAAAACACCGAACCATTTACTCGGCGACAGGATTTCGATGACCTGGGCCGGCGTATTCAACAGCATGGCGATGCTCGGCGCCGGGCTGCTGCGTATCCATAACAGGCGCTCGTCCAGGAAGTCATTGTAGGATTCTATGGCTGTTATCAAACGCGTCTGGGCAAAATCGAGCTCGCCCAGGGCACGCAGGTAACTGTCGCCCGTGGCGACGATCTTTTCCAGCAATTCGCGCCGCGTGCGGGCCAGCTCCAGCAGGTCAGTGCGCAGTTCAGCGGACTGTTCCGGCGCCATGCCATCCAGCAACGTGTCGACATAGTCGCCGGCTGTGCGCAACTCGCGCAATTCTTCGTTATATTGAATCTGGCTTAGCGAAGTTTCGGCAATTTCCCTTTCACGAGATCTTGCGGCTCGCCG
Source organism: uncultured Thiogranum sp. (assembly GCA_965544455.1). Taxonomy (GTDB): domain Bacteria; phylum Pseudomonadota; class Gammaproteobacteria; order DSM-19610; family DSM-19610; genus Thiogranum. The sequence goes on from CBEUNK010000007.1 coordinate 23,487, forward strand.
AATCTGGCGGCTGTCCGGCAACAGGCGGCGCTGTTCGAGCAATATCTGTCCCAGCGCCTGACTGAGCCCTGCTACTTTCAGTTTCTGTTCGGTGCGCTGGAATTCCTCCTCGATGCGCTTGGCCTGGTCGTTGGCATCCTGGTCGCCGGAGGTTACCCGTTCAAGCTTATTGGTCAGTTCGGTAAGGGTATCGCTGAGAGCGGCATTCTGCTGGGCCAGGTCCCTGATCAGCGGATGCTTTCCCCGTGTTTCGCCCCGGGCGGATTCCACGGCCGCGCGGGCCTGCTCGGACTGGGTCCGGCGTTCCTGATTGAGTCGATCTTCCAGCAGCTTGATGCGTTGACCGATGCCCGACAGGTTAAAGGCCGAGGTATCGCGTTGCGCCTGGATCAGGTTGACGCGCATGGGCTGGCTCAACAGTTCCTGGTCGAGCATGTTGATTTCGGCAGTCAGCGCCTGAATTTCCGACTGCAGCCGCCAGCGCTGCGCCTCTGCCAGCACGCCGGTGGTTTCCCCGGCTGCGGGTGCCTGTAATTGCGCGTTGAGGGTTTCGAGCTGTTGGCGGGCTTCCGTCAGTCGCTGCCTGGCCTGGTCGGGGCGGGCACGCTCCTGGTTCAAGCGGTCATCGAGACTGCTGAGTTTGGTGTCAACGGCGGCGTAATCCGCCTTTTCCTTGAGCAGCATCTGCTCCAGGTCGGCGAGCGGGATCTTATCGGATATCTTCAGCTGAACCGGCCTTTTCTTCACCCGGTTTTTTTCCAGCGCGTCATGCAGCCTGGCCGCTTCCGCCGGCGCCGTCTCACGCGCCTGGCTGAAGCGGCTGGCAGCGGCACTGGCGGCGTCGGTGGCTTCCAGGTTGCTCAGAATCCTGCGGTAAACTTCGACCAACCTGGTCCGGGTCTGTTCGTCGTAATCTGTGGATGACTCAATTTCCTTCAACCGGCTTCCAACCAGCTTTTTCGACAGCGAGCCCACACCGGCAGGACCGGGTACCGGAGGCGCAGCCCGCGATTCTGTGCTGACCAGGCAAGCAAGCAGTATGGCGATACACGCTGTTGCCAGCATGAAAGAAAAGCCGCAGCGTGAAATTTCAGCGCCCGTCGCCGTGGATCGGCAAAAAGGTCGATAAATGCTGGCGTGTTTGTTGGACATGAATCTGGCCGCTTACCACTGGTAGCCGAGCTTGAGGTTGTAGGTGGTATCGATGTCGTCGGCGTCTTCTGCTGCCCCGCTGTCATATTCGACCTTTATCTCTGTACTGGCCACCAGTCCCAGTATCAGCGGGAAGCGCAGGCCCGTCCAGGTGTCCCAGACCACGTCGCCGGTATCTTTCAGGTTCCAGAAACCGATCTGTTTATGATAAACCTGCATAAACTCACCGAGCAGGTAACGGTCGAAATCAATAGCCCAGGGCAGGGCGGCATAGGTATTGCCCGAATCGTTGATGAAATCCTCGTTCACGTAGCTGATGCCAGTCGAGGTGCGCAGATTCATTGCCTTGCTCTCGAACCACTGGTACCCCACCAGGGGGCCAACCGAGGTGCGCAGGTCCAGGTCGGCAAACTGGTCATGCTCCAGGCGGGTGAAAGCGCCCCAGTACCATTTCTGTGTCACGAAGTAGTTATACGCGCCTTCCAGTTTCCACTTGTCCTTGGTTTTCTTGCTGTCATTCCGGTCGCGTTCCAGCTCACCGAATGCCGTCAGGCGGTCATAGCGGCGCCGCCAGGTCAGGTCGCCGTCAATGTCCAGTTCGTCCTTGTCGGTATTGCCGCGTTCCCGCTGAAAGGCGAGGTTGGCATGACCGGATAGCTTGTAACCTTCGCCCTTGCGCCAGGACTCGGGGTTGATGACGGCGACCACCTCCTGGTCCAGGGTACGGGTCGGCGTGTCGGCATTTTCCTGCACAATGAGGTCATCCACATTATTGATGACATGCGTCACCGTGACGGTGCTGTCGTCGGTCAGCAGGAACTCCATCGGTTTTTCGCTGCGGATCTCCGCGATTTTCGCCCATTGTAACTTGATGGTGCCGGCATAATCCGTCTCGAGCGTCAGCGTGTCATCACTACGTTTGACAACTTCGCCCAGCAGGCGCGAACCATCCCGCATGAGCACCTCGTCGGCGTTTACGGGTGCGCAAAACAGCCCCAGGGGGAAAAGCAGGATGCAGATGCGGGCAAGCCGGCGGGCGACAGGGTACAGGAATCGCATGAAAAACCTCATTGTTGCGTTATTGATGGCCTCGGATAGTCGGCTTATTCTACCGGCGTATAAGCGGCATGCAATTGACAGGCGACTATAAAACAGGGCAATTACTCAGGACCGCTCGGCGGTCAGGCCGGCTGCCGTTTGGGTGCCTGTCAATCGTTTCATCACCACATAGAATGCCGGCGTGAACGTCAGTGACATGATCGTGGCGGCGATCATGCCGCCGACCACGGCGGTACCGATCGCCTGCTGACTGGCGGCGCCGGCGCCGGCGGCCACGATCAGCGGCATGAAACCGGCGGGGGAGGAGGTTCGACGTAGGTGTTGGACTCACACGCTGTCAGCAGCAGTATAAGGGCCGTTACAACCATCTTCCGGCCGGTGCTTCGATGGTTCGGCAATGTCCGTCCTCCATCCGGTGCCGGTGTGACATTCGGGCTTTTGGGTCACACGGCGGGTTGACTGAACTTTAGCATTGATTGTCCGGCCCGGACTAGCGTCCTTCCAGAACCATGACACTGCGGGCGGCAACGGCGACGCTTTTTCTGTTGAGTGGCTGTTGTTGCCCGGGCATCAGAATATCGCCCGGCGCTGCCTGGCTGGTGTCCACGGCCAGGTGCCAGCTGCGGCCGGCCAGTGCCGGCAATTGCGTTTTCACACTGTCCTCCGACATGTTCAGCATGACGTGCAGGTCGGCTTCCTGCCCACTGACCGCTGCCAGGGTAAAACCCAGTGTGCGGGCTTCGGTATCGTGCCAGTCGGGCGGCTCACCGTCATGGCCGTGCCAGCTGATATCCGGCAGGCCGCGTTCGCCGACGGGGTTGCCACTGAGAAAGCGCCGCCGCATCAGCGACGGATGGCGCCGCCGCAGGGCGATCATCTGTTGCACAAAGTGCAGCATGTCGGCATTGTCGCGGGTCAGTGCCCAGTCGAACCAGGTCAGTTCATTGTCCTGGCAGTAACTGTTGTTATTGCCTTTCTGGCTGCGCAATACCTCGTCGCCCGCCAGCAGCATGGGCACGCCCTGGCTCAGCAGCAGGATGGCAATGCTGTTTTTCGCCAGTTGCCGCCGGAGCGCCAGTATTTCCCTGTCATCGGTGTCACCCTCTACACCGCAGTTGTCGCTGAGGTTGTCGTTGTGACCGTCCCGGTTGTTTTCGCCATTTGCCTTGTTGTGCTTCCGCTGGTAACTGAACTGGTCGTTCAGTGTGAAACCGTCATGGCAGGTAATGAAGTTGATGCTGTTGATCGGCAGGCGGTGTTGCGGCTGATAGAAGTCGGCGCTGCCGCCCAGGCGGGTGGCGACTTCACTGATAATGCCCTTGTCGCCGCGCACGAAGCGGCGTAGGACATCACGGTAGCGGCCGTTCCACTCGGCCCAGCGGTAGCCGGGAAAACTGCCGACCTGGTAAAGCCCGGCGGCGTCCCAGGCCTCGGCGATCAGCTTGGTGGCCGCCAGTTGTTCCGACAGTTCGATCCCCCACAGGACCGGCGCGTCATGCAGCGGCGTGCCGTCCTCGCCGCGGGCCAGTGCGCTGGCCAGGTCGAAGCGGAAGCCATCGACGTGCATCTCGCGCACCCAGTATTCCAGACAGCTGATGATAAAGTTGGCAACGATGGGATGGTTGCAGTTCACGGTATTACCGCAGCCGGTGTAGTCGCGGAAGCGGCGCCGGTCGTTGGCATCCAGGTGATAAAATACGCTGCTGCCGAGCCCCTTGAAGTTTATCGTCGGGCCGTCGGTTCCGCCTTCGGCAGTGTGGTTAAAAACAACATCGAGGATAACGCCGATACCGGCATGATGCAGCGCCTTGACCAGGTCGCGGAATTCATCCTGGTGGGTACCCTGTTCGGGGTTTACACAGTAACCGGGGTGGGGCGAAAAGAAACTGTGGGTGCTGTAGCCCCAGTAGTTTTTCAACCCCAGCGCCGCAGTGCTGTCGGGAATGTCCTGCTCGTCGAAAGCCATAATCGGCATGAGCTCCACATGAGTGATACCCAGGGACTTCAGATAGGGAATCTTCTCGATCAGGGCACCGAAAGTGCCCGGGTTCCTGGTCTCGGAAGAGGGATGACGAGTGAAGCCGCCGACGTGCATCTCATAGATGATGGCCTGTTCAAACGGCAGGGTCAGCGGCTGGTCACCTTCCCAGTCGTAGTCATCCTGCATGACCCGGCAGCGCAATGAACGCGGGATATTGCCGCCACGACCGATGGCGGCCTTGCGATCCCACAGCTTGTGGCTTACCGCCCGTGCCCACGGGTCCAGCAACAGCTTGTCAGCATCGAAACGCAGCCCGGACTGCCGGGTATCCCGGGGCCCATCCACGCGCCAGCCATACCAGGTTCCTGCCGCCAGGTCTTCAACCAGTACGTGCCAGGCAAAAAAGGTCTTGTTGACCTCCGGGTCCAGGGTAATCACCTGGAAAGGTTCCGGACTGTCGGCCTGCTTGAACAGCAGCAGTTCCACGTGCGTGGCGTGGCGGCTGAATATGGAAAAGTTGACACCCTTGCGGGTGGCCCGGGCGCCGGCGGGGTAGCGCACGCCGGCCTGTATGCTGTGTGTTGTCACGTCCGGGGAATCCGCTCAATGATCCCTGCGGTCGGTGGTATGCCAGCAGCGGCCGTCACCGGTCAGCAGTTCATCGGCCTCGGCCGGCCCCCAGCTGCAGGCCGGGTAATTCGGGAAATCACGCGCCGGCAGGGCGCTCCAGACATCCAGGACAGGCTGCAGCAGCTGCCAGCAGACCTCGATGTTATCGGCGCGCTTGAACAGGGTGGGGTCACCGCACAGGCAGTCGTAAATCAGCGTCTCGTACCCGCTGGCCAGGGTCGACTCGTCGAAGTAATCCTCGTAGTCAAAGTCCATGCGGACCTGGGAAACGCGCATGCGGATGCCGGGTACCTTGGCATTGAATTCCAGGCTGATACCTTCGTTGGGTTGTATGCGCAGTATCAGCCGGTCGGGGGCGATATCCTTGCGGCGTTCCTGCGGGTCGCGAAACATCATATTGGGTGCATGCCGGTACTGGATAACGACTTCAGTATAGCGCCCCGGCATGTGTTTGCCGGTGCGCAGGTAGAAAGGCACGCCGGCCCAGCGCCAGGTATCGATTTTGAGTTTCAACGCGGCAAAGGTTTCCTGCCCGGAATCGGGTGCGACACCCGGTTCGTCGCGGTAGGCGCGCACGTGGGTACCGTTGTCCAGTATGCCTTCGCCGTACTGGCCGCGCACGGCATTGTGCAGGACGTCTTCCGGCCCGAACGGCTGGATCGCCTTCAATACCTTGGTCTGTTCATCGCGCACGGCGTCGGCCTCGAAACTGTTCGGCGGCTCCATGGCGATGACCGACAGCAGGGCCAGCAGGTGATTGGCGATCATATCGCGCAGCGCACCCGCTTCCTCGTAGTAAACAGCGCGATTCTCGACACCCAGTGATTCGGCAACGGTGATCTGGACATGGTCGATATAACGGTGATTCCAGATGGGCTCGACAGTCCCGTTGCCGAAGCGATAGGTCATGATGTTCTGTACGGTTTCCTTGCCGAGATAATGGTCGATACGGTAGATCTGATGTTCCCGGAAACTGCGGTGCAGGGTGTTGTTCAGCGCCTTCGCTGATTCCAGGTCATGACCGAAGGGTTTTTCGACAATGATGCGACGCCAGGCATGGCCGTCTTCAGCGGCCAGGCCGACTTCACCCAGCCGGGTGGCGATTTCGCCGAAGAAACTCGGCGGTGTCGCCAGGTAAAAAAGGTAGTTCCCCCCGGTCCCCAGTTGCTCGTCGACCTGCTCCAGAAACGCTTTCAGACGCACATAACTGTCGGTGTCGAGGAAGTCTCCGGGGGTATAGAAAGCGCGCGGGATACTGGTTTTCCAGAGATCCGGAGAGAAATTGTCGCCAATGAAATCCTCGATATCCCGGCTGAGATACGCGCGGTAACCGGCACTGTCCATATCGACACGGTCGGTACCAACCATGGCGAATCGCGGTGACAGGAGCTGCTGTGACTCCAGCTTGAACAGCGCGGGTATCAGCTTGCGCTTGGTCAGGTCCCCGGCGGCACCGAAAATGACAATGATCGCCGGTGGAGTCCTGTCGGGCAGTGCGTCAGTAGACATGCGTGCCGCCCTTATTTTTTCTCGTGGTGACCACCGAACTGGTAACGCATCGCCGACAGCAGACGGTCGGCGAAGTCGCTTTCACCCTGCGAGGTGAAACGGTTGAACAGGGCGGCTGTCAGGACGTGCGCCGGGGTGCCGGTTTCAATCGCGGCGATACTGGTCCAGCGGCCTTCGCCTGAGTCCGACACCCGGCCGGAAAAGTCGGACAGGTCGGGGTTATCCTTCAGCGCGATGGCGGTCAGGTCGAGCAGCCAGGAGGCCACCACGCTGCCGCGGCGCCAGACTTCCGCAACCTCCGCAGTGTCGATGTCATACTGGTAGTGTTCGGGGTGACGCAGCGGCGAGGTTTCGGCATCGACATCGTGACTGGCCTTGCCGATATTGGCGTGCTTGAGGATATTCATGCCCTCGGCATAGGCGGCCATGATGCCGTACTCGATACCGTTGTGCACCATTTTCACAAAGTGACCGGCACCGTTGGGGCCGCAGTGCAGATAACCCTGTTCCGAGGTTGACGGTTCCCCGCTGCGTCCAGCCGTGCGTTCGATGTCACCCATGCCGGGAGCGATGGACTTGAACAGCGGGTCGAGGTGACCGACGATATCGGTTTCACCGCCGATCATCAGGCAGTAACCACGCTCCATCCCCCACACGCCGCCGCTGGTGCCGATATCCACGTAGTGCAGCCCCTGTTCGCGCAGTCGGGCGGCGCGCGCGATGTCATCCTGGTAATAGGAATTACCACCGTCGATGATGATATCACCCGGCTGCAGTCGGGCGGCCAGGTCTTCAATCACGCCGTCGACCACGGCGGCAGGCACCATGACCCAGATAGCCCTGGGCGCTTCCAGCTTGCTGACAAAATCGTCCAGGTCGGTGGAACCGGTGGCGCCTTCGGCGGCCAGTTCCTCGACCGGTCCCGGCGAACGGTTGTAGACCACGCACTCGTGCCCGGCGTTCATCAGTCGGCGCACGATGTTGGCGCCCATTCTTCCCAAACCCAGCATGCCCAGTTGCATCTCTATCGTCCTTTTCAGTCCCAAAGTGACCGAGGGCCGGTGCCGTGTAATCAGCCGTTGCCGGGCCCCCCGCTGTATACCGTCTCATAATACAGCTTTTCGAGCTCGCGTTTGTGCTTGGTTTCCTCGTTGGCCAGAAACTCGAACAGGTCATGTGCGGCACCGGCTTCGGTGTTGTCCGCCAGTTCACGGTATTGCTTCATGGCGGCATCCTCGCGCCCCATGGCATACTGGAGTATGGCCTGGTCGTCCGGGTGTTCGTCCAGGTGGGGAAGGTGGACGTAGTCGGAGAAACGGTGGTCCTCGACCGGCGTGGTGATCTGCTGACTGATCTGCGCCTGCACATCGGGTTGTTTCGCCAGTTCGGTGAACAGCTCGAAATGCTCCTTCTCTTCGGCAGCGAGTTCCTCGACGAGGTAACGGAAATCCTTGCTTACCCGGGGAATCAGTGACGTGTAGAAATCCCAGGCGGTTTTCTCGAAGGAGGTGGCAACCTCCAGTATTTCCTGCAGCGTTTTCCTGGAACGTATGCGTTCGTAGGCGGGGCTGTGGCCTTCTTCATGCTCTATGCTCATCACCTTTCCCTGCTTCGGCCAGATAGGCCTCGATACTGGCGGCCACGCGATGACCGTCGGCGACCGCGTGGATGACATCGGGGCCGCGAACCATGTCCCCCACGGCCCACAGCCAGGTTTCACTGGTACGGCCGTCACCATCGACCTGCAGACGGCCCCGGTTCCACTCGAGACGTTCCATGAGGTCCTCACCGAACAGGCTGGTATCGCTGGCCTGGCCGATCGACTCGACGACCATGTCGGCCGGGTGGATGCGCTCGTCGCTGTCGTCGTAGCGTGGTGCAAAGCGTCCCGCCTCGTCAAATATCGACGTCACACCGAGCGTGGACAGGCCGGTCAGACGGCCCTGGTCGTCGATCAAAACCTGTTTCGGGCCGCGGCTGTCGAGGATTTCGATACCTTCCTCGCGGGCCTCGATGATTTCTTCATCGTCGGCGAGGAAATGGTCGAAGTCTTCCAGCGCACAGACTGTCATACCGACTTTGCCGTGGACCTGTTTCTGCAGACGGGCGAGGCTGCGGGCGATATCCATGGCGACATTCCCGCCGCCGATGACGGCCACGGCAGGCGGAACATCGACGGGCTCGCCGCGTGTAATTCTGCGCAACAGTGACGCGGACTTGTGTACCGCGGGATGGTCGCTGCCGGGAATGCGGGTGGATCGGCCCTGCTGCAGTCCGATTGCCACCACCACGGCATCGTGATCGTTTTCCAGTGCCTGCATGCTGATGTCTGTGCCGATGCGGGTGTTGTAAAGAATCTTCACGCCCAGCGAGGTGATGACGGCGATATCGGCATCGAGCCGGTCATACGGCAGGCGGTATTCCGGGATGCCGTAGCGCGTCATGCCACCGGCCCGGTCAAGTGCCTCGAATACGGTAACGTCGTGCCCCCGGCGCGCCAGGTCCCAGGCGGCGGTCAGGCCGGCCGGCCCGGCACCGATAATGGCGACCTTCTTGCCGCTCAGGTAGTCGACCTTGCCGCTGGCGGCGATTTCACGCACGCGTTCGTCCGGCAGTGCGTCCATGGCATAGCGCTTCAGCCAGCGGATGGCCACCGGTTCGCCGCGGCGGCCGATGGAACAGGCTGCTTCGCAGCGGTGGGTGCAGACCCGGCCACAGGTGTGCGCGAAGGGGTTGGTGCGGTAGATCTGGCGTACGGCTTCCTCGACGTCGCCTTCCCAGATGGCGCGGATGTAGTCGGGGGCGTGCATGTTCGCCGGGCAGGCGTCGTGGCACATGCCGCACTGCACGCACCGGGAAGCCTCGATGATCGCCTGCTGCGGGTCGAAACCGGTGACGATTTCGTCAAAATTATCGCTGCGTGACGCGGCCGGCAGTTCCGCCATGGGCTGGCGTTCGAGGTCCACCAGGTCGGCGTCGCCGCTCTTGGCCCAGCCTTTTTCGAAGTGCTCATTGTGGATACCGTTGGGGTCCGGCAGGACAAAGTAACTGTCCAGTTCATCTTCACGGCAGGTGTGGACGTATTCGCGCGTCAGTGATATCGAACCGGTCGGGCAGATATCGACACACAGGCCGCACCAGCAGCACCGTCCGTAGTCGATGGCCGGCCGTTCGTTGCGCACGCCCTTGACCGGGTCGTTCGGCAGGCCGGGGACACGCACCATGGTGATGGCGGCGTTGTCGCAGACCTTCTGGCAGGTGCTGCAACCGATACACAGCGTCCAGTCATTGACGTGAAAGCCGCGGTAGTTGGCCGCTGCCGGGCGCGGTTCGAGACTGACAGTCACCGGCTTGCGGCCGAAAAAACCCAGCGTCTTCAGCGGCGCGAGAATGCTGCCTTTTGCCTTGTAGGGGATATCGCCGGCCATCAGCGGTCGACCTCCGGCGGGCAGGCGTCGAGCGAGAACATGATCTGGGCGATGTCTTCCAGGCGCGAACCGACGGCCAGATTTTCCAGCACCTGCACCGCATGCATGCTGGATGGCCCGCGCACGTGCACCCGGTAAGGTTTGTCACCACCGTTGGATACGACATAGTAGGCCAGTTCGCCCTTCGACGACTCGACCCGCGGATAGGCTTCACCGGCCGGCACGTTCCAGGCCAGCGGGTTGGGGATGGGGCAGCGTATCGGCCCCGGGATGGATGGCAGCCGTTCGATGACCTGGCGCAGGATATGGATACTCTGCTGCAGCTCGGCACGGCGTACCAGGTTGCGTGACAGGGCATCACCGCCGGGTTCGGTGGGGATGTCGAAATCGAGCTGGTCGTAAACCAGGTAAGGGTCGTCGCGGCGCACGTCAAACGCCAGCCCGGTGGCGCGCAGGCTGGGCCCGGTCACGCCCCACTTCAGGGCCTGTTCCTGGGTCATCACGCCGACCCCCCGGGCACGCTTGACGAACACCTGGTTGGTGAAAAACAGGTCGTCATAATCCGGCAGGCGTGACTCCAGGTAGTCCAGCAGCTGGCTCAGGCGCTCGAGAAAACCGTCCGGCACGTCGCGGCGCACACCGCCGGGGATGTTGTAGATGCTGTAGACCCGGCCGCCGGTGAGTTCCTCGAAGCGGTCCAGCACCAGGTCGCGGTCGGCGACACCCCAGTACATGGTGGTGTACATGCCGGTGGTGGCGGCGTGGCCGCCGAAGGCGAACAGGTGGGCGGCGAGCCGCGACATCTCCAGCTGCATGACGCGGATCCACTGCGCCCGTACGGGTACTTCGAGGCCGCTGATTTCCTCGATGGCCAGTGAATAGCAGACTTCCATGGGTACCGGATCCGGCACGCAGATACGCGGCACCAGGGCGATATTCTGGATCCACAGGCGGCCTTCCATCAGCTTTTCGAAGCCGCGGTGCAGGTAGCCGGCATCGGCCCGGGCTTCCAGGACCTCGTCGCCGTTGAGCTTGACCTTGAAGGCGTAGTTGCCCTCGATACCCGGGTGGTTGGGGCCGAAGTTCAGCTCGTATTCATGACTCGGTGGCTGGTTCTGTGCCTGGTAGTTCTCCGGTCTCATAGACGGATATCCTCGGGGCGCGTGGTCACGCCGCCGCCTTCCTCTTCCAGGTCTTTCAGCCAGTCAGGATGATATTGCTGCCAGTCGAAGTGCTGGTTGATGAACGCCTCGGAGTCGAAGTCCTTGCGCATCGGCGGCGGGCCTTCCCACTCGGTGAGGATGAATTTCTCCATGTCCGGGCTGCCCTCGAAGAATACGCCATACATTTCGTGGATGTCGCGTTCGAAAAAGGCCGCCGGCTGGTAAAGGTCGTAGATCGACAGGTACACGCCGGGCTCGCGCGGAATGCGCGTGTGCACCGACACCAGCGAACGGGTTTCGTAGGACCACACGTGGTAGACCAGCTCGAATTCCTGTTCCTCGATCCAGTCGATGCAGGTGATGGCCGACAGGTGGACATAGCTGGCCCGGCCCTGCAGCAGCTCCAGCAGTGTCGGCAGTGCATCGGCGGCGACATCGACGCGGACCCGGCGCGAACTTTTGCGCCGGAACTGGATGTTCTCGATATCACCCAGTAATTCATCGAGCCAGATATTGAGTTCTTTGCTCATGGTTCCACTTTCTTCGCCGGTGCCTTGAGCCGCATATCCAGGGCTTCCAGCGGTTTCTGATGTTGGTCCAGCAGCGCCGTGTGTTCACCCAGTGTCTGCTCGGTAAGGAGATTGTAGTGTTGCGCCTCGGCAATAATGTCGGTCGGTGTCTGCCAGTTGTCGCCGAACAGTTTCTGCTGGTTGCCCAGGTAGTGATCGTAATTCTGGTAGTAACGCTTCCAGTTATCGGCGCGGCCGGTCTTGATGTCACCGATCAGTTTGCGCAGGCCGCTGATAACCGCCTCCGGGCGGGGCATGCAGCCGGCGATGTAGACGTCCACGGGCAGGTAGTCTTTCAACACCTTGGCGGTGGCGTAACTTTGCCAGTACATGCCGCCGTTGACAGTACAGGAACAGATACCGATCACGTACTTGGGGGAGGGCATCTGTTCGTAGGTCAGGATGATGCGTTTCAGCGTCTTGATGGAGACATAGCCGGTGATCAGCAGGATATCCGCCTGGCGCGGCGAGACCATGGGCTGGATGCCCAGGCGTTCCATGTCGAAACGCGAGGTCATGGCCGGCGGCAGTTCGATAGCGCCGCAACCGGTGCAGTAATGCAGCATGAACAGGGAACGCGACCGGCAGAATTTCACCAGTTCGTCGAACACGTTGGCCAGCGGGTTGGTGCGTTTTGCCGCGCCCTTGCCGGTGGTTGTCTGCAGGTCGGTTTGGACCGGGATTTTTTTGAGTTCGCTCATGGTTGATTTCCGTTCCATTGCCTTAAACAGAGGGTTCCTTCTCCCTGCGGGAGAAGGACAGGATGAGGGGGAATTCGGGCAACCGCATCTTAATTTATCCCCTCACTCTAACCCTCTCCCGGGGGGAGAGGGGATTTTCGTGATGGTAGTACCTGCGACTGCCATTCATCATTTCATCACCACCGCCAGCCCCATCAACCCCACCAGCACCGGCCATTTCCACATCAGCCGCAGCACGTCCTCGGTGCGGTAGCGCGGAAAAACATAGGCAACCGCCATGGGGATGGCGACTACGGCAAAGATTTTCGGCAGGAAAGTCAGCCAGTTCTCGCCGCCGCCGAGGAACAGCGTGGTGTACAGCACCCCGGCAGTGTACAGCTGGAAGCACTGCATGACGAACAGGCCGCCCATGAACTTGCCGCCCATTTCAACCATCGGGCCGGTGGCAATTTCAGCCGGTGCGATATAGATCTCGTAAGGCTGTTTGCCCATCACCGCGGGCAGGGTCAGCATGCCGGCCAGTGCCAGCAGCGGCATCTGCGTAATGCCCCAGCCGGCCGGCCCCTGTTGCTGCTGGATGGCGACGACGTCCACCAGGTTGGTGGTGCCGTAGACATAGGCCGCACCGAAGATGACCAGGATAAACGGGATGTCGTAGGCCAGCATGGCCGTGAGGGCGCGGGAGATGCCGATCGAACCGTTGGGGTTTGCACACTGGCCGACGCCCAGTGCCAGGCCCAGCGAGGGGATCATCATGACATAAGCCAGGGTGACCAGCCCGCCCTTGTCTGCCAGGCCGTCCATGCCCGGGACCGGTAGCAGGGTTTCGGCGGCCACGTAGCCACCGACGGCCATGATGACGCCGATTTCATGAATCAGGCCATGCGAGACCTGGGTCTGCTTGCCGTAGAGTTTGACGATGTCGAACAGCGCCTGCAGAAACGGCGGGCCGATGCGCCGCTGAATCCTGGCGCCGATACGGCGCATCATCAGCACCATGCCCAGGCCGATGACGAACGCCACCAGCGGCATGAGAACCAGTTCGAGGATCAGTTCACCCACACTCATAACATCACCCAGGACAAGGCGGTGACAGCCACCACCAGCAGGTAGAACGAGGGGTGGCTGCTGCGGAAAAAGCCCTGGATGGCCAGCGACAGGGTATCGAGCGACGATACAAAGGCGCGTTCCAGCCAGCGGAAGCTTTTACGGTACCAGGGGCCGACGAGATGCATAAGCCCCGGGTAGAAATTGTCACTGTACTGGTAACGTGTCTCCGCCGTGAGGAAATGCCCGCCGGCGTAGTTGTCCAGCTGGTGGACCCGCTTGCTGCGGTTGCCGGAAAAGAACACCAGCGCGCCGACGGCAAAACCCGCCAGCAGGATGGAAACCACCCAGATCATGTCAAGGCCGCCCTTGTCCACTGCCACGCCGCCGAGGTGATGTGCCAGCACCGGCAGACCGACGGCGGCCTGGGCGGCAGCCACCCAGTCGAGTACCAGCCCCGGAAAGTAACCGGTCACGAAGACAATGGTCGACAACAACATCATCGGGATGACCATGCTCAGTGGCGCTTCCTCGACCTGTTCGTGTTCCAGGCGCAGCTGACCCAGGAAGGTGTTGTGTATCAGCTTGTAGACACTGAGAATGGTACCGAGGGTGCCGATGACCGCGCCAAGGAACAGGAACGGGCTGCCTTCCAGGATGAGGGAGCGGTAGATCAGCCATTTCGAGACGAAGCCGTTCATGGGGGGCAGCCCCGCCAGACCGATAATGCCGATCAGCATGGCGAGGAAAGACAACGGCATGCGTGCCACCAGTCCGCCGAGTTTGTTCAGGTCCGAGGTGCCGGTGCGGTGAATGACGGCGGTCACTGCCATGAACAGCATGGCCTGGTAAGTGGCGTGATTGAAGACGTGCATCAGGCCGCCGGCCGAACCGAGGTCATCAGCGATCAGCACACCGAGCAGCATGTAGCCACCCTGGCCGATGCCGTGCCAGGCCAGCAGGCGGCGCGCATCGTGTTGCCGCAGCGCCGTGAACGTCGGGAAGATGATGGTGAACACGGCGATCCAGGCCAGCAGGTCACGTGCACTGAGAAAAGTGAACGGCACCGGCCGGTCGATCAGGTGCGTCAGTCCGATTAACTGGACGAAGACCACCATGATGGCGAACAGGCCCATGCGCGACGAGATGGCACCGAGGAAGGCGGCGCCGGGGCCGGGCGTTTCGGCATAGGCCTTGGCCTGCCACAGGTGAAACGGGATCAATGCCATCTTGACGCCGAAACCCGTGCCGAGTAACAGCAACAGCCACCACAGCGTGGCCGGCGCCATGTCGTCCATGGCTTGCTGCAACGCCCCGAACTCGAAGCTGCCGGTGCGGGCGTAGATCAGCACCAGTCCCATCAGCACCGCCATGGCACCGCCGAAGGCGTAGGTCAGGTAACGCAGGGCATAGCGGAAGGCGGCGCCACCGGCCAGCGCCATCAACAGGAAACTGGCCCAGCTGACCAGTTCCCAGCCGATGAACAGGCTCAACAGGTCGCCACTGGCGAGCAGCAGCAGCATGGCAGTGACATTCACCGCCAGCGTGGTATGGAACAGGCGCAGGCTGCCTCCCTGTTCGCGGTAGCGTTCGGCCCATTCGCCGGCACTGAACCAGCAGCTCAACAGGGCGGCGCCGATGGTGATGAGGGCGAAAAACCAGGCCAGGCCGTCGAAACGCCAGTGCAGCGACTGGCCCAGCAGGTCGATATGCAGGCTGGCGGGGATAACTGTCTCGCTGCCGTAGCCGAGCCCGGACATGAACAGCAGCGCTGCACCCTGGGCGGCATACAGTACAGTCAGGTTGGAGCCGGCGGCACGACCGTTGCCCAGCAGCAGGGCGACAACAACGGTTGCCAGCGACAGGAGTAACAGGTGGTCGAGCGAGGTCATGGCTGCCCCTGCGGTCGCACCGCCTGGATATAGGCGTCACTGTCACTGGCCTGGGCGGCGACCTTTTCGATTCCGTCGCCGAGCGGGGCGATCAACAGGGTACCTGACAGCAGGATGACACCCAGCAGGCCGGTAAGGCCGAGTTCCAGTGGCTTGTGCGCTTGCGGCAAGGGTTCGGCCTGGCGGTCGTAAAACGACGTGACCACCCGGAACAGGTAATTAACTTCCAGGGCGGCACCCGCCATGATCACCGCGGCGCCCAGCAGGTACAGGCCACTGTCCTGTTGCATCAGATTGATCATGACCAGCAACTTGGCCCAGAAACCGGGCAGCGGTGGCACGCCGATCAGTGACAACGCCAGCAGGGCGAACAGTGCGGCGCCCAGCGGCGATACCCTGGCCGCTCCGGCCAGGTTGTGCAGCGAGCCTCCCCAGCGTTCGGCCAGCAGGAACAGCGCGGGCTTGACCAGCAGGTGATGCAGTGCCACCGCCAGGCCGGCGAACAGACCGGCCTTTCCCGGAACTGCAAACGCGATGAACATGATGCCGAGATGACCGATGGACGAGTAGGCCAGCATGCGGTTCAGGTCGCGTGCGCGCCAGGCCGCGAGTTCGCCGCTGACCACGCCGAGGATCCCCAGCAACAGCATGACCTGCAGCGCTTCAGGCTGGTGGAAGATGAGTACCAGCAGGCGCACGATCACCAGCAGGGCCAGTTTGGACGCGACACCGGCCAGCAGGCCGGCGATTCGTTTGGGTGCCGTGGCGTAGACTTCCGGTACCCAGGTATTGACCGGGAACAACTCGGCCTTGACACCGAAGCCGATCAGCAGCAGGACAAAGGCCGCCAGGCCCTGCAGGTTGTCGAGTTTCTGCGGCGCGAGCTCGGCCAGTTGCGCCAGGTTGAGGGTGCCGGTGGCCGCATAAACCAGCGCGATGCCGGTCAGGGCGAGCGCCGCACCGAAGGCGCTGATCACCAGGTAGCGCAGCGTGGCGGCATGCGCCTGGGGCGAGGCGCTGCCGGCGATCAGGCCGTAGGACACCACCGCCAGCAGTTCGTAGAACACATAGATATTGAACAGGTCGCCGGACAGCGCCAGGCCGCTGCCGGCGGCCGCCAGGATCAACGCCAGGGTCGACTGGCGCACCGGGTCCTGACCACGGCCGGGCCACAGCAGCAGGGTGCCGAGGGTGGTGGCGACGGCGAACAGGATTGCCAGCCGGTCGGCGACCAGCACGATACCCAGCGGTGGCCGGAAATTTCCCAGCTCGATCACTGTAATGCTGTCACCAGTCTGGGGCCACAGGGACAGGCCGAGCAGGGCGGTGTACAGCAGTACCAGCGGTCCGACCCAGCGGCCGGCAAGCGCGGACAGGCGTGTGATCAATGGCAGCAGAAACGCCGTAACCAGCGGCAGGGCGATCATCAGCACCAGGGCGTTCATGGTGCATGCTCCTGTCGCACGGCCAGCGGCGTGGTCTGCGGCGCGTCGCTGCTGGCCGGCAGATCGATACCGGCTTCGTCGGCGATCGCCTGCTCCATGCGCCGGCGGACGTCGTGAATATCGAGCGTACCCCAGGCGCGTTGCACGCGCACCGCCAGGCTCAGCGCCAGCGCCAGGACCCCGACGCCAATGACAATGGCCGTCAGTACCAGGGCCTGTGGCACCGGGTCGGCCATCACTGCCGGCACACGGCCGGCGACGATAATCGGCGCAGAGGCATCCTCATGCCAGGTCGCCAGTAACAGCAGCAGGTTGGCACCGGCCTCGAGCAGGGCAATGGCGAAGATAATCCGCACCAGGTGGGTCGACAGCACGATGCCGGCAATGCCGATGAAGATCAGGCCGAACGCGCCGGTATAGAGTATGAGACCGGTATCCGGCATCAATCCGTCGCCTCCGTTTCGGCCAGCCGGGCGAGTAGGCCGGCGAGTTCCGCACCCACCTTCAGGCCGACGGCGAGGTACAGCAATGGCAGGCTGCCGGCGGACAGCAGGTTACCCAGCTGGCCCTTGTCGAACAGGGGGGTGAGAAAGGCGTTTCCTTCCAACATGGCCAGCAGCCCGATGAGGATGAAACCGGCACCGGCCAGACCCTCGATAGCGGCGGCCAGGCGGTGGTCGAGGGGGGTGCCCGGGCGTGCCAGCAATGGCACGAAGAAGGCTGCGGCCAGTATCACGCCGCCCTGGAAGCCGCCACCGGGTGTGAGGTGGCCGTGCAGGATGATATATAGCCCGACCACCACAAACAGCGGAAAGAACAAATCGGCCCCGGCGCGCAGAATCAATCCCGCTTGCGGGTCGTGCGGCGCCGCCGCACGCGGTCGTCCCAGTACCAGCCCGCCGGCGGTGGCGGCGGTAAACAGAATGGTCAGTTCCAGCAGGGTGTCGAAACCGCGATAGCCCAGTACCACGGCGGTGACGAAATTGGCGGCGCCTACCTGGTCGGCCGCGGCCGCGTTGATGGCTGCACCGGCCAGTGCCTCGCTGTGGCCGATGTCCAGGTTGCCGATGATCGCTGTGATCAGGAATCCCAGTCCGAGCAGAAACAGGGCAGCGGTAAAACGGCGCATAATGTCTATGTCCTCCCGATACGCCACAGGCCCAGGCGGCGCAGCGCCAGGGCAAACAGCAGGCTGCTGAGGCCGGCGCCGATGGCGGCCTCGGTCATGGCCACGTCCGGCGCACGCAGAAACACAAACAGCACCGACAGCCCCAGCGATACCACCGAGAACGCTGCCAGTGCAGCCAGAAAATCCTTCAGCAGCAGTACCGCCACGGCGCTGCCGAGCATGACGATGACGATGACCAGCAGGACAATGTTCATGATTCCTGTCCTTGCTTGTCCACGTCTGCCTGGCGGTCATTACACCAGGGTTTTATCCCCGCCAGGTGGCTGGCACGGGCGATACTCGACGAGCCGACCGGGTTGGTGAACAGCACGAAACCCGCAATGACCAGCAGCTTGGCCCACCAGTCGGGATGATGGAAACCGATACCCAGCAGTACCGCGAGGGTGCCGAGCGTGGCTGACTTGGTACCGGCCTGCAGCCGGTTGTAGACGTCCGGCATACGCAGCAGGCCGAGGCTGCCGAGCGCAATGAATGCACCCCCGATCAACAGCAACACATCGCCGATTTGCCCGATCATTGCCGGTTGCCCTCGATGGCGCGCGCAATGGCCACGGTGCCCACGAAGGCGAGGGTGCCGTAGACCAGGGCGATATCCAGGTAAATGGGGTTGTCGAATACGCTGGCGAGACCGGCCAGACCGGCGGTGGTTATGACCGCGAGCGTATCCGCCGCCGCCACCCGGTCCGGTGTCGTCGGCCCCAGCAACAACCGGATGGTAGCGAGTCCCACGCCGATGATCAGCAACAACGCGATGGCGATGATTTCCAGCACACTGAGATCCAGGCTCATATCAGGAACCGCCGCAGGTTGGTTTCGAAGGTCGCGGCGATCTGCCGGGTCGCCTCCTGTGCGTCGGTTCCGGGCGGGCAGTAGACCCAGTGCACCAGTAGACGATCGTCCAGCACGTCCACGGTCATCGTACCCGGTGTGAGGGTGATGGTGTTGGCCAGCAGCATTCTGCCCAGCGGTGACTTGAGGCCGGTGGTGATTTCGACCAGCTGGGGGCGAATGGGCAACGAGGGTGACAGTACGCGCCTGGCGAGATCGATATTGGCGCGTAACAGGGCGAGCAGGAAATGCGCCAGGTAAATACAGATATAGACAGGCGCCAGCCAGCTGAAACGAAACCCGGTAAAGATCTCGAGGCGCGAGGCGAACAGCACCGTGACCAGCAGGGCGACCAGCACACCGGTCAGTACTTCATCGCTTTTCAGGTTGCCCACCAGCAACAGCCACAGCAGCAATGATACGCCGAAGGTCAGTGCATAGTGCCGCCAGGTGATGGCGGGCGGTTCCGATGTGGTTGGCGAGGTATTCATACCGGTTGTCTGATCGGGTTCCGGTTACCGTAACAGGGGGTGACGATTACACACCATGTTTTGAACGGATTCACCGGCAATCGCTGCTTTAATTGATCTGCGTCAAGCACTGATTGGAGCAGCGCCCTGTTACGTTTTGATGACAGCAGTTGGGCTTGCAGGTGTCGTGCCACCCGCGCCCGGCGGCTGAAAGGTGGCACAAGATGGCTCGTTTCCGCGGGCGGGACTGTGCTAGAGTTGCCCGACAACGGGAAAAGAGCGGTCATTCAGGCATGATGACAATAATAAGAAATCTTGCGGTTTGCCTTTGCGCACTGGTTTGGACCGCCGGCGCCTGGGCGAGCACAGCTACGGTGCAGGATGCAGCCGCCTACGGTTACCCGATTGACGACAACTTCAAGGCCACTGTCGTCGGCACGCCGGAAAAATTCCAGAAAACGTTTCCCGAGATCCACGTCAAGACCGATCGCCTGAAGGTGTTCCCCGACCGCAAGGCGCCCGATTACCTCTGGTACGAATCGGAGCTGCGCTATTCCTACGCCTTTCAGGATAAACCCGCGCCCCTGGTTTTCATGATTGCCGGTACCGGCGGCTCCTACGACGGTGCCAAGAACAAGGCACTGGGCGAGGCCTTTTACGCCAATGGTTTTCATGTCGTCTCGCTGTCGTCACCGACCCTGCCCAACTTTATTGTCGCCGCTTCGACAACCGGCGTCCCCGGGCATACCGTGCACGACGCCGAGGATCTCTACCGCGTGATGGAACTGATCTGGGCCAAATTCAAAAACAGGATCGAGGTCACCGATTTCTACGTCACCGGTTACAGCCTGGGCGGTTTCAATACCGCCTTCGTTACCTGGCTGGACGAACAGCGCAAGGTGTTCAATTTCAAGCGGGCGCTGATGATCAACCCGCCGGTCAAGCTGTATAACTCGATTTCGTTGCTCGACCGCATGCTGGAGAACATTCCCGGTGGCGTCGATAATTTCCCGGCGTTCTACAACAAGATGGTGAAGGCATTCAGCCAGGTGTATTCGCGCGCCGACCGGCTGGAGTTCGGTGAGGAATTTCTCTACAAGGTCTTCCAGGAACTGCAGCCCCGTGACGAGGAACTGGCGTCACTCATCGGGCTGTCGTTCCGTTTTTCGTCGGCGCACCTGGCGTTCACCTCCGATCTGATGATCGATTACGGCTACATCAAGCCGAAAAATGTCAGCCTGGGCCGAAACAGTGCCCCGGGCGATTACGGCAAGGTCGCCATGCGCCTGGGGTTTACCGATTATTTTCATGAATTTTTCTACCCCTACTATAACGCCCGGTTGGAGCAGCCCGTCAGCCGGCGGAAAATGATCGACAGCATGAGTCTGCAGTCCATTGAGGATTATCTGAAAACCTCGGACAAGATTTATGTCATGCACAACCGCGATGACCTGATCCTGGATGATGGAGAGATCGATTTCTTCCCCCGCGTGTTCGGCGAGCGGGCGAAAATCTATCCGCACGGCGGCCACTGCGGCAACATGCAGTACCCGGATAACGTCCGGCACATGCTCGAGGTATTCGGGAGGTCGCCGGCGTGGTGAGCTTGCTGGACGGGGCCGGGAAAATGGCGGGCGGTATGCTGCTGCTGGGATTAAGCCTGCTTTTTGCAGGTTGCAGCACCGCGCCGACGAAAATCGGTGAGCCGGTGGAGTCCCCGACATTCCCGGCCGACCGGGTACTGGGTGAGGATGTGGTTTACCAGGCCGACCTGATCTGGGATCCGCTGGAAGGCATTAACCGCAGCATCTACCGCTTCAACTACTATTTCGACCGTTACGTCTTCCTTCCCGGCGTGGCCGCTTACCAGTATGTCACGCCCGACCCGCTGGAGAGGGGGCTGCATAATTTTTTCAATAACCTGACCGATGTCACGACCCTGATCAACAGTATCCTGCAGCTGAATGCGGAAAAGACCCTCAACACGACCACCCGCCTGGTGATCAATTCCACGGTGGGCCTGGCGGGCTTTTTCGATGTAGCCAGCGATGTGCCCAAAAAGCAGGAAGACTTCGGCCAGACGCTGGGGCACTGGGGCGTGGGAAACGGGCCATACCTGGTGCTGCCGATACTGGGGCCGTCGAACCTGCGCGATGGTGTGGGTTATGCCGTGGACTGGGTTACACGCAACGAACTCCGGCAGCGGGCGACCGATATGGAAGCCTATCAGGAATGGGCCATGGATATCCTCTGGGCGGTCGACGTGCGTGCGCACACCGCGTTCCGCTATTACGAAACCGGTTCACCGTTTGAATATGAACTGGTGCGCATGCTCTATACCACCAAGCGCCAGCTGGACATCGAGCGCTAGGGCGGATTTATGGCGATGACAGTGAAAAATTTATCCCGGTTCGCGGCCCTGCTGGCGTTACTCCAGATCGTCTTTGCCTGGCAGCTTGCCGCCGCCGCTGAGCCGATCCGTGTCGGCGTGACCGTATCGCTCAGCGGACCTTACGAGGGTCCCGGCAGTGTCGCGCTGGAAGGTATCCAGATGTGGGTGCATGACATCAACCAGCGCGGTGCCCTGCTGGGCCGCAAGGTCAAGCTGGTGTACTACGACGACAAGTCCGATCCGCAGACCAGCGCCCGGCTGTACGAACGCCTGATCAACGAAGACAAGGTTGACCTGCTGCTGGGTCCCTATGGCTCTGATATCACGCTGGCGGCCAGCAGCGTGGCGGAAAAATATCAGTTTCCGATGGTGGCGACGGGGGCGGCCGGCGACACCATCTGGGCGCGCGGTTACCGGAATATCTTCGGTGTCGACGACGTGGCCAGCCACTACATGGACCTGTTGATCGAACTGGCTGCCAACGCCGGGCTGAAAACCATTGCACTGGTGTACGCCGACAGCGAGTTCCCGCGCCAGGTGGCCGAAGGTGTCCGCCTGCGCGCGGCCGAACACGGCATGCAGCTGGTTTTCGACCGCGAGTATCCGCAGGAGGGTGCCGATTATGCGCGCCTGGTCAGCGGCATGCAGGCGGCGCAGCCCGATCTCGTGATCGGCGGTACTTACCTGGAAGATTCGATCGCCCTGGTTCGCGAGGCCAAACGGCAGAATTTTTCACCCAAGGCCTTCGCGTTTACGGTCGGACCGGCGCTGAGGGAGTTCGTCACTGAGCTGGGCGATGACGCCAACGGCATCATGGGCGTGGTGGCCTGGATGCGCAGCGCGGCCATGCCGATGGCGATGGATCTCTCCTACCGCTACAAGAGCAAGTTCGGGCACAACGCCAGCGTGCAGGCAGCGCTGGGTTATGGTGGCGCGCAGGTACTGGAGGCCGCCGTGCGCCTGGCCGGTTCGCTGGACAAGGATGCCATCCGCCAGCAGTGCAGTACGATGAAGTTCCAGTCGCTGGTGGGGCGCTACCAGGTCGACGAAACGGGGCGGCAGACCGCCAAGTCGACCTACGTGATGCAGATCCAGAACGGCTGGCGTCTGCTGGTGCTGCCGAAAGAGCTGCAGGACGCGAAAGTGCAGTTTCCCTTCAAGCCCTGGTCTGAACGTTAGGCGCTGTAGCAGGTATGCTCCCCGGGTCGGGGCGGATGCAGGCGCCTGCAAATACCGTTAAACTAGCCCCGCTTTGCCAATCCGTCTGCCGGCGTTACAGGACGCCCGAATCTCTATGTATGATATCTGGGCCGCGATCAAGCGGCATGTCGTTATTACCGGCCTGTTTTTTCTGCCCGAGGCACGGCGTATCGCTATCGAGCGGCGGATGCGCGGCGCGGAGGAATTCCGCAAGCTGCAGCTCGCCGACTGGGTGCTGATTTCCTGGGGCAAGAGTGGGCGGACCTGGTTCCGGGTGATGCTGTCACGGTTCTACCAGGTGAAACACGGCTTGCCCGTCGACCGCCTGCTGGAGTTCGACAACCTGTACCGGATGAATCCGGCTGTACCCAAAGTATTTTTCAGTCATAACAATTATATGCGGGACTTTCTTAAGAATTTGGATTCACTGAATCACTTCCGTGGAAAGAAGGTGGTGCTGCTGGTGCGGGACCCCCGTGATGTGGCTGTCTCCCAGTTTTTCCAGTGGAAGTACCGCATGCGGCCGCACAAGAAACGCCTCAACAACTATCCCGCCCACGGTGCCGATATCGGGGTCTGGGACTTTGTCACCAACCCCGCTTGCGGTGTTCCGCGTATTGTCGATTTCTTCAACGGCTGGGCGCAGGCCCTGGCCGACTTCGGAGACGACATCCTGATTATCCGCTACGAGGACATGCGCCAGGATCCGGCGGCTGTCATGCACAAGGTGCTGGCGTTTGCCGGTACGCCCGGCACCGCTGAAGAGGTCGACAAGGCGGTTGAATTCGCTTCTTACGAGAACATGAAAAAACTCGAGGAAAAAAGCCTGTTCAAGGGCAGCGGCGCACGGGTCAAACCCGGCGACAGGAAGAATCCGAATTCCTTCAAGGTGCGCCGTGCCAAGGTCGGGGGCTACCGGGATTACTTCGAGGATGTCCAGGTAGCTGAAATCGACCGAATGGTCGAGCAGGGATTGGATCCGGTGTTCGGCTACAGGCAGTCTGCGAGTGTGCCGCCGGCGCAGAACGACGCCCGCGCTTCCTGAAAGCGTTCAGGCACCCCGCGTCAGGCGCAGCAGGCGCTTGCCGGTATGGGTGCCGAGGCGTGCCAGCTGCTGGGCATACCAGGCCAGGCGGCCGGACTTCACCCAGTTGACCTGGACCATGCGGCGCTCACCTTCGAAACGCTTGTAGCCATGATATGAGCGGTTGTTACGGCGGAAAGCCAGCAGCGTGCCGCCGACGGGCGTCGCCTCGGCCGCGTAGTCCTCGATATCGTGCTTGCTGCGCAGCATGCGCAGTTTGCCGCCTTCCTGGGTCCATTCCTTGTTGAAATAGATCAGTACCGTCATGACCTTGCTGGGGTGATCGGTATGAATGTTGCCGTCGCTCATCTCCGAGTACTTGCGCACGGTAATGGTCTTGACGGTATTGTCCAGGTTAACGCCGAACTTGTGCTCCACCGCGGCCTGGAATTCCTCGCTGTCAACTTCATCCAGCAGTTGTTGGAAGGACGGGCCATATTCCAGGTCCTCCGGTTTGAAGTTGGCCGGGATTTCAATGGCGGGGTAATCGCGGTTGAGCGTGTCCAGGTCATTGTCCGACAGCACGCCTTCCGTGATGAGGAAATCGAACGGGTCGCGCTGCAGGGGAGCGTTATCGAAAGCTTCCAGGTTCAGTAGTGTCATATCGGGCATCCGCAAACGGTAAGATTAAGAAATGACCGTGTTCAGAATTGGTGCGGATTATCACACAAACGGGATACAGGCTGTTAGTGCCACGCGCCGGTTATTTTTCAGGAATCTTTGAGATGGCTCGAGGATTTGCCGGTTAAATCATCGCTCCACGGCAACGCTTTGGATGCGCGCGATCACGGCCGGAATGTCATCCGGCATCAGGCCGGTCGGCGCCGTGGCCGGCGTGCCGAACCAGGTGGCCAGTTTCAGGTCGACCAGCAACTGGTGGAAACCAGGGTAGTGGCGCGTGTGCCGAATCAGGTAACTGCGGTAGACCAGGCGGGCGAGGGCAATGCGCAGGCGCGCGC
>CBEUNK010000008.1:0-47994 GCA_965544455.1 uncultured Thiogranum sp.
AGCTGAAGAGTGGCTTTGCGCGCGACATCGTGTTGATGCGGCTCGTCGGTATCAACCCCGTGGTGGTACACGGTGGCGGTCCGCAGATCGGCCAGGTGCTTGACAAGATCGGCAAGCAAAGCGAATTCGTGCAGGGCATGCGGGTGACCGACAGCGAAACCATGGACGTGGTGGAAATGGTGCTGGGCGGTTTGGTGAACAAGGATATCGTCAACCTGATTACCCGTCACGGTGGCCGCGCCGTGGGCCTGACCGGCAAGGATGGCGACCTGATACGGGCCAATAAACTGAAAATCACCCGTAATGCCCCGGAACTCGAGGTACCGGAAATCATCGATATCGGCCACGTCGGCGAGGTGGCGAGTATCGATTCCTCGGTGGTCGACATGCTGGTTTCGGGCGGGTTTATCCCGGTAATCGCGCCGATCGGTGTCGGTGAGGACGGGCGTTCCTACAATATCAACGCCGACCTGGTCGCGGGCCGGGTGGCCGAGGTGCTGGGGGCGGAAAAGCTGATATTGCTGACCAACACTACCGGTCTGCTGGACAAGCAGGGCAAGCTGCTGACCGGCCTGACAGCGGCCGAGGTCGATACGCTGATTGACGATGGCACCATTCACGGCGGTATGCTGCCGAAGATCCGCTGCGCCCTGTCGGCGGTCAAGTCCGGTGTGCGCAGTGCACACATAATCGATGGCCGCGTCGAACACGCGGTGCTGGTCGAACTGTTTACCGACGAGGGTGTGGGGACGCTGATTCGCGGTTAAGGCGGTGGTGCAGTGTTATTCCCCGGCCGTGTCGGCCTCCGCCGTTTTCAGTTCGCGGAAGCGCTTGATGTCCGCCTCGAACTTTTCACGTATTTTCTGCTGCTCGGCCTTGCGGTTTTCCACGTATTCGCGGTTCTGGGCAATCTGGTGGCGTGACTCGACAATATCGCTGCTGAGTTTGTCCGGCACCGGCTTGCCGGCGCGTTCCAGGTTGGCGGCACGCCGTTTCAGGTCGGCGAGGCGCTGTTTGAGTTTTTCGCTGCGGCCGTTGGTAACACGAATCACGGCTTCAATCGCCTCGATCTTGCCATCACGGGTCAGAATCATCTCGTCTTCGTTGGTGAAGGTGTCCAGCAGGATCCGGTCCTGGTAGGCCTTCTCGCGGCGGATGCGTTCTTCCTCGGCTTTGACTTTCTTTATACGCTCTTCTTCGGCAATCTGTTCGCGGGTCTTGGCGGCAGCCTTCTGTTTCACCACGATACCCTGGTTGTTGAGGGTTTCGTTGCTCTTCCTGGCATACTGCGGTGGAATGCGGTCGCCGTAGCGGACCTGGCCGGATTCGTCGACCCACTTGTACAGTTTGCCGGCCTGTACAGCGGCGGCGGGCAGCCACAACAGGGCGCACAGGATCGGAGTGATTAAACGTTTCAGTATGTTCATATTCATCGCCAGTACAGTCTGTATTCCCGTCGCCCCAGGCTGTTTTATCGCCTGCGGTTTAAAAATCAAGCGCTGATGGACCTGTCCAGTCAGCTGCTGCTGTTCCTTATCTCCCTGGTGGCCAACCTGTTTTCGGCCTTTTCCGGCGGTGGAGCCGGCCTGATCCAGCTACCGGCGCTGATCTTCCTGGGTCTGCCATTCGTGATTGCGCTGGCGACCCACAAAGTTGCCAGTGTTGCTCTAGGTATCGGCGCGACCCTGCGCCACTTGAGGGAAGGCAGCCTGGAGAAAAACCTTGCATTATTTATACTTGCAACCGGTCTCCCGGGGGTGGTGGTGGGCGCCAACGTCATTGTCTACATCCCCGGCCGCAGTGCCGAGATCGCGCTTGGCCTGCTCACCGCCGGTCTGGGTCTGTATTCCTGGCTTAATCCGGCGCTGGGACAGACTCAGTCCCGCCGGCACCGGGACCCGGCGGGGTTCGCTATCGGCGGTGCCGGCCTGTTTTGCATCGGTGCGCTGAACGGTTCGCTGACCTCGGGAACCGGCCTGTTCGTGACCCTGTGGCTGGTCCGCTGGTTCGGTTTCGATTACCGGCGCGCCGTGGCCTATACCCTGGTGCTGGTGGGTATCTTCTGGAACGGCGCCGGGGCGCTGACGCTGGGTTTTCTGGCGGAAATCCGCTGGAGTTGGTTGCCGGCCCTGCTGGCCGGCTCACTGCTGGGTGGCTACGCCGGCGCGCACCTGGCGATCAAAAAGGGCAACCGCTGGATCAAGCGGGCGTTCGAACTGATCACGCTGATAATCGGGGTGAAGCTGATTGTCGGATAGGTGGGAGCACCCTGAAAACCCTCGGGTGCTCCTACCGAACACCATATTCCGCGCGATAGGCAGTGATTCCCTTGAGGGCATCGGCGTAGGCTGGCAGCTTCACCAGGTACGCCTGTAATTCCGCGAGGGTGACAATGCTGCTTACCTGCAGTCCCAGGTCCTGCTCGACTTCCTGGATAGCCGATCGCTCACCCTGGCCACGCTCCTGGCGGTCCAGGGCGATGACGACACCGGCGGCGGTGGCGCCGGCCGCGGCGATAATGCCCAGTGATTCACGAATGGCGGTGCCGGCGGTAATGACGTCGTCGATGATCAGGACCCGGCCTTCGAGCGGCGCACCCACCAGGTTGCCACCTTCGCCGTGGTCCTTGGCTTCCTTGCGGTTGAAACAGAAGGGTACGTCGCGGTCGTGGTGGTCGGCCAGGGCGATGCCGGTGGCGGCCGCCAGGGGGATACCCTTGTAGGCCGGGCCGAACAGGACGTCGAAATCACAGCCCGAATCCGCAATGGCCTGTGCATAGAAGCGGCCCAGGCGTGCCAGGTGCCGCCCGGTGTTGAACAGGCCGGCGTTGAAAAAATACGGGCTGACACGGCCCGACTTGAGGGTGAATTCGCCGAAGCGCAACACGCCGGCGTCAATGGCAAATTCAAGAAACTCTTTTTTGTACGACTGCATATCCTTCCACCGGGGCATCAAAAGCTCCGGTATGATACACGCGCGGGTAATCAAGGAGAATGCATGCGTATTATCAGTGCCAACGTCAACGGGATCCGGGCCGCGGCCCGCAAGGGCTTCTTCGGCTGGATGACCCGCCAGCGCGCTGACGTGGTCTGCATCCAGGAAACCAAGGCCCAGGTCCACCAGCTGGAGGACCGGGTCTTCCGGCCACGGTCCTGGCATGCCTATTTTCACGACGCGGAAAAAAAAGGCTACAGCGGCGTGGCGATCTACTGCCGGCGCAGGCCGGACAAGGTGATCGAAGGGCTGGGCTGGCCAGATGTCGACGCCGAGGGGCGTTACCTCGAGGTGCGGTTCGGCGCGCTCAGTGTGGTCTCGCTGTACATGCACTCCGGTTCGTCCAGTGAAGAGCGGCAGCAACTCAAGTTCGACATGATGGCGCGGTTCATGCCCCACCTGCGCAAGCTGCGGCGCAAACGCCGGGAGTACATTATCTGCGGTGACTGGAATATCGCGCATAAACAGATCGACCTGAAAAACTGGCGCGGCAATCTGAAAAACTCCGGCTTTCTCCCCGAAGAGCGTGCCTGGATGGACGAGTTGTTCGGGCCGGCCGGCTATGTCGACGCGTTTCGCGCCGTTGACCCGAATCCCGACCGGTTTACCTGGTGGTCTAACCGCGGGCGGGCCTGGGAGAAAAACGTCGGTTGGCGTATCGACTACCAGGTGGTGACACCGGGTATGGCCGGGCATATCCAGGCGGCACGCATCTACAAGGACAAGCGTTTCTCCGACCATGCCCCCCTGATCATGGACTATGATTACAGCCTGTAGCATGGCGCCGGTGCGGGGGGTGCGCCTGTGACCGGCGTGCTGCGGAGTATTTTCTCCGGGCGCATGCTGGTGGCGCTGTTGATGGGGTTCTCCTCCGGCCTGCCGCTGCTGCTGACCGGCTCGGTGTTGCAGGCCTGGATGACGGACGAGGGGGTTGACCTCGGTACCATCGGGTTGTTTGCCCTGGTCGGCCTGCCGTACACCCTGAAGTTTCTCTGGGCACCACTGACCGACCGGTATTGCCTGCCGTTTTTCGGGCGCCGGCGTGGCTGGCTGATCAGTATTCAGCTGATATTGATGGCATCGATTGCGGCACTGGGCTGGACTGAACCGGCGGTCAGCACGCTCGGTGTTGCGGTGGCTGCCTGGCTGGTGACTTTTTTCTCCGCCAGCCAGGATATCGTTATCGACGCCTACCGGCGGGAAGCCCTGAGCGACCGGGAACTGGGTCTGGGTGCATCGCTGTACGTCAACGGCTACCGGGTGGGCATGCTGCTGGCGTCAGGGGGCGGCCTGATCATGGCGGATTTCATGAGCTTTACCCTGGTCTACCAGCTGATGGCGCTGACCATGCTGGTGGGTATCGTTACCACCGTGTTTGCACCCGAGCCGGATATCCATGCCGACACACCGACCACCCTCCGGCAGGCGGTTATCCAGCCCTTTGTCGATTACTTCCGGCGGCCGGACGCGGTGCTGATTCTGGTGTTCATCCTGCTTTACAAGGTGGGTGACACCATGGCCAGCAACATGACCACGCCGTTCTACCTGGCCATTGGGTTCAGCAAGAGTGAAATCGGCGCAGTGGTCAAGCTGTTCGGTTTCTGGGCCACGATCATTGGCGGCGTTGCCGGCGGTATCATCATGCTGCGCACCGGCATTTATCGGGCGTTGTGGGGATTCGGTATCCTGCAGGCCCTGTCCACGGCCGGTTTTGCCGTCCTCGCCCAGGTCGGTTACCACCTGCCGCTGCTGGCGGGTGTCATCGCCTTTGAAAACCTGAGTGCCGGGATGGGGACCGCGGCTTTCGTCGCGTTTATGGCCAGCCTGACCGACAAACGCTTCACGGCGACCCAGTACGCGCTGCTGAGCAGCCTGATGGGCGTGCCGCGCGTGATTGTTGCGGCGCCCACCGGTTATTTTGCCGAGTGGCTGGGCTGGACCGTGTTTTTCACGGCCTGTGCATTGATTGCGATACCCGGCCTGCTGTTGCTTACGCGCTTCCGGGCCTGGCTGCAAGGAAATGAACATGCTGGCTGACGTCTCCCTGCTGGCGGCGTTCCTGGTCGGCCTGCTGGGCGGCGTGCATTGTGTCGGTATGTGTGGCGGTATTGTCACTGCCCTGTCGCTGGGATTGCCGGCGCAGCCGGGTGTTCGGCGGGCGCGCTGGGCTTACCTGCTGGCCTATAACCTGGCGCGCATCACCAGCTATTCCGTTGCCGGTGCGCTGCTTGGTGGCGTTGGCTGGATGGCGGCCAACTGGAGCGGCCTGCACCAGGTGCAGCTGGCTCTGCAGTGGCTGGCCGCCTTGTTCATGCTGGCACTCGGGCTGTACCTGGGCGGCTGGTGGCGCGGGCTGGCGTTTGTGGAACGCCTGGGCGGCCCGGTGTGGCAGCGGCTGGAACCGCTGGGCAGACGCTTCCTGCCGGTGCGCAGCCCCGCCGGCGCTTTTCTGCTCGGCCTGGTCTGGGGCTGGCTGCCCTGTGGCCTGGTCTACAGTGTACTGGTCTGGTCGATATCGACGGCCGACCCGCTTTACGGCGCCGCTCTGATGGCGAGTTTCGGCCTGGGAACGCTGCCCAACCTGTTGGCCATGGGGGTGCTGGCGGAACGGCTGTCGGCGCGGGCCCGGGAGCCGCGCGTGCGCCACCTGGCCGGCCTGCTGGTGGTCGGTTTCAGCCTGTTCGCCCTGTACCGCCTTATCGGGTGAAGAACTGCTGCTTGAATTTGACTTCGTAGGTGTCGTCCTGTCCTTCCGGTTTGACACTCACGTTGAAGCGTAGCACTTCCTCGTGGGTAATCGGAAAGTCGCCGATATAGTAGATGGCGGAGCCTTCGCGCACCTCGCGCAGATCAATCGCACGCTTCTGGCCGGTCAGGTTGGTCGCTTCGGCGCTGAGACTGGCGGCAACAGGTTCACCGGCAGTGCCCAATGTCTTGTGCAAGACGGCGATGTTGACCATCCCCCGGTTCTTACTGCGCTTGATGCCCGCTTCCCGGGTCGCGCTGGGTGGCAGGTGGGTGGTATTCAGGGCGTTAAAATGAACGACGTAATCGCCAAAATCCTGCGAGTTCTCAGCGTAGCTGGCGCCGCTCAGGGCAATCAGCAGGCTGAACAGGAAAGACATCATGTTTTTCTTATACATCCGGCATCTCCTTCTGATGGTTCGATAGCTCCAACTAGAACTATAGACTAAACCGGACCGGATGCGTTGCATAAATCTGGTATTAAACCGGCAGACAGGCGACCTGTCTTGCCGGCGTGGCGTAATGAGTGGCTTAAACGGCGGCTTCCGCTGTTGCGGCTTTATCCGTACCGACGGCGGCTGTGTCGCTGCCGGGTCCCGTGCCCAGCAGTTCCTCGCGCAGGTGTTGCAGGTTGTCCAGCTGCCTCCTGGTTTCACGCAGACCGGCGTCCAGTTCCCTGATGCGGGCATCCAGGGTATCGCGTGACTCGCTGATGCGGCGCAGGGTCTCCAGGCGTTTTTCCATGGTTGTCTTGTGTTCCTTGATCTGTTTGACCAGCGGATTCATCACCGACTTGAGCCAGGTGTTGGCGTCCTGATTGGCCTTGAAGAACAGGCTACGGGTGTGGCTGACGAGCGAGATGAAGAATTTCTTGATGACAAAGGACTGCTCGGTCATGGTCGTGACCGGGCTGCGCCGGAAGGCCTCGGCTTCCTGGTAGAGACGCTCCAGCTCGGTGGAGTAGGAACTGGTGGAAAACTGTTTCGGTACGATCTGCGGCAGACCGTGCTCTTCGTGGAATTTCTTGTAGGTGGCGCGGATCAGCATGCGTGTCTGTTCAGCGTGACCGCTGACCTGCTCCATGGTGTCGCGCGCACCGTCGAAAAAGGTTTCCATGCCACGTTTCATGCCCGCCGTGGTCCAGCTGTGAGTCATCGATTCCCGGGTTTTGCTGATCAGGCGATCCAGGGTATCCATGCTGAGCGCTTCCAGCATGTTGCGGGCCTGGTTCTGCAGCAGCCGGCGGCTGTTCTGGAAGCTTTCCACGTTACGCAGATAGGCGGCCTGTTCCTCGCGCGACTTGGCCATCAGGTGCATGATGACATCGGCGTTCTTGCCACGCAGTGAACGCAGCTCGGCCAGCTGTTTCTCGGTTTCACTCCGGCGGCTGCCCAACAGTGTCTGGTTCTCGTCCATCATGCCGCCGATCTGTCCGACCAGGGTGTCGCGCACGATGTCCTGCTTGCGTGGCAGCACCGTTTCGGCCAGGAAGGTTTCCAGCTCGCCCAGACGGCTGTCGCGGAACAGGCGCGTGTCCTCCCGCACCTTGGCGATCAGGCCTTTCTGTGCCGAAATGGGGAACACCCGCCCGGCGTCGACCTGCAGTTGCTCGGCGGTCGACTGGCGCTGCGCCTCGATGCTGGCATTGATGCTGGCACTGTCCTTGAGTTCGTCCCACAGGGTATCGATCTTGCTCAGCACTACCACCAGGTTCTTGTTCGACTGGTCGCGCAGCGCGCGTACGTGGTGTTGCCACATCTCCATGTCGCTGCGGGTAACGCCGGTGTCGGCACCCAGCAGGAACATGACCGCCTGGGCGGAGGGCAGCATGTTAAGGGTCAGTTCCGGTTCGTTGCCCATGGCATTAAGGCCCGGTGTATCCAGTACCACCAGGCCCTGCTTCAGGAGTTCGTGCGGGAAACTGATCAGGGCATGCCGCCAGTGCGGGATCTCAACCTGTGACGGCGTCGAGCCGTGGGCGCGGAAATACGGGTCGGTGTTCTCATCATACAGTCCCAGTTCCCGGGCGCGCTGTACCGGTACCTGTTTGGTCTTGATGACCTCGTGCAGCGCTTCCGAGACCTGGTCGGCATTGCCTACCTCCAGCGGGATCTGGGTCCAGTGAATCGGTTCGTGTTTGAAATCCGCAATGCTCTGTTCCTGCAGGCGGGTCTCGATAGGCAGCAGGTGAATATAGGCAGCCTCACTGTCGCTGTCGTAGAACAGCTCGGTGGGGCACATGGTGGTGCGGCCGGCTTCCGACGGCAGCAGGCGCTGACCGTAGTGGGCAAAAAACAGCGCATTGATCAGTTCGGTCTTGCCGCGCGAGAATTCGGCGACGAAGGCGACCGTCAAACGGTCCTTGCGTAACGCGTCGATGGCTTCGAAGATACTGAATTCCTGCTCGGCCGAGGCCATATCCTGGTCTTCCAGCCAGGCCTGGTAGCGTTCCACGGTATTTATCAGGTCGTCGCGCCAGGCGCCGTAGGACTGCAAGCGTTGATCGAGCTGGTTCTGCTTCATGCAACCGATTCCCAGTGGTTATTATTCATCAGGCGACTGCCAACATCAGAAACGGAATTACCGATCCCGAAGACAGGCGCCCGGTCGCTGATAAAACTAGGCCTGCGCTTGTTGCGCATCCGACTGTCCTAGCGGCCACGGCAAGCCAGTCTTTAACCGGTTTTTTAACGGTTTAGGCGAATGTCCAGTGTAGTGCGGGCGGTGCCGGTGCGGTGTGACCGGGTTCACGTTCCGGGCCGGGAAACGCCCTCGGGCAGGTGCTGCGGCCGGTCGATGCGGATGCGCTTGCTGCGGCCCGTCTCGCCGCTCAGCAATGTTACCTGGCGAACGGGTACGCCGCAGAATTTTGCCAGGAATTTCAACAGGTACTGGTTGGCTTTGCCGTCGACCGGCGGCGCGGTGAGGCGGATTTTCAGCCGGTCGCCGTGGCTACCGACGATTTCGTCGCGGCTGGCGCGCGGTTGGACGCGGACGTCGAGGATCAGCGCCTTGTCCTGCCAGCTGAACCAGTCGGCCATGCCGGTGATTCACTGGGCCAGCGAGATAAGTGGCGGTAGTAACAGCATTTTTGCCAGCTGTATGCCAATCAGCGCCACCAGCGGAGACAGGTCGAGGCCCGACATTGGCGGAATCAGGCGGCGGCAGGGTCGTAACACAGGCTCCGTCAGGCTGTAGAGCAGCGAGATCGCCGGATTGAACGTACCGGGGTTGATCCAGCTGATAATCACCTGGATGAAGATGGAAAACAGCAGCACGTTCAGAAACAGGCCGAGCAACTCGGCACAGGAAAGCAGCAGCAATGTGCCGATCGAGATGTGCCCGCCACGCAGCAGGGCAATCAGGGTAAACGACAGCATCTGCAGCGCCAGCATCAGTACCAGCGCACTGGTGTCGAGCTTGCCGACACTGGGCAGGATCCGCCGCAGCGGCAGCAGGGGCGGGTTGGTGACTTTTACCAGGAACTGGCTGATGGGGTTGTAGAAATCCGCCCGTACCGCGGCCAGCAGGAAGCGCAACATGACGGTCAGGATATACAGTCCGAACAGTGTATTGATCAGGAACTCGAGGGGGTTGGTGACGTAACTGCCGCCCATCATTCGGCCCCCAGCTGCTGCGCCAGTTCACGCGAGCGGTCGCGGGCGGCGGTCAGGGCATCGGCGAACAGCGCCCTGAGCTTGCCATTTTCCAGCACCGCCAGCGCCTTTTCGGTGGTGCCGCCGGGCGAGGTTACCCGCTGTCGCAGCACGGCCGCCTCGTCGCGGCTTTCCAGGGCCATTTTGGCGGCGCCAAATGCCGTCTGCACAGCCAGCAGATTGGCGGTTCTCGCCGGCAGCCCGAGCTCCCGGCCGGCTTCCTGCAGCGCCTCGATGACCAGGAAAAAATACGCCGGACCGCTGCCCGAAAGGGCGGTGACGGCATCCATTAAATCTTCATCGTCGACCCAGATCGCAAGCCCCACGGCGCGCAGAATGTTCTCGGCCAGGTCTTTCTGTTCCGCGGATACCCCGGGGCCGGCAAACAGTGCGGTGGCGCCGCTCTGCACCAGCGCCGGCGTGTTCGGCATGCAGCGTACCAGTGCACAGTTGCCGCCCAGCCAGCGGTCCAGATCGGTGGCGCGAACACCGGCGGCGATGGAAATCACCAGCGGCTGCCGTGCCTGTACGTCGGGCGCCAGGTCAAGCGCCACCTCGCGGATCACCTGTGGCTTGACCGCCAGCACCAGCACTTCGCTGTCGCGGGCGATGGCGTGGTTATCGGTGTCGGTGCGTACCTGGAAGCGGCCCGCCAGGGCACTCAGCTGGTTGGTATCCGGGTCGGCTACGGCAATGCTGGCCGGGTCCCAGCCATCGGCGATCAGGCCGCCGACCAGGCTGCGGGCCATGTTGCCGGCGCCAATAAAAGCAAGTTGTGTCTGTTTCATGTCGATGAAGATACAGGATCATAACTGGCTGATACAAGTGTGAAACCGGTGGCGGCCGGGCGGTCCCGGGCGTGCCGTCTTTACGGCTGGTGTGGCTTGACGGCCTGTACGTGCGGCGCTAGCGTTGCGGCATTGCAGTGCGCCCGCCCGGGCCGACGTTTCAGGTTAAGTTCTGCGCCCGGCTGACGATATGGAAATCCGGAACTCTAGTAAAAGGGAAAGCGCATGGATATTGCCGAGTTACTCGCCTTCAGTGTAAAAAACAACGCCTCCGACCTGCACATTTCCGCGGGTCTGCCGCCCATGATTCGTGTCGACGGCGACATTCGCCGTATCAATGTGCCGGCACTGGACCACAAGACGGTCCACGGCCTGATTTACGACATCATGAACGACAAGCAGCGCAAGGACTACGAGGAATTTCTGGAAACAGACTTTTCCTTCGAGATTCCCAACCTGGCACGTTTTCGTGTTAACGCCTTCAACCACAACCGTGGCGCCGGCGGGGTGTTCCGTACCATCCCGTCGACCATCCTGACGCTGGAAGAACTGGGTTGTCCCGCAAGTTTCAAGGAGATTGCCGATCAGCCGCGCGGTGTGGTACTGGTGACCGGGCCGACCGGTTCCGGTAAGTCGACCACGCTGGCGGCGATGATGGACCACGTCAACAACGAGCGCTTCGAGCACATCCTCACCATCGAGGACCCGATCGAGTTCGTGCACGAAAGTAAGAAGTGCCTGGTTAACCAGCGCGAGGTGCACCGCGACACCCACGGGTTCAATGAAGCCCTGCGCTCGGCACTGCGTGAAGACCCGGACATCATCCTGGTCGGCGAAATGCGCGACCTGGAAACCATTCGTCTGGCGCTGACCGCGGCCGAAACCGGTCACCTGGTATTCGGCACTCTGCACACCAGTTCGGCGGCCAAGACCATCGACCGTATTATCGACGTGTTCCCGGCAGCGGAAAAAACCATGGTGCGTTCCATGCTGTCGGAATCACTGCGCGCAGTCATTTCACAGACGCTGCTGAAAAAAACCGGCGGCGGCCGTATCGCCGCGCACGAAATCATGATCGGCACTCCGGCGATCCGCAACCTGATCCGTGAGGACAAGGTGGCGCAGATGTACTCGGCCATCCAGACCGGTCAGGCAGTGGGCATGCAGACGCTCGACCAGAACCTGCAGGACCTGGTGGCGCGCGGGCAGATCAGTCGCATCGATGCCAGGTCCAAGGCCATGAACAAAGAACTGTTCCGCTGATCGGGGTGTACTGATGGATTTCAATTCCTTACTCAAGCTCATGGTTCACAAGGGTGGCTCCGATCTGTTTATCACGGCGGGCATGCCACCGAGCATGAAAGTCAATGGCCGGATAAAACCGGTGTCGCAATCCACATTGACGCCCGACCAGGCGCGCGAGGTCGTCCTCAGCGTGATGACAACGGACCAGCGCAAGGAGTTCGACAAGAATCACGAATGCAACTTTGCCATCAGTGCCACCGGTGTCGGCCGTTTCCGTGTCAGCGCCTTTTACCAGCGCAATCACTGCGGCATGGTGTTGCGTCGTATTGAAACCAAGATTCCGACCATCGAAGACCTGACACTGCCGCCGATTATCAAGAACCTGGCCATGACCAAGCGCGGCCTGATTATATTTGTCGGTGCAACCGGTACCGGTAAGTCAACATCCCTGGCTTCCATGATCGGCTACCGCAACCACAACAGCACCGGGCATATCATTACCATCGAGGACCCGATCGAATACGTGCATCAGCACGCCGGCTGTATCGTTACCCAGCGTGAAGTGGGTATCGATACCGATTCTTTCGGTACGGCCCTGAAGAATACCTTGCGCCAGGCGCCGGACGTGATTCTGATCGGCGAGATCCGTACCCGTGAAACCATGGATCACGCCATTGCGTTCGCCGAAACCGGCCACCTCTGCCTGGCAACGCTGCACGCCAACAACTCCAACCAGGCGATGGATCGTATTATCAACTTCTTCCCGGAAGATCGCCGTGACCAGCTGCTGATGGATCTGTCGCTGAACCTGAAGGCGATCCTGGCACAGCAGCTGATCCCCACGCCGGACGGCAAGGGACGCCACGTGGCAGTCGAGGTGCTGATCAACACGCCGCTGGCCTCCGACCTGATTCGCAAGGGCGAGGTGCACAAGCTGAAGGACCTGATGAAGCGCTCTAACCAGCAGGGCATGAAGACTTTCGACCAGGCGCTGTACGAGCTGTACCGCGAGGGCGAGATCACCCAGGACGATGCCATTCATTACGCCGATTCGGCCAACGAAGTGCGCCTGATGATCAAGTTGAAAGATAACGAGGTCGACGCGGGCAGCGCACTGGAAGGCGTGACGCTGGTAGAAACACCCTGAATTAAAGTGAGTTAAATCAGGGAAACACCGCGCGCGCATCAAATACCGGCCCGTCCACGCATACGCGCTTCATTGCCGGTCCGGTTTCCGTTTCCACCCGCACCACGCAGCCGGCGCAGCCGCCGACGGCGCAGGCCATGTATTCTTCCAGCGAGACCTGGCAGGGCAGACCATAGTCTTTTGCCAGGTCGGCCACGGCCTGCAGCATGGGGTGGGGGCCGCAGCTGAAAATCTCCACTTCCCGGCACTGCGTATCATTCAGGGCATCCAGCCAGTGCCGGGCCAGGTCGGTGATGTAGCCCTCGTGGCAGCCGGCATAACCCTGCAGACTGGCCAGGCGGCTGGGGATGCCCCAGTCTTCGAGCAGTGGCATGGCGCCGATCACACCGTCCGGGATACCGGGAACCAGGATGCGCGACGGTTGCGTAGTGAACGGGAAGGGGACTTCCGAACCCAGCAACACCAGGGGGGTATGGCCGCTCGCCTGTTTCAGGTGCTCCGCCAGGAAAATCATCGGTGGCATGCCGACGCCGCCGCCCAGCAGCAGGGCGCGTGGCCGCGCCGGGTCCGGGGTAAACGGCCGGCCGATGGGGCCGAGCAGGCTGATGGATTCACCGGCCTTGCGCTGTGCCAGCAGCCGCGTGCCGCGACCGACCGCCTTGTAGAGGAAATCCACCCAGCCCTGTTGCGGATCGACGCGCATGATCGACAGTGGCCGGCGCATGGCCAGCAGCGGATCGCAGGTCAGGTGGGCAAACTGGCCGGCACGGGCGCTGGCGGCGCAACCCGGCGCCTGCAGCCGGAGAATATACTGGTCACCCTCAAAAGCCTGCTGAGAAAGAACCTCGGCGGTTTCCAGTTCGATGGTATCGCGGCGCGCGGGATGGTTCATGAGGCGTCGGCGCTGTAGATGATATCGCCGTCACGCAGGGTATAGCGAACCCGGCCGGGCATCTCCCAGCCGCGGAACGGTGTGTTTTTCCCCTGGCTGTGCATGCAGCCTTCCTCCAGCCGCCAGGTGGCGTCGGGATCGAAAATACAGATGTCTGCCGTCCGG
This sequence comes from uncultured Thiogranum sp., assembly GCA_965544455.1. Taxonomy (GTDB): domain Bacteria; phylum Pseudomonadota; class Gammaproteobacteria; order DSM-19610; family DSM-19610; genus Thiogranum. Next base: position 13,633 of record CBEUNK010000008.1, read on the forward strand.
CCCACGCCCAGTTCGCCATAGGGCAGGTTCAGTATCCGGGCCGGGCCGCTGGTCACCCGGGCGATGGCGTCGGGCAGCAGCAGGTGGTTTTCCTCCACCAGTTTGAGGGTCAGCGGCAACAGCGTATCCAGGCCCGACGCCCCCGGTTCGGTGGCCGGAAACGGCCGCAGCTTGGCGTCGGCCTCGTGCGGCTGGTGATCGGAGCAGATGGCCGCCAGGGTGCCGCCGCGCAGGCCTTCGCGCAGGCCTTCGCGGTCTTCCTGAGTGCGCAGGGGCGGGATGAAGTGGTAGTCGGGGCCGAAATCGATTGTGTCCAGCTCGGTGAGATACAGATTTGGCATGGCGACGTCGGCGCTGACCGGTACCCCGTCGAACTGGGAGCGCGCCACCATGCGCACGGCGCGCTGTGTCGTGAGTCTGCCGAAGTGGGCACGCACGCCGGTTTGCTGGATCAGGGCGAGGTCGCGCGCCACTGCGACTGTTTCTGCTGCCTCGGGAATGCCCGGTAAACCCAGCCGTGTCGATACGTGGCCCTCGTGCATGCAGCCGTCCGCTGACAGCGCTGCATCGTCGGCATGCAGAAAGACGGTCAGGTCAAAGGTCGCGGCGTACTCAAAGGTGCGCCGCTGGACCAGGGTCGAGGCCAGCGGTATCAGTGCGTTACTGACGCCGATGCAACCGGCCTGCTTGAGAGCGGCCATTTCGCTCAGGTGTTCGCCGTCGAGACCCCGGGTCAGTGCGCCGAGTCCGACCACGCGGGCGGCGTCGACCTGCCGGGCACGGTGATGGATCAGTTCGATCACGGCCGGCGTGTCGATGACCGGGTCGGTGTCCGGCGGGCAGCACAGTGTGGTGATGCCGCCGGCGGCCGCGGCCCGGCATTCGCTGTCGATAGTGGCCTTGAACTCCTGTCCCGGTTCGCGCAGGCGCGCGCACAGGTCGATCAACCCCGGGATGACACACAGTCCGGTGGCGTCGATCTCGGTGTCCGCGGCGAAACCGTCGGGGGCATCCCCGATGGCCGTTACCCGGCCATCGGCCAGGTACAGGTCGAGGATGTCATCCACGCGGTTGTGCGGATCGATGAGCCGTCCGCCGGTGATTTTTATGCGCGGCTTAGTCATGGCTTTCCTGGGCGGCAGTCTGTTGCATGGCCATGGACATCACCGCCATGCGCACGGCAATGCCATAGGTAACCTGTTGCAGAATAACCGAGCGCGGACCGTCGGCCACCTGGGAATCCATTTCCACACCGCGGTTGATCGGGCCGGGGTGCATGACCGTCACGTCCGGCTTCGCCATGGACAGCTTTTCTTCGGTCAGTCCGTAAAGCTGGTAGTACTCGTGCTCACTGGGCAGCAGGGCGCCGGCCATGCGCTCATTCTGCAGGCGCAGCATGATGACCACGTCGACATCGCGCAGTCCGTCGCGCAGGTCGTGGAATACCTGGACGCCCAGCGATTCGACGTGGGCCGGCATCAGCGTGCGGGGTGCAATGATGCGGACCTCGCCGGTGTTCAGCGCGTTCAGGGCGTGTATCTGCGAACGCGCCACCCGCGAGTGGGCGATATCACCGACAATGGCGACCCGCAGACGGCCGAAATCCGTGCCTTTTTCCCGGCGGATGGTGAACATGTCGAGCATCGCCTGGGTCGGGTGGGCGTGGCGCCCGTCACCGGCATTTATGACACTGACGTGTGGCTGCACGTGACGGGCGATAAAGTGCGCGGTGCCACTGTCGCCATGACGCACCACGAACATGTCCACGTGCATGGCCTCGAGGTTGCGCAGGGTATCCAGCAGGGTTTCGCCCTTGACCGTGGACGAGGCGTTGACGTTGATATTGAGTACGTCGGCCGACAGGCGCTTGGCTGCCAGCTCAAAGGTAGTACGCGTGCGGGTGCTGGCTTCGAAAAACAGGTTGACGATGGTCTTGCCGCGCAGCAGCGGTACCTTCTTGACCGATTGCTCGGTGACCCCGGCGAAGGATTCGGCGGTGTCCAGGATTTCGTTCAGCAGGCTGTAGCTCAGGCCCTCGGTGGTGAGAAAATGGCGCAGGCGCCCATCGTCCCTGATCTGCACGTTGGCGCTGCTCACGCGGTACTCCTGACGTCCAGCGCCAGCGGCTCGGGGCCGCTGAGTTTAACGTGCTCGCCGGGTCCCAGTGGCAGGTGCAGGCCGACAACATTGGCCTGGATGGGTAGTTCCCGGCCGCTGCGTTCCACCAGCACGGCCAGCGTAATCGCAGCCGGGCGGCCATAGTCGAACAGTTCGTTCATGGCGGCACGGATGGTGCGCCCGGTGTGCAGCACGTCGTCGACCAGGATGATATGGCGGTCGTCGAGGCTGAACGGCAGTTGCGAGGGCCTGACCTGAGGGTTCATGCCGATACGCGTGAAATCATCCCGGTAGAAGGAAATATCCAGCTCCCCCAGGGGTTCCTGCAGCCCCAGTTTGCGGTGCAGTTCCCGGGCTACCCAGACACCACCGGTGTGAATACCGACCATGACGGTCTGGGGGGTAACCGTCAGCTGTTGCTGCAGATCGCCGGCCATTTGCTCGATGAGGGCCGGTATGTCGTAGTCTTTGCTCATGGTTGTGGGTGCTGTTGTAGCCAGTCCTGCAAAATCACCTGCGCCGACAGCGGGTCGATGGCCGGCCGCCTGGCGCCCGCCGGCAGACCGCTTTCGACGACGTAGGAGCTGAGCCGTTCCTCGGCACGGTGCACCGGCAAGCCGTAGCGTCCCTCCAGCTGCCGGCAGAAACGTTGCGCGGCCCGGCTCATGTCCTGTTCGCTGCCGTCCATATGATACGGGATTCCGACCACCAGTGCGTCCGGTTTCCATTCGGCGATCAGGCGGCTGATGACGGGCCAGTCCGGTTTGCCATCGCGGGCCGGCACGGTGGTCAGTGGTGTTGCCGAGCCGGTCAGCCGCTGGCCAACGGCGACGCCGATGCGCCTGCGGCCGTAATCGAAACCGAGCAGTGTCTGCGCGTCTGACGTGTCCGCTTCCCGTGTTGCCATCAGGCGTGGCCGGTGTCTCCCGACAACAGGTCGAGATCGACACCCAGCGAGGCCGCGGCCGCCCGCCAGCGTTCTTCAACCGGTTGGTTGAACAGTATCTCCGGGTTGGCAGGGCCGCTGAGCCAGGCATTGTCAGCCATTTCCTGTTCCAGTTGCCCGGCTCCCCAGCCGGCATAACCCAGGGTGATCAAAGCGCGCTCCGGGCCCTCGTTGCGGGCAATGGCGTGAAGAATGTCGATCGAGGAAGTGATGCCGATGCGATCGGTCACCTTGAGTGTGGCCTCCCACTCGCCGAGTGGTTCGTGCAACACGAAACCGCGGTCCTGCTGCACCGGGCCGCCGAGGTGCACCGGCATCTGGCGGGCTTCCAGCGTGGCGTCTTCCAGGTTGATGTGCTGCAGGATCTCACCCAGTTGCATGTCCAGCAGCCGGTTGACGATCAGGCCAAGCGCGCCTTCCTCATTATGCTCGCAGATATAGGTCACGGAATGGTAGAAATTGGGGTCTTCCAGCCCGGGCATGGCGATGAGGAAGTTATTGGTCAGATACTGGGTGTCCACCATGCCGCTAGTATCGGTGAGCTACCGTTTTTTCACAAGCGTTCGCCCCGCGCAGGGATACCTGCTTCAGTGGCTTTGCAGGCGGTTGCCGCTGGTAAATACCCAGGTTCGGGTGATGTACAACATGTCGGTTTCTTTTTTGATGCTGTCCGGGAAGGGGGCGAAAGGTGCCGCCAGCTTGACGATACGTACCGCGGCGTCGTCTAGAATCTTGTGCCCCGAGGGTTTGCGAATCGTGATTTCGCGTACCCTGCCATCCGGATAAAGCGCCACCTGGACGATGAGTTTACCGGACAGGTTCTGGCGCCGCGCCGCGTCCGGGTAGTTGAGTTCGCCCACGCGCTCGACCTTGGCTACCCAGTCGCGCATGTAACTGGCGTACTTGAATTCCTTGGTGCGCGCTGAAATGAATTTGCTCTTGGGCGCCTTGGAATAAGCCTGCAGCGTCTGGTTGATCTGCTGGTTGAGTGTCAGCATTTCCATGCTGCGGTTGACCAGTTCCCGGGCGGTGGTCTGCTCGGCCTGCTGTTCGGGGCGGGGCTCCTCCTTCTTGCGCACCCGCTGGCGGCTGGTTTCGGCAGTCAGCACCTGTGTTTCGACCGGCGTGCTTTCCTGGGCGGCTGCCGGTGGCGGTGCCTGTTGCACGGTCTGCTGCTGCGGCTGCACTTTTTCCTCGGTGTTGCCGGCGCCGTCCTGGCTGGTCTCGGCCAGGTAGTCATAGTCTTCAGGTGGTTTGGTCGTTTGCCGGTTGACGACGGTGATATCCAGAGTCGGGCTGGTCTGGTCCTCCGGCGTATCGTCGAACACGTCAAAACTCACGCCCAGGATCACCAGCGCGTGCAGTGCCGTGGCGATAAACAGGGTCAATGCGAGGCGGTCGGCGTTGGGCGCTTCGAACGGGACTTGTGGCGATAGGCTCATGGCGGTCATAGTCATATCTATGCAGCAATTATACCGGTTTCATCCACCGGCGGGTGTTTTCAGGACCACTGTCTCGATACTCGCCGGTGTCTGCTCGAAATGAATCAGCCCGCGCAGCGTCTCGGTCATGCGGGCACTGCCGGCTGTGTCGATCAGCAGCACGTCGCGGATGCCCATGTTGCCGGCAATAGCCTGCCATTGCGAGGGGCCGGCGACAAACAGGGCGGTGGCGGCGGCGTCGGCGAGGGTGGCATCATCGGCCAGTACGGTCACCGAGTGCGCCCCCTCGGCCGGATAGCCGCTGCGCGGGTCGATAATATGGTGGTAGCGCCGGCCGTTGAATTCGAAATAACGCTCGTAGTCGCCCGAGGTGAAGACACAGCGGGCCCCCTCCAGATCCAGGCTGGCCAGCACACCCCCGCCGTCGGGCGAGCGGATGCCGACCCGCCACGGTCGGGTACCGTGCCGGCCGCGCAGACACAGGTCACCGCCGGCATTGACAATCAGGTCGTGAAAGCCGCGCTGTTCCAGCAGTTCCACGGCGCGTGCCACGGCGTAACCCTTGGCGAATCCGCCGAAGTCCAGCTTCACCGCCGGGTTGCCGCTGCTCACGGTCGCGCCCTCGATCTGTACTTGCAGGCTGCTGGGCGCGGCCTGCAGCCATTTGTGGATTTCCGCGTCGCCCGGTGGTACCTGGTTGGGTGCGTCCTGCTGGAAACCCCAGAGCTTCAGCAGGTGGCCGATGGCCGGGTTGAACAGCCCCTGGCTGAGGCGTTCGAACCGCTGGCCGAGCCGGATGAGCCGGATGATAGCGGGGTCGGTTTCCTGACGGCGCCCCTCGGCGATGGCCTGGTTCAGGCTGTCGAGCTGGCCGCGCTGCCAGGCGTGCCAGTCGTGGTGCTGGCGCTGGAACATGGCATCCACCGCCTGGATGGCATGCCGGGCCGCCTCCGGCTGCGCACCGTACAGCGTGATGTCGACCAGGGTACCGAAGGCAAACAGCTGTTGCTGGTAAATGCTTTCTTGCGGATGTGTGCAGCCGGACAGGCACAGCGCCAGCAGGCCGGCGAACAACAGGCGCAGGTGATTCACGGGACCTCGTCTCAGCCTCGCCCGGCGTCCAGTTTTTCCGCAATGCTGTCCATCAGCTGGCCGGCAATGTCGAGGCCGTATAGCCCGTCCAGTTCCCGGATACAGGTCGGGCTGGTGACGTTGATTTCGGTCAGGTAATCGCCGATCACATCCAGGCCGACGAACAGCAGGCCGCGGGCGCGCAGTTCCGGTCCGACCCGGCTGCAGATCCAGCGGTCGCGCTCACTGAGTTCAACGCCTTCCCCGCGCCCGCCGGCGGCCAGGTTGCCGCGCGTTTCACCCTTCGCGGGAATGCGTGCCAGCGCATAAGGGACCGGTTCGCCGTCGATCATCAGGATACGTTTGTCGCCGGCGCTGATTTCGGGGATGAATTTCTGCGCCATGGCGGTCCGCTGCCCCAGGGCGGTGAGTGTCTCGAGAATGACGCTGATATTGGGATCAGCGGCGCTGACCCGAAATACCGAGGCGCCGCCCATGGCGTCCAGCGGCTTGAGAATGATGTCTTCGTGGTGGTCGAGAAACGCGCGCAGGCGCGCCGGGTCGCGGCTTACCAGGCTGGGGGCGCAGCAGTCCGGAAACCAGGCGGTAAACAGTTTTTCGTTGCTGTTGCGTAGCGCGGCTGGTTGATTGACGACCAGCACACCGGCACGTTCAGCCTGCTCCAGCAGGCAGGTGGTGTAGAGATATTCCATGTCGAACGGCGGATCCTTGCGCATCAGGATGACAGCGAGGTCTGCCAGGGGGCGGTCGCGGCTGGTGCCGAGTTCGAACCAGTCGCTGGCCTGGTCGCGAACCGTCAACGGCCGCATACCGGCGAAAGCCTCCCCGTCCTTGAGGTAGAGATCCGCCTGTTCCATGTAGAAAAGCTCCCAGCCGCGTGCCCGGGCCGCCAGCAGCATGGCAAAACTGCTGTCCTTGTGGACCTTGATGGCCTCGATCGGGTCCATGACGATGCCCAGGCGAATGCTCATGTTGCCCGGGAAAACGGCCGATCAGGGCTCTGGATTGTGAACCAATTCATAGATGTAAAGTTTGACGCTGAGTGGACGATAGAAGCTGGTAGCCGCCATTGTAACGTAAATCTGCCGGCAAATCGGGCGCTTGGAAGCTTGAATCAGCGCGAAACAGGACATTTAGTGGGTCAGGTACGAGCCGTATGCAAACCATTGTAGATCCAGCGGAAACAGAAGAAGTGGAAAAATCGGCCGAAGAGGGCGCCGGTAACCCGGAAAACGCACCACCGGAAGGTATGGGCAGCCTCAAGGTCATGGTCATCGATGACTCCAAGACCATCCGCCGAACCGCGGAAACCTTGCTGAAAAAGGAAGGTTGCCAGGTGGTCACCGCGACGGACGGTTTCGAGGCGCTGGCCAAGATCGCCGATGAGAAACCGGACATAATTTTTGTCGACATCATGATGCCGCGGCTCGACGGTTACCAGACCTGCGCCCTGATCAAGAACAACCAGGTGTTCAAGGACACGCCGGTCGTCATGCTGTCGAGCAAGGACGGATTATTCGATCGCGCCCGCGGGCGCATCGTCGGCTCGGACAAGTACCTCACCAAGCCGTTTACCAAAGACGAATTACTGGGCGCGATCCGCGAACACGTACACGCGTAGGGATCGGGTCCAGGGCAGTACCGATGCAGGTATTGCTGAAAGGAGCTGTAACTAACCGAGGGCTAACACCGATGGCACAAATACTGATTGTTGACGATTCACCGACCGAAGCTCATGTCCTGAAGGGCATGCTGGAAAAAAACGGCTTCGAGGTTGAAACCGCTGAAAACGGCACGGAAGGTATCGAGCGTGCCCGCGAGATCAAACCGGATCTGGTTCTGATGGACGTGGTCATGCCCGGGCTGAACGGTTTCCAGGCAACACGCCAGTTGACCAAGGACGCGGAGACCAAGGATATCCCCGTCATCATCGTCACCACCAAGGACCAGGAAACCGATCGCGTCTGGGGCCTGCGCCAGGGTGCGCGGGATTTTCTGACCAAGCCGGTTTCCGAAAAAACCCTGATGGAAAAAATCAACAACGCACTGGAACTTGTGTAGGGACGCAGGGCTATGTCTGACCTTACTTGTCAATCGCCACTGGATCGGCTCGCGCGGCTCGAACGCCTGTGCCTGGAATATGCACACGGCTTGCCCCAGCAGGAACAGGGTGACGAGGAGTGGATAGGCATCGGTTTCCGCCTGGGGGATCTGCAACTGGTTGCGCCCCTGGGTGAGGTATCCGAAATACTGACGCCCCCAAGTCTCTCACAGGTGCCACGCACAAAAGCCTGGGTATGTGGTATCGCCAACGTGCGCGGCAACCTGATGCCGATCATGGATCTCAACGGCTACCTCCATGACCGGCCGGCTGCACTCAATCGACGCAGCCGGATTCTGGTTGTCAATCACAAGGGTGTGTATTCAGGACTGGTTGTGGATGCCGTGCAGGGACTGCGGCACTTCCGCGACGAGCAGCGTTGTGACGAGTTGCCCGGCGCTGACGAGCATATACACGAGTACATGACCCACGGATTCAGGGTCGGCAACGAACATTGGGGGGTGTTCAGCATGCACAGGCTGGCTGAGACACCGCAGTTTTTAAAGGCCGCCGTCTAGGCGGTGAAGTGATGGATTTACGCAGGTTGTTTATCCCTGGGAAGAAGATAGCTGATTAGGTCAGGAGACGAAACATGAGTACAGCGAAGAAGTCCCACACCAAGGTGGGTTCAAACAAACGGACGATGTACCTGATTGCAGCCTTGCTGCTGTCACTGGGTTCCATGGTCGGCGTGTTCTGGTACACAGGTATCGAGGATGGCTACGACAAGGAATACATCGGTTATACCAGTGAGCAACAGGTGTTGTCGCAGCAGGTTGCCAAGTATGCGCTGGAAGCCTCTTCGGGTGTGGACGCCGCCTTTGAGCAGCTGACTCGATATCGTGACCGTTTCGACGAAACCCTCAACAAGGAACGTAATGGTAACGTTGCGAGTGGTCTTCCGCCGAGCCGGGATGTCGTCGAGGAAGATCTGTCGACCCTGGAACAGAACTGGGCGAGTTTCCGGGAAAGCGTCAACTTCGTGATGGATTCCAGGGATACCGTTGCTGTCGCCGTCAAGGAAATCGGCGGCGTCATCAACGAGTTGATGCCCAAGTTGCAGGCCTATGACGAAGAGATCGTCGATATTCTGCTCGACAAGAATGCCAGCCGCGAAATGATCAACCTGGCGACACGCCAGCTCATGTTGAGTCAGCGTATCGTTAACAACGTTAACCTGGCTCTGAGTGGTGAAAACGTTGAAATGGCCATCGAGCGATTCTCTGAAGACGTGGAAGAATACGGTACGGTTCTGGACGGCATGGTCCGTGGCAACGATGTCATTCCCATGGTGAAGAACGAGGAAGTACAGACCAAGCTGTTTGAAACGTCGATGCTGTTCAAGACCGTAGCCGATAATGTGGAAGAGCTGCTGGATATGTCCGATGACCTGCTGGAAGTCCAGCAGGCGGCGACCAATATCTCCGCCCAGTCCGACGACCTGTTCGCCACCGCCTTGCGTTTGCAGAATGCCTATTCGCTGGCTGCGGATACGCGTACGGTACAGCCGGAAATGGCTTACATGTTCGGTGGCATCGGCCTGCTGATACTCTTCCTGCTGGGAATGCAGGTGTACCGCGACCAGGAAAACCGCCGTATGCACGCGGAAACGGAAAACAAGGACAACCAGGAAGCAATCCTGCGATTACTCGATGAAATGGGTAACCTGGCCGATGGTGACCTGACTACCTACGCCACGGTGACCGAGGATTTCACCGGCGCGATCGCCGACTCGGTTAACTACACCATCGACGCACTTCGCGACATGGTTATGACCATCAACGAGACTGCCGGTCAGGTATCGTCCGCAGCCCACCAGACGCAGGAAACGGCGCAGCACCTTACCGAGGCCAGTGTGCACCAGGCCGAGGAAATCACCTCCGCGACCACGGCTATCAACGAGATGGCGGTGTCTATCGACGAAGTGTCGAAAAACTCGGATGAAACAGCCGACAAGGCGTTGCGTTCAGTGGAATACGCGAAGAAAGGTGGCACCACGGTGTTGCGTAACATCGATGGTATGGACCGTATCCGTGAAACCATCCAGGAGACATCCAAGCGTATCAAGCGTCTGGGTGAAAGTTCGCAGGAAATCGGTGATATCGTTGAGCTGATCAACGACATCGCAGAGCAGACCAACATCCTGGCGTTGAACGCTGCCATCCAGGCGGCCATGGCCGGTGAAGCGGGCCGTGGTTTCGCGGTGGTTGCCGACGAAGTGCAGCGCCTGGCGGAACGTTCCTCCAACGCAACCAAGCAGATCGAGGCGCTGGTTAAAACCATCCAGACCGACACCAACGAAGCGGTTATTTCCATGGAACAGAGTACCGCGGGTGTGGTCAACGGTGCGCGACTGGCCGAGGAATCGGGTGAGGCACTGGAAGAAATCGTTAAGGTTTCGGAAGACCTGTCCGGTCTCATTCAGAATATTTCCGCTTCCGCACGCCAGCAGTCCAAGGCAGCGTCAAATATCTCCGAGACCATGCATGTTATCCAGGAGATCACCACGCAGACTTCCGCCGGTACCAACGAGACAGCGGCGTCGATCGGTAACCTCGCCGGACTCGCCGAGGAGATGGGTAACTCGGTAGCCGGTTTCAAGTTGCCGGAGTAAGCAGGGGCGCCGATTGATGGCTGACACCTCCGCAGGTCACGCTCAGGCAAACGATAAGGCCCGGCCTTCGGCCGGGTCCTGTCTGGACATGGATGACCAGCAGTATGCCGACTGGACCCGCCTGCTGGAACAGCGCCTAGGCCTGTTTATAGCGCCCGAGCGACGTTCCTTTCTGGTCAGTGGTATCCGGGCACGGGCACGCGAAACCGGTTGTGACAGCCCGCGCGAGTACTTCGATCAGTTGGCGAGCGGTGGCACCATGCAGGCCCATGAGTGGACGATGCTGGTGGACCGCCTGACGGTGCACGAAACCTGTTTTTTTCGCCACCAGTCCTCAATGCAACTGGTCAGGGAACAGCTCAATCCCGAGGCGCTCGGCAGTGACAGCGGGTACCTGGCCTGGAGCGTGGGTTGTGCAACGGGCGAAGAGCCTTACAGCCTGGCGATGCAGATTGATGACAGCCTGTCCGCTGAGCAGGGACAACGCTGTTTTGACGTTACCGGCACGGATATAAGCCTGCCTTCCCTGCAGCATGCCCGCAACGGTATTTACCTGAAGCGGCGCTTGCGGGATATACCCGGCAGGTTCCGGAACAGATACTGCCAGACGGTCTCTGCCAACCGTTTTCAGATTACAGAGCAGCTTCGCAAGCGAGTGAGCTTTACTCAGCTGAATCTGCGCGACCTCGAAAGGGCGCCGATGGCAAAGGTCAACCTGATCTATTGTCAGAATCTTCTGATCTATTTTGATCGGGAGCGCCGCCTGGAGATTGTTGAAGGCCTGGTGGATTTTTTGCAGCCAGGCGGCGTGCTGATTCTGGGCCCTGGCGAACTGCTCGATTGGCGTCATTCGAACATGGAAAAAGTGCGCTACCCCGATACGCTCGCGTATCGGCGCACGGACTAAATGCACCCGGTGCGGGATGAAAGGAAATATAATGAATCAAGTCATCGATTTCAGCACGCTGACATGGGTCAAGAACGAGCTTGACGCAACACTCAAGGAAGCGCGCCAGGCGCTCGAGGCTCATGTAGAGAATCCTCAGGACGAGGCGCAACTGGGATTTCTTGCGGATCACCTGCATCAGGTATACGGCACCCTGCAGATGGTCGAGCTTTATGGCGCATCACTTCTGGCGGAAGAAATGGAGCAGGTAGCCAGGGCTATCGCCGACAGGAGTATCAGTCAGCACGACGAGGCCTGCGAAGTCCTCATGCGGGCAACACTGCAGTTGCCGGACTACCTGGACCGGCTGATTGCCGGTCACCGCGATATTCCGCTGGTACTGTTACCCTTGCTCAACGACATGCGCGCGATTCGCGGCGAAAACCTGCTGTCGGAAAATTCCATGTTTACTCCCGATATCAATGCCGCGTTGCCGGAGTCGCTGACTGGGGTGCAGTCGGATGGGGATGTACAACAGCAGGCACGTGAACTTCGTCACCGCTTCCAACTGGGATTGCTGGGCTGGTTCCGGGGTAATAATGCCGAGGCTTCTCTGGATTCAATGCGGGAAGTGCTGGACAGTTTGCAGAGCCTCCGTGGCGATGCCAAATTGACGCGACTGTGGTGGGTGGCGGCCGGTACCATCGATGCCATGAAAGCCGGGCAGCTCGACAGCAGTATCGCGCTGAAGCGCCTGCTGGGACAGGTTGACAGGGAAATCAAGCGGGTCATCGACCAGGGTGAAGCCGCGCTGGTCGAGTATGCCAGTGAGGAGCTGTTCAAGAATCTTCTGTTCTACACGGCACAGCCGCCGGCATCGGCGAGCGAGCGTGTCGCCGCGATTCAGGCGAACTACCGACTGAAAGAGCTGCTGCCCGATGAAAACGAACTGGCGGAAGCGCGTGAGAGCCTGACCGGTCAGAATGCTGATCTGTTCGCAACCGTCGCCGTGGCCGTCAAGGAAGAACTGGCCCGCCTGAAAGACAACCTGGACATCGTGTTGCGCAATGGTTGTTCCGACAGCCAGGAACTGGAGCCACTGACCAATGCACTGCGGTCGCTGGCTGATACTCTGGGAATGCTCAGCCTGGGTGCCGCCCGCAAGGCGGTAGTCGCCAAGGCGGACGACATCCAGTCATATATGGATGCGGGCAATACGCCGGCGGATACCTCCCTGATGGACGTTGCCAGTACGCTGCTGTTTGTCGAGTCATCGGTCGACAGCATGGGTGCCGGCCGGGCCGTCGCCGGGGATGAAGGCCAGGTCGAGGATCAGCTGGCGAAGAACGAGTACAGCCAGGTCATGGACGTGGTTGTGCAGGAGGCGATTGCCGACCTGATTCGGGCCAAGGATGCCATTATCGAATACACCGGTTCCGAACACGATGTGGAGCGTCTGGCCGAGGTTCCGCAATGGTTCGGCCAGGTCAAGGGTGGCCTGTTGTTGCTGGGTGAGGCGCGTGCCGCTGCCCTCGTTGATTCGATTGCCCGCTATATTGAAAAGGAGCTCATTGAGCATCAGAAGCAGGCCGGGCAGGCCGAACTCGATGCCCTGGCTGATGCTGTATGTGGCCTGGAATATTACCTGGAAAGCCGCAAGGAACACCGCATGTACGGTCATTCAGCCATGGCGGCGGCTGAAGAAGGTGTCGATCGGCTGGGTTACCCGGCCGATGAAGAAGCGGCTGCTGTTGACAGCAGCGACGACGTAATACCCGACAGCGAGCCCGGCCAGCCGTCACAGGTCGGTATGGATGACGCCGTCGAAGAAAGCGGGTCCGAAGTGGCCGAAGCGGATAGCGAGCCCGGTGCAGAAGCGTTTGAACTGGATTTCTCGCTGCTCGATGAGCCGGGCGACGCAGAGACCGGGGCGGCGGAAGCCGCGACCGATCAATTCGATGTTACCGCTACGGAGTCCGACGAAGATACGCTTGAGCAGGCCGATACCGTAGTCGGCTTCGAGCCGGAGATCGAGGCGGCTGAAGAGGATGCGCAGCTTGAGGAAGTAATGGATAGCGACGAGCGGGCGCCGGAAATGCCTGCCGGGGATGTTTCGCCAGCACCTGTGATGGCAGCCGATACTGAAGAAGACGATGGGTTGGCGATTATCGGTGAGGATCTCGACGAGGAGATTCTCGAGATTTTCATCGAGGAGGCCGAGGAAGAACTGGCCAGCATGGGCGAGCAGTTGCCGGTCTGGCTGGCGAATGCGGAAGACAGTGAGGCCCTGGGTACCATTCGCCGGTCCTACCACACGCTCAAGGGCAGTGGGCGGCTGGTAGGTGCCATGCGCATCGGCGAGTTCGCCTGGGCATTCGAAAACATGCTGAACCGCCTGATCGATGGAACGATTACGGCCAGCCCGGCATTGAAAGACCTGCTCCAGTCTGCCATGCAGGCCTTGCCGGAGCTGGTGGAGCAGATCAAACAGGCCACACCCACGCAACAGCCGATTGCCTACCTGATGCGCTGTGCCGATGCCCTGGGCAAGGGCGAGGCCATGCCGGAAGCCGCCACTGTTTCCACCGAGACCGTGGAGTCTGTCGCGGCCGCTGAACAGGAAGAGGCCGTCCCCGAGGCTGATATCGCTGCAGCGGATACAGCCGAAGCAGATGTCGCCGACATGGAGGCCGTGCCCGAAACTGCCGAAGCCGACGATTTTGTCGAGCCATCACTGGAACTGGAAGGTACAACCCTGCCGATTGACGATGCGCAGCCGGTGACCGGGTCCAGCGACGTGGAAGAAGGGCCGGAAACAGAGCCGGAAGCCGCGGTCGAGGCCGATCTGGCATCTTCACTGTCATCCGATGGTGTGATGGACCCGCTGCTGTACGAAATTTTCAATATTGAATCGCAGTCACACCTGGAAGTTGTCCGTCAGTTTCTCAACCGGGCCGCACTGGGCGATACCCCCGTTGACGACGAACTGGCGCGCGCCCTGCATACTCTGCACGGCAGCGCCCACATGGCGGACGCGGACGAAATTGCCGAACTGGCCGGTGAACTTGAACACCTGCTGAAAGCATTCATGGGTGCGGGCCAGTCCCTGACCGAAGAGGTCTGCGAGGTGTTGCAGGACAGCGCGGTGATCACCGAAAGCATGCTGTCCAGTCTGCCCGAAAATCACGTGGTGCCGGAAAACTATGCTGCCACCCTGCAGCGGGTAAAGGACCTGTTTACAGTGATCCCGGCGGCCAACAGCGAAGTGTACGACCTGGATGACAGCCAGGTCGGGGAGCCGGTCGAAACCGTCGACGGGGAAGATACACTCCCGGCGGATGACTGTTATGCAGATCATGATCAGGAATTGCTGGAAATCTTCCTCGAGGAAGCTGCAGAAAATCTTGCAGCCAGTGATGAAGCTCTGCACCAATGGCGCGACTCTGCCGAGGATGGCGAGGCGCTGTCCGAGTTGCAGCGCGCGCTGCATACCCTCAAGGGTGGGGCGCGCATGGCAGACCTGGCGGCTATCGGCGATGTTGCACACGCCGTCGAATCGTTGATCACCGCTATTGTCGACGGTAGCACCGGAGGCGGTGGTGAGGCTATGGATGGTGTGCAGCGGGCACAGGACTGCCTGGCGGCCATGCTTGACCGGGTTCGTACGCGTCAGCCAGTCGAGGCGGCGGAGCAACTCATTGCAGAGTTGAACGCATTGCGTACGCCCGCGCCGGCCCCGGGTGATACCGTGGGCGAAGAACCTGCAGTTGAAGCGGCGGGGACCGCCCCGGTCGAGGTCAGTACCGACATTAATGTGGAACAGGACCCCTATGCCGAGGTCGATCCCGAACTGATGGAAGTGTTCCTCGAAGAAGCCGGCGACATCATGGAACACAGCGAGGAAACGCTGCAGAACTGGAAGCACGACCGCCAGGACCAGTCACTGATGGCCGAGTTGCAGCGTGAACTGCATACCCTGAAGGGTGGGGCGCGTATGGCGGATATTACCGAAATCGGTGATCTGGCCCACGCCGTCGAATCCCTGATGGTCAAGCTCAACGAGGAAGAAGCTGTCGCCAGCGACAGCGCCTTCGCCGTCTTGCAACAGGCCCACGACAGACTGGCGAGCCTGGTTGAGGGAGTGCGGAACCACCAGCCGCTGAAAGCGGCCAGCGATATCGTCGCCAACCTGGAAAAACTGCGTAATGGCCAGGAAGTGGACATCACGGCCGCGACCGAAGAGGCAATTGAGGTCGCGGTCGAGGCCGAATCAGAACACAGGGAGCGCCGTGCCAAATCGCGCAGCAGCCAGGAACTGGTGCGCGTCAAGGCCGATCTGCTGGATAACATGGTGAACTACGCCGGTGAGGTCAGTATCTATCGTTCCCGCCTGGAACAACAGGTCGGCGCCTACCGGTTCAACCTGGTTGAAATGGAGCAGACCGTGTTGCGCGTACGCGAGCAGCTGCGCAAGCTGGAAATCGAAACCGAGGCACAGGTGCTGTACCGCTACGAGCGTGAAGGCGAGGTAATGGACGAGGCGGCCGGTGGCGAGGATTTTGATCCACTGGAAATGGACCGCTACTCGCACATGCAGCAGTTGTCGCGTTCGCTGGTCGAAAGTGTCAGTGACTTGAGCAGTATCCAGGGGATGCTGGACAACATAACACGTGAGTCCGAGACCCTGCTGCTGCAGCAGTCACGGGTGAACACGGAACTGCAGGAAGGCCTGATGCGTACACGCATGGTGCCTTTCCTGGGACTGGCCGCACGTATGCGCCGAATTGTCCGGCAGACTGCCCAGGAGCTGAACAAGCAGGCTGAACTCGAGTTGTCGGGTGCCGAGGGGGAAATGGACCGTACCGTGGTTGACCGGATTGTCGCGCCGCTGGAGCATATGCTGCGCAACGCGCTTTCCCACGGTATCGAAACACCGGAAGAGCGCATCAGGAAGGGCAAGCCGGAAGCCGGTACGATCAGGATCACGCTCGAACGTGAGTCCTCCGATGTCGTACTGCGCATCGCTGATGATGGTACAGGTATCAATCTTGAGGCGATCCGCAAGAAAGCTGTCCAGCGTGGTTTGATGACCGCGGATGCAGACCTGACCGACAACGAGGTGCTGCAGTTTATTCTCGAAACCGGTTTCAGCACAGCCGAAAAGGTGACCCAGGTCGCCGGCCGTGGTGTCGGCATGGACGTGGTCAACAGCGAAGTCAAGCAGCTGGGCGGTTCCCTGCATATCGATTCCGAGTACGGCAAGGGCACGACATTCACCATTCGTCTGCCTTTCACCCTGGCATTGAACCAGGCGTTGCTGATCGAGGTCGGTGAGGACACCTACGCCATTCCCCTGTCGAGTATCCAGGGTATCGTGCGTATGCGCCGCGAGGACCTGAAGGAACACTACGCAGACCCGGATTCGCGTTTTGCCTACGGCGGCTATGAATACGAAGTACGGCACCTGGGCAGTGTGCTGGGTACCGGCGTGCCGTATCTTGACGGCGGACAGAAACGCCTGCCGGCACTGCTGGCGCGAGTCGGTGATCACTGTGTTGCTTTCCATGTCGAAAACCTGCTGGGCAGCCGTGAAATCGTCGTCAAGTCGGTCGGGCCGCAGATCAGCACGGTACGCGGTGTGTCCGGCGCCACCATCCTGGGTGACGGGCGCGTGGTCATGATTCTTGACATCGCTGCCCTGTTGCGCACCGGCATCAGCGCCCTGGACCAGTTCAACGAGATCATCCAGCAGCCGCTGCGCACCGAAGGTCTGACCGTCATGGTGGTCGACGACTCGATTACTGTGCGTAAAGTCACCACGCGTTTGCTCGAACGCAATGACATGAATGTCATCGCCGCCAAGGACGGGGTCGATGCTGTTTCCAAACTTCAGGAAAATATCCCTGATATAATGCTGCTCGATATCGAGATGCCGCGCATGGATGGCTTTGAGCTGGCCACCCATGTTCGCAATGAACCGCGGTTGCGCGATATCCCGATCATCATGATTACGTCGCGTACCGGTGACAAGCACCGCCAGCGCGCCATGCAGATCGGTGTCAACCGCTACCTGGGTAAACCATTCCAGGAAAGCGATTTGCTGGAAAACATTGAGGCATTATTAGAGGAAACAAGGGTAGATGGTTGAAACTCCACAGGCGGCACTGCGTGTCGCCCTGCTGGCCCAGGATTGTGAGCGTGGCGAGTTTCGCGCCTTGCTGGAGGATGAAGGGATAGAGGTCGTGGTGGACGGCAGGCTGGAACTGCCGCTGCCGGCCGACTGGCGCGGTGCCGAGGTGCTGCTGGTGGACCTGGACGATAAGCCCGAGCGCCGGCAGGTCGAAGGGGTTCTGCAGCAGTCGCCGGTACCCGTGCTGCTGAATGCCGGTGGCGTCGGCAGCAGTATTATCTGGCACCGCCGGCTGGTGGGAAAATTGCAGACCCTGGCCAATCGCGCGGTTCCGAATGCGCGCGTCAGTGCGCCGCCATTGCGCCCGGACCTGCAGCTCGTCCACGGTCAGCAGGATACCGGACCCGAGACACCCTGGCTGGTGGTGCTGGGTGCCTCGATTGGCGGACCGAAGGCGGTGGCCCGGTTTTTACAGGCGCTGCCTGTTGATCTGCCCGTGACGTTTCTGCTGGCCCAGCATATATCCGAGGCGTTTCAGGATCTGCTGGTCGAGCAGCTGGACCGTTGCAGCCGCTGGCCGGTCGCCCTGCTGGGAGACTCCCAGGCGATCGAGCCGGGACAGGTTTGGCTGGTACCGGCCGAGCGCAGTATCGATATTGATGAAAAGGGCGTGGTACGGCGCAGCGAACGGAGCTGGAAATCGAGCCATCGACCGGATATCGATGCCGTACTGTATACCGTGGCCCGTATTTTCGGTGAACGTTGTGGTGTCATGCTGTTCAGCGGGCTGGGTGCGGACGGTACCCGTGGCTGTGATGCCGTGTCGCAGAACGGTGGGTTCATCTGGGCGCAGAGTGCCGAGAGTTGCGTGATTTCGAACATGCCGGAGGCGGCGCGCCGTTGCTGCCAGGTTGAGCTGAGCGGGTCACCGGAAGAGCTGGCACAGGCGCTGGTGACGCGCTGCCAGGCCGGGCAGATGAGTATTAACTAGCTTTTACACGGAGTTGTCATTATGAATGCGGTCGTCGAATCAGTACGCAGCCTGTGGGTACCCCTGGAAGGGGTCAACCTGCTGGTACCCAATGTTGCCATTGCCGAAGTGATCAACTATCAGCCACTCGACCTGATCCAGGAAGGGCCGGACTGGCTGCTCGGCGCCCTGCGCTGGCGTGACCAGGCCCTGCCGGTAGTGTCGATGGAGGCGCTGTGCGGCTACGGCCAGCCCCAGGGTGAGCGCGGCGCACGTATCTCGGTGCTGAACTCGGTCAAGGCCGGTTCCGCGGTGCCGTTTTACGCCATGGTGACAGCCGGTATTCCGCGCCTCATCAGCGCCGATGCCGATGCACTGGGAGACTCCATGCTGGCGGCACGCAGCCTGCCGGATACCGTGGCGGACTGTGTCCAGATCGGTAACGAGGAAGCGCTGATTCCCAACCTGGAAATCATCCAGTCACTGGTCGAGTCCAGCTGGGCCAAGTACCGGCCTTGACGTCAATAACTCCGTCATTGCGGGTACTCTGAAGGGCATAAACTTCGCGCGGCAATCTGCAACCGCTTGCTGCCGCATTATGAGATTGCCGCGGCGCTCTGCGCCTCGCAATGACAGCATTTAATCCCCGAAATCACCCCACAGGGTCTGTAACGCAGCCAGCGTCGCCAGGGCGGCTGTTTCAGTGCGCAGGACACGCGCGCCGAGGCGGATACGCTGAAAGCCCGCGGCCACCGCGGCTTCCACTTCCTGTTCCTCGAACCCGCCTTCCGGACCAATGAGAACCTGAACGCAGGCGGGGTGTTGCAGCGCGTGCAGCGTCGTATCGGCACCCGGGTCCAGCACCAGGCGCAAGGTATCCGCGGGTGGTGCCTGCAGCCACTTATCAAGCCCGGTGGCCGCCTGCAGCTCGGGGATAAGCACCCGGCCGGATTGTTCACAGGCCGCCTGCACAATGCCGCGCCAGTGGTCCTGGCGCTTGTCCAGGCGCTTGCCGCTCAGCCGGACCTGGGAACGGCGTGTCCACAGGGGGGTGATGCGGTTGGCCCCCAGTTCAACGGCTTTCTGCACCACCAGGTCCATACGCTCGCCGCGCGAAATTCCCTGACCGAGGCTGATATGCAGGCCGGATTCACGTTGCGGCCGATGCTCTGCCGTAACCGCGAGACGTGCCAGTTTGCCGTCACTCGCCTCCAGCACGGCCCGGTACTCCCGGCCGTTACCATTGAACAGCTGGACCGGCTCCCCGGCCTGCAGGCGCAGCACGCGTAGCAGGTGGTGGCTGGGGCTCGCCTCCAGCTGGATCAACTCGCCGGTGTTCAGGGCCTGCGCGGTGTAAAAGCGCGGCAGGCGCATCAGTCGGTAACCGCCCGCTGTATGCCCTGCCACGCCACCGCGGCGAGCCGGTCGATCTGTTCCGGGGTGATGACGTAGGGTGGCATGAAATAGACAACATTGCCCAGGGGCCGCAGGAGCACACCGTTGTCCAGCCCATGCTGGTAGACCTTCAGGCCGCGGCGCTCCTGCCAGGGAAAAGCGATGCGGCCTGCCTTGTCCCTGACCATCTCGATCGCCAGGATCATGCCCCTCTGTCTTACCTCGGCGATATGCGGGTGCTCGCTGAAACCGGCAGTGGCCTGCTGCATGTGTTCGGCCAGCCGGCGGTTGCTGGCGATCACATCCTGCTGTTCAAACAGTTCCAGTGTCGCCAGGGCGGCGCGGCAGGCGAGCGCGTTACCGGTGTAGCTGTGGGAGTGGAGAAAAGCGGTCAGGTTTTCGTAGTCGTCGTAGAAGGCCTGGTAGACATTGTCACCGGTCAATACCACGGACAAGGGCAGGTAACCGCCAGTCAATCCTTTGGACAGGCACATGAAATCCGGGCTGATAGCGGCCTGTTCGCAGGCGAACAGGGTGCCGGTGCGGCCGAAACCCACCGCGATTTCGTCGGCAATCAGGTGTACCTGGTAGCGGTCGCAGGCCTCGCGCAAGCGCGTGAGATAAACGGGATCGTACATGCGCATATTGCCGGCGCACTGCACCAGCGGTTCGACAATTACTGCGCAGACCTCGTCGGCATGCTCGGCCAGGGCCTCTTCCATGTGGATGAACAGGCGTTCGCTGTAGGCTGCGCACGATTCCCCCGGCTCCCGGTTGAAACAGTCAGGCGAGGGAACGCTGATGGTTTCCATCAGCAGGGGGCCGTAGGTGTCCTTGTAGAGTTCCACGTTGCCGACAGCCAGCGCTCCCAGTGTTTCACCGTGGTAGCTGTTTTCCAGCGTAATGAATTTTGTCTTGCGTGGCCGGCCGGTATTACGCCAGTAGTGGAAACTCATTTTCAGCGCAACTTCCACCGCCGAGGAGCCATTGTCGGCATAAAAGCAGCGCTCCAGTCCCGCTGGCGTGAGTCGCACCAGGCGCTCCGACAGATCGATCACCGCCTCGTGCGAGAAGCCGGCCAGGATGACGTGCTCCAGGGTATCGGCCTGCCGCTGCAGCGCGGCATTGATATGCGGATTGGCGTGACCGAACAGGTTGACCCACCAGGAACTGATGGCGTCCAGGTAACGCTTGCCGTCGAAGTCCTCCAGCCACACCCCGTCGCCGCGGCGGATGGGAATCATCGGCAGCCACTCGTGATCCTTCATCTGGGTGCAGGGGTGCCAGACGACGGACAGGTCGCGTTTTACCAGCTCGGCGTTGTTCACGGGTTTGTTTACCATGTGGGCGTGGTACGTCCATCGCGCCGGGGGATTGCGCTTTTTCCGTAGGAGCGGCCTCCTGGCCGCGATTCCATGCCGTTTGTAATCGCGCCGAAGGACGATGCTCCTACAGTGTCTCTCTTCCTGCCGTAACGGTCTAGCAACCCAGCCCCAGGTTTTTCCAGATGGCCTCGCTCGGCCCGGCCTGGTTCATGGTGTAGAAATGCAGTCCGGGTGCGCCGGCATCCAGCAGTGTCTGGCACATGCGGCTGACCACCTCTTCGCCGAAAGCGCGAATCGAGGCGCGGTCGTCGCCGAAGCCCTCCAGGCGCTTGCGCATCCAGCGCGGGATCTCGGCACCGCACATGTCGGAAAACCGCGCCAGCTGGGTGTAGTTGGTGATCGGCATGATGCCTGGCACGATGGGCAGGTCCACCCCGCGTTTTTCGCACTGCTCCACAAACTGA
The DNA here is from genome assembly GCA_965544455.1 of uncultured Thiogranum sp. GTDB lineage: Bacteria > Pseudomonadota > Gammaproteobacteria > DSM-19610 > DSM-19610 > Thiogranum. Next base: position 35,116 of record CBEUNK010000008.1, read on the forward strand.
AAATAAGCGTCCGGGTTGAAGAAGTATTGTGTAATGGCACTGTCGGCCCCGGACTCGACCTTGCGCTTGAAATTATCCAGGTCCTGTTCGGCACTTGGTGCCTGCGGGTGAAACTCGGGGTAGGCGGCCACCTCGATGTGGAAATGGGTCCCGGTTTCCTCGCGGATAAAGGCCACCAGTTCATTGGCGTAGCGGAACTCGCCGGGCCGTCCCATGCCGGACGGCAGGTCACCGCGCAGGGCGACGATGTGGTGGATATTCTGCGACTTGTAGAGATTGAGAATGTCGCGGATGTTGTCCCGTGTCGAACCCACGCAGGACAGGTGCGGTGCGGCTTCGATGCCCGATTCCCGCTGGATTTCACAGACAGTGTCGAACGTCCGTTCGCGGGTCGAACCGCCGGCACCGAAAGTGACAGAGAAAAAGCGCGGTTTCAGCCTGGCCAGTTCGGCGCGCGTGGCGCGCAGTTTTTCCACGCCTGCATCGGTTTTGGGTGGAAAGAATTCGAAGCTGTAGACGCGGGCGTGTTTTTTTTGCGATTCCATGGGTAATTACGGGTAAGTGGTAGGAGCGGCCAGGGGGCCGCTCCTACACGTGGTCGGCAGGGATTTGCCGGTCAATAACGGTAATGATCCGGTTTGTACGGGCCCTCGACCTTCAGTCCCAGGTAATCGGCCTGTTCCTGTGTCAGTGTCGTCAGGTGGGCGCCGATTTTCTGCAGGTGCAGGCGGGCGACCTTTTCATCCAGGTGCTTGGGCAGCACGTACACCTCCGGCTTGTAGGCGTCGGTGTTGCTGAACAATTCCATTTGTGCCATCACCTGGTTGGTGAACGACGCCGACATCACGAAGCTCGGGTGACCGGTGGCGCAACCCAGGTTCACCAGGCGCCCCCTGGCCAGCACGATGATTTTTTTACCGTCCGGGAAGATGACGTGGTCGACCTGCGGCTTGATTTCCTCCCACTGGTATTTCTCCAGCGAGGCGATGTCGATTTCGGAATCGAAGTGGCCGATGTTGCAGACGATGGCCTCGTCTTTCATGGCCGCCATGTGGTCATGGTTGATGACGTGGACGTTGCCGGTGGTGGTGACAAAAATGTCGCCGAGGCCCGCGGCTTCTTCCATGGTAACGACGCGGTAGCCTTCCATCGTCGCCTGCAAGGCACAGATCGGGTCGATTTCGGTCACCAGCACGGTGGCCCCCATGCCGCGATAGGCCTGCGCGCAGCCCTTGCCGACATCACCGTAGCCGAGGACCACGCAGATCTTGCCGGCCACCATGACGTCGGTGGCGCGCTTGATGCCGTCGATCAGCGATTCGCGGCAGCCGTAGAGGTTGTCGAACTTGGACTTGGTGACCGAGTCGTTGACGTTCATGGCGGGGAACAGCAGTTCACCGGCTTCCTGCATCTGGTACAGGCGGTGCACGCCGGTGGTGGTTTCCTCGGTGACGCCCTTGACGCTGTCGGCCATCTGCTGCCAGAAGCCGGGTTTGCTTTCCAGGGTACGTTTCAGCACGCCCAGGATGGCGACCCATTCCTCGTTGTCACCGGCCTGGGGTTCCGGCACGGCGCCGGCCTTTTCGAACTCGACGCCCTTGTGCAGCAACAGGGTGGCGTCGCCGCCGTCGTCGAGGATCATGTTGGGCATGCCACCGTCCGGCCAGGTGAGGGCCTGTTCGGTGCACCACCAGTATTCCTCGATGGTTTCACCCTTCCAGGCGAACACCGGGACACCATCGGCGGCGATGGCGGCCGCGGCGTGATCCTGGGTGGAGAAAATGTTGCAGGATGCCCAGCGCACTTCGGCGCCGAGCGCTACCAGGGTCTCGATCAGCACCGCCGTCTGGATGGTCATGTGCAGGCTGCCGGTGATACGAGCGCCCTTGAGCGGCTGCTGCGCGCCGAACTCATCGCGCAGTGCCATCAGGCCGGGCATTTCGCTCTCGGCGATGGCGATTTCCTTGCGGCCCCAGTCGGCCAGGTTGATGTCAGCGACTTTATAGTCGGCAGCGGAATCCAAAACAGCGTTCATGGTTCATCTCCAGTGAAACAAAGATGAGCGCCGTTGTTTAGAATCGCTGGTTTCCCCGAGCCTGACGGGATTGCCCCGCTGCAGCGCCCCTCGGGGAACACAGCCATCGTGCTGGCGGTCGATTATATTCCCGCCAGCGACAGATTTGAAATCTGTCCCCGGTACCTACAGCCCTGCGTCCGCCCGCAGTGCCTCCGCCTTGTCGGTCTGCTCCCAGGTAAAGCCTTCGTTCTCGCGCCCGAAGTGGCCGTAAGCGGCTGTTTTGCAGTACTTGATCTGGTCGGCGTTGAGCAGGTCCAGCATTTTCAGAATCCCGTAGGGGCGCAGGTCGAAGTGCTGGCGCACCAGTTCCGTGATGCGCTCGTCGCTGATCTGGCCGGTGCCGAAGGTGTCGATCATGATCGAGGTCGGCTCGGCAACGCCGATGGCGTAGGAGACCTGGATCTCGCAGCGTTCGGCGAGTCCGCCGGCAACAATGTTCTTGGCGACGTAACGGCTGGCATAGGCGGCCGACCGGTCGACCTTGGACGGGTCCTTGCCCGAGAAGGCACCGCCGCCGTGGCGCGCCGCCCCACCGTAGGTGTCGACGATAATCTTGCGGCCGGTCAGCCCGGCGTCACCCATCGGTCCGCCAATGACGAAAGCGCCGGTGGGATTGATGTGGTACTTGGTCCGGCTGGTCAGCCACTCGCTCGGCAGTACCGGCTTGATGATGTGCTCCATCACCGCCTCTTCCAGTTCCTTGTGATCGATATCGGGCGCGTGCTGCGTCGACAGGACCACGGCGTCGATACCGACCGGTTTACCGTCCTGGTAATGGAAGGTCACCTGGCTCTTGGCGTCCGGCCGTAACCAGGCGAGCGTGCCGTTGCGGCGCACTTCCGACTGGCGGTGTACGAGGCGATGCGCATAGGTAATCGGTGCCGGCATCAGCACGTCCGTCTCGTTGGTGGCGTAGCCGAACATCAGGCCCTGGTCGCCGGCCCCCTGCTCCTCCGGCTTGGCGCGGTCCACGCCCTGGTTGATATCGGGTGACTGGACGCCCAGCGCGGTCATAACGGCGCAGGTTTCCCAGTCGAAGCCCATTTCGGAACTGCTGTAGCCGATGTTCCTGATGGTCTCGCGCATGATCTTTTCGTAATCAGGCTTGGCGGTGGTGGTGATTTCGCCGGCGATCAGCACCATGCCGGTCTTGAACAGGGTCTCGCAGGCCACGCGGGCGTGCCTGTCCTCGGCGATAATGGCGTCGAGGATGGCGTCCGACACCTGGTCGGCCATTTTGTCCGGATGGCCTTCAGAGACCGATTCCGAGGTAAACAGATGTTCATTACTCATATTTCTCTGCTCCTGACAACAAAAAAACCCGCTGGAACCAAGTTCAAGCGGGTTGGGAATTCTCAATGCCTCGCTTTAGCCGCATTTATTAAGCGCCCGCAATCTGAACTCAAATCGGCGCTGTCAGGGGATTCTAGGGGATTATTGTCTCCAAAGTCAAAAATCTGTCCCGGGAGGGAGCATTGCCGCGGCTACCGGATTGGTGGGGGCGGGCAGCGGGATCAATCCCTTATGGACTTGGGGCATTTTATTTTTTCCCGCGCGGTGTAGACTGCGCTGCCTAAGCTCATGAAAGAGGTGTTTTTTCTATGGTCTCCCTGGAAACTCCCATCTGTGATTTCGGTGCCCCGGCCATTGATTTCGAACTGCCCGGTGTGGACGGCAAGGTGTGGACGCTGGACCGGTGCAAGGGTGAGAAAGGCCTGCTGGTGATGTTTATCTGCAACCATTGTCCCTATGTCAAGGCTATCCGCGACCGGCTGGTGCGCGATACCCGCGAACTGCAGGCGCATGGCATTAACAGTGTCGCCATCATGGCCAACGATCCAGCTGATTACCCGGAAGACAACTTCGAGAACATGCAGAACGTGTCGGCGCAGGCGCAGTTCCCTTTCCCCTACCTGTTCGATGAGAGCCAGGAGGTGGCCCGGGCCTATGGCGCCGTCTGTACGCCCGATTTCTTCGGCTACAACGCCGACCTCAAGCTGCAGTACCGCGGCCGGCTGGACGCGAGCCGCAAGGAGGCGGCGCCGGCGGATGCCCGCCGCGAGTTGTTCGAGGCGATGCTGCAGGTGGCCCGTACCGGCGAAGGGCCCCGCGACCAGGTGCCGAGCATGGGCTGCTCCATCAAGTGGAAAAGCGGCGCGGCCTGAGGCTTTTTTCTATCCATATATAAGGAGTACTTAGGGTCGCTGGTCGGCGGCCCTGCCGTGCCGGTGCGGAACGGGGGGCATCCGTCAAATCCTTGTCGTCAATTGAAAACAACGGTTGCTCCCGCCTGCCATCTGGTGGAGAATGGCGCGCTCAAATTTGGCCGGACCGGCAGTTTGCCGCCCGCAGGGATGGGGGATGCCGGTGTGACAGTGGCTGGGAGACGGTTTGACCCGGTCCGGTGCAAACACAACTGAATTCTCAAGTGGTCGCATACCGGTTGCGGAATGGGCCCGCTTTTGCCGTCGTCAGGCGGCCAAAAACAGATTTAAAACACTGACAGGAGACAGCAATGGCCTCTCGTAAAGACCTTGCCAATGCCATCCGTGCGCTGAGCATGGATGCCGTTCAGAAAGCCAAGTCCGGTCATCCCGGTGCGCCCATGGGTATGGCGGATATCGCCGAGGTACTCTGGAATGATCACCTGAAACATAACCCGGGTAACCCCAAGTGGGCTGACCGCGACCGTTTCGTGCTGTCCAACGGGCATGGCTCGATGCTGATCTACTCGCTGCTGCACCTGACCGGTTACGACCTGACCATCGATGACCTGAAGAACTTCCGCCAGCTGCATTCCAAGACGCCGGGCCACCCGGAATACGGTTATGCACCGGGCGTCGAAACCACCACCGGTCCGCTGGGCCAGGGCATTACCAATGCCGTCGGCATGGCGATCGCCGAGAAAGTGCTCGGTGGCCAGTTCAATCGCGACGGGCACCACATTGTCGACCACTACACCTACGTATTCATGGGTGACGGCTGCATGATGGAAGGCATTTCCCACGAGTCGTGCTCGCTGGCCGGTACCCTGGGCCTGGGCAAGCTGGTGGCCTTCTGGGACGACAACGGCATTTCCATTGATGGCCACGTCGAGGGCTGGTTCACCGACGATACCCCGGCACGCTTCGAAGCCTACGGCTGGCACGTCATCCGCAACGTCGACGGCCACGACCCGGCAGCGATCGACAAGGCGATCCATGAAGCCCGCTCCGTCAATGACAAGCCGAGCCTGATCTGCACCAGGACGGTGATCGGTTACGGCGCGCCCAACCTGTGCGGCAGCCACGATTGCCACGGCGCCCCGCTGGGTGACGACGAAATCAAGGCCACTCGCGAGAACCTGGGTTGGCACCACGCCCCCTTCGAGGTGCCGGACGACATCTACGGCGGCTGGAACGCGAAGGACAAGGGTGCCGAGGCCGAGAATCACTGGAACGAAAAGTTTGCGGCCTACCAGGCGGCATACCCCGAACTGGCGGCCGAGTTTGAACGCCGGGTGAACGGTGAACTGCCCGTCAACTGGGCGGAAGAGGCCAACAAATTCATCGCCGCGGTGAATGACAAGGCCGAAACCATCGCCTCGCGCAAGGCCTCGCAGAACACCCTCAACGGCTACGGCCCCGTCTTGCCGGAATTCCTCGGTGGTTCCGCTGACCTGGCGGGCTCCAACCTGACCATCTGGTCCGGCTCCAAGGGCATCAGCAACACCGTTTCGGACGGCAACTACATCTACTATGGCGTGCGCGAGTTCGGCATGTCCGCCATTATGAACGGCATTGCGCTGCACGGCGGTTTCGTTCCCTACGGCGCGACCTTCCTGATGTTCTCCGAGTATGCCCGCAATGCCCTGCGCATGGCAGCGCTGATGAAAATCCAGAGCATCTTCGTTTACACACACGACTCCATCGGCCTGGGTGAAGACGGTCCGACCCACCAGCCGGTCGAACAGACCGCAACCCTGCGCATGATCCCCAACATGTCGGTCTGGCGCCCCTGCGATGCCGTTGAATCCGCGGTTTGCTGGAAAACCGCTATCGAACGCAGCGCCGGTCCCAGTTGCCTGATCTTCTCGCGCCAGAACCTGGCGCACCAGGCGCGCAGCGCGGAACAGCTGGCCAATATCGAGCGTGGCGGCTATATCCTGAAGGATTCCAGCGGTACGCCGGACGCCATCATTATCGCTACCGGCTCCGAGGTGGACCTGGCCATGCAGGCGGCCGGGAAGAGCGGCAAGAATGTGCGCGTGGTCTCCATGCCATCGACCGACGTGTTCGACGCGCAGGACGAGGCTTACCGCGAATCGGTGCTGCCTTCCTCGGTGACCGCGCGTGTCGCGGTCGAAGCCGGCGTTACCGATTTCTGGCTGAAATATGTCGGCCTCAACGGCAAGGTCATCGGTATCAACAGTTTCGGTGAATCCGCACCGGCCGGTGACCTGTTCAAGCACTTCGGCTTTACGATTGAGAACGTTGTCGCCGCGGTTGACGCGGTGGTGTAATCGTTCCGGCGCAAACAGTTTTTTCTAAGTTCACAGCAAGAGAATTACGGAGAGAGAAATATGGCAATTAAAGTCGGTATCAATGGTTTTGGACGTATCGGCCGCATGGCCTTCCGCGCGATCGCCAAGGACTTCAGCGACATCGAAGTGGTCGGTATCAACGACCTGCTGGACGCTGATTACCTGGCCTACATGCTGAAGTACGATTCCGTGCACGGTAACTTCGACGGCGATATCGCCGTTGACGGTAACAACCTGGTGGTTAACGGCAAGACCATCCGCCTGACCGCCGAGCGTGACCCGGCCAACCTGAAGTGGAACGAGATCGGTGCCGAGCTGATTATCGAATCCACCGGCTTCTTCCTGACCGAGGAAAGCTGCCAGAAGCACATCGACGCCGGTGCCAGGAAGGTTGTGCAGAGCGCGCCTTCCAAGGACGGCACGCCGATGTTCGTCTATGGTGTAAACCACGAAACCTACGCCGGCCAGGCAATCGTTTCCGCTGCTTCCTGCACCACCAACTGCCTGGCGCCGGTCGCCAAGGTGCTGAACGACAAGTGGGGCATCAAGCGCGGCCTGATGACGACGGTGCACGCTGCCACCGCCACCCAGAAGACCGTTGACGGCCCGTCCATGAAAGACTGGCGCGGTGGCCGCGGTATCCTGGAAAACATCATTCCGTCTTCCACCGGTGCCGCCAAGGCCGTGGGTGTGGTGCTGCCCGAGCTGAACGGCAAGCTGACCGGCATGGCCTTCCGCGTGCCGACCTCCGATGTATCGGTTGTCGACCTGACCTGCGAGCTGGAAAAAGACGCTTCCTACGACGACATCTGTGCCGCCATGAAAGCGGCGTCCGAAAGCGGCGACATCAGCAAGACCCTGGGTTATACCGACGAGAAGGTGGTGTCCACCGACTTCCGTGGTTGTGGCTTTTCGTCCATCTTCGATGCCGGGGCCGGTATCGCCCTGGACGGCACCTTCGTGAAGCTCGTTTCCTGGTACGACAACGAGTACGGTTATACCTGCAACATGCTGCGCTTCGTGCAGCACGTTGCGGCCAACTAAGGGCCGAACGGCAGACCGGGCAACAACCGCAGGAGCGGCCTCATCGGCCGCGATCAATCCAGATTTCATCGCGGCCGATGAGGCCGCTCCTGCGGGTTGTCCGGGCTTTTCCAGAGATTTTCGCCAAGCCTGCGCTTGGCAAAAATCTTTGTATACGAACTGGAGTGTCTACAATGTCTTTCACCAAGCTGACTGATCTTGATCTTGCCGGCAAGCGCGTACTGATCCGCGCCGACCTCAACGTCCCCGTCAAGGACGGCAAGGTGACCTCTGACGCCCGTATCACGGCGTCCATGCCCACTATAGAACACTGCATGAAAGCCGGCGCCAAGGTGATGGTCATGTCACACCGCGGGCGCCCCGAAGAGGGCAAGGCAGACGAGGAAAACTCCATGGCGCCCATCGCGGCCGATATGTCCGCCAAGCTGGGCAAGGATGTGCGCCTGATCAAGGATTATCTCAACGGCGGTTTCGATGTCGCCGCGGGCGAAGTGGTGTTGCTGGAAAACGTGCGCTTCAACGCCGGTGAGAAAAAAGACAACGAGGAACTGGCGAAAAAATACGCCGCGCTGTGCGACGTGTTCGTGATGGATGCGTTCGGAACCGCGCACCGCGCCCAGGCCTCCACCCACGGTGTCGGCAAGTTTGCCCCGGTCGCCTGCGCCGGCCTGCTGCTGGCCGATGAACTGGACAACCTGGCCAAGGCGCTGGCCAATCCCGCGCGCCCCATGGTCGCCATTGTTGGTGGCTCCAAGGTATCCACCAAGCTGACGGTGCTTGAGGCCCTGTCCGAGAAAGTGGACCAGCTGGTGGTCGGTGGTGGTATCGCCAATACGTTTCTCAAGGCGACCGGCCATAACGTCGGCAAGTCGCTGTGCGAGAATGACCTGGTGGATACGGCCAGGGCCCTGATCGACAAGATGCAGACGCGTGGCGCGAACATCCCGATTGCCAGCGACGTGGTGGTGGGCAAGAAGTTTGACGAGAACGAACCGGCCGTGTTGAAAAAGGCCGATGAGGTGGAAGATGACGACATGATCTTCGACATCGGCCCCGACTCAGCCCGGGAGCTGGCCGACATCATCAGCAAGGCCGGCACGATCGTCTGGAACGGCCCGGTGGGCGTGTTTGAATTCGATCAGTTCGGCGAGGGCACGAAGACGGTTTCCATGGCCATCGCCAACGCCGACGGTTTCAGCCTGGCCGGTGGCGGCGACACCATTGCCGCGATCCAGAAGTACAATATCTACGACAAGGTATCTTATATCTCCACCGCCGGCGGCGCCTTCCTGGAATACCTGGAGGGTAAAACCCTGCCCGCTGTTGCCATGCTGGAGGAGCGCGCCAGGTAATACCGGCAGCCATTATTCATGCAGCGTAGAACAAAAATTGTCGCCACCCTTGGGCCTTCCACCGACGACCCCAAGGTACTGGACGAAATGATCCAGGCCGGTGTCGACGTGGTCCGGGTCAACTTTTCTCACGGTACCGCGGAAGAACATCTGCGGCGCGCCGAGCAGGTGCGCAACCGCGCCCGTGCGCACGGCCGGCAGGTCGGTGTGTTCGCCGATCTGCAGGGACCAAAGATCCGCATCGACAAGTTCAAGGATGGCAAGATCGACCTGCAGGAAGGCGAGCATTTCGTGCTGGATGCCGAGCTGGCGGCGGATGCCGGTACCCATGAGCGCGTCGGGATCACCTACAAGGCACTGGTCGACGATGTCAGCCGTGGCGACACCCTGCTGCTGGATGATGGCGCGGTGGTGCTCTGGGTCGAGGAAGTCAGCGGCCACGAGATCATTACCCGCGTCGTGGTCGGCGGTGTCCTGTCGAACAATAAGGGCATCAACCGTCAGGGCGGTGGTCTGTCGGCGCAGGCGATTACCGAGAAGGACCGGGCGGACATCAAGGTCGCCGCGGAAATGCAGGCTGACTATATTGCCGTCTCCTTCCCACGACACGCCGAGGATATTAACGAAGCGCGCGAGTTGCTGCGTGCCGCCGGTGGTCACGGCGGTGTCGTCGCCAAGATCGAACGCGCCGAGGCGATGGAGTCGCTGGAAGAAATCATCGAGGCGACCGACGTGGTGATGATCGCGCGCGGTGACCTGGGTGTTGAAATCGGCGACGCAGAATTACCGGCCGTGCAGAAACGTATTATCCAGATCGCGCGCTCCATGGACCGCGTGGCCATTACCGCCACGCAGATGATGCAGTCCATGATCGAGAATCCCATTCCCACGCGCGCGGAAGTCTTCGACGTGGCCAACGCCGTGCTCGATGGCACCGACGCTGTCATGCTGTCGGCGGAAACCGCCACCGGCAAGCACGTCGCCAAGGTGATCGAGGCCATGGACCGTATCTGCCGCGGCGCCGAACGCCAGCGTATCGACACGGCGCAGGAACGGCGCACGGCCATGCACTTCAGTCAGATCGACGAGGCAATCGCCAAGGCTGCCATGTACACGGCAAACCATACGGGTGTTAAGGCTATTGCCGCGCTGACGGAGTCGGGCGCCACGCCGTTGTGGATGTCACGCATCAGTTCGGGTATTCCCATCTACGCCTTGACGCGCCATGTGGAGACGCGTAGAAAGGTAACCCTTTATCGCGGGGTCTACCCCGTGAGTTTCGACGTCACGACCACCGATCATCCGCAGCTGAATCGCGAGGCGATCGACGAACTGCGGCGGCGCGGAGCGGTACGTGACGGTGACCTGGTCATTATCACCAAGGGTGACCTGACCGGGGTACATGGCGGCACCAACGCCATGAAAATTATTCGTGTCGGCGATGAAATCCATACCATGGAATGATCGGCCGGCTAGTCATATAGAACATCGATAACATTCACTTACTCAAAACTCCGAGGAGACCATCATGGCCCTGATATCCATGCGTCAACTACTCGATTACGCCGCCGAGAACGACTTCGGCATGCCGGCTTTCAATGTCAACAACATGGAGCAGGTACACGCCATCATGCAGGCGGCCGATGAAACCGACAGCCCGGTGATCATGCAGGGATCCGCGGGTGCGCGCTCCTACGCGGGCGAACCCTTCCTGCGCCACCTGATCACTGCGGCGACCGAAATGTATCCGCATATTCCCATTGTCATGCACCAGGACCACGGTTCGGAACCAGCGGTCTGCCTGCGTTCCATCCAGTCCGGTTTTTCCTCGGTGATGATGGACGGTTCGCTGATGTCGGACATGAAAACGCCGGCCACGTTTGAATACAACGTCGATGTAACCCGCACGGTTGTCGAAATGGCGCACGCCGGTGGCGTGTCCGTGGAAGGCGAGCTGGGGTGCCTGGGTTCGCTGGAAACCGGTGAAATGGGCGAGGAAGACGGCCATGGCGCCGAGGGCAAGCTGTCCATGGACCAGTTGCTGACCGATCCCGAAGAAGCCGCCAGCTTCGTCAAGGAAACCGGTGTGGACGCACTGGCTATCGCCATCGGTACCAGCCACGGTGCCTACAAGTTCACCCGTCCGCCGACCGGCGACATCCTCGCCATCAGCCGCATCAAGGAAATTCACGCGCGCCTGCCGAACACGCATCTGGTCATGCACGGTTCCTCGTCGGTGCCGCAGGACTGGCTGGAAATCATCAACAGCTACGGCGGCGACATGGGCGAAACCTACGGCGTGCCGGTCGAGGAAATCCAGGAAGGCATCAAGCACGGCGTACGCAAGGTCAACATCGATACCGACCTGCGCATGGCCAGTACCGGTGCCATCCGCAAGCACCTGGCGGAAAACAAGTCCAACTTCGACCCGCGCAAGTTCCTCAAGGCATCCACCGAGGCCATGAAGGATATCTGCAAGGCGCGCTACGAGGCCTTTGGTTGTGCCGGGCATGCCTCCAAGATCAAGCCGGTCAGTCTTGAAACCATGTTCAAGCGTTATGCTTCCGGTGAACTGGATCCGCGCGTTAACTGACGTACAACGCACGTAGAAAAAAGCGGCCTCGATGGCCGCTTTTTTTTTGCCCGCCCGAACCGGAACGCTACAGCCGGGCGCGGCTTAACATTTTCCTGAGCAATCGTGGTAACGAGAAAACAACCGGGCTGCATAAAAGCGACATATAGTTAAATGTCTAGCCTAACGATGGCAGGTTAACGAATTCCTAACAATTGTAGATATACCGTTAATAAACTGAAAAATAGTAATTTTCCTGATTTAGGTCAATATCTTTATCGGTGCCTTCTGTTTATAATCTATCCCGGCCACAGGTCTAGGCGCACAAAATCAGTGCGCAGTTGAGCTGTTGCAAAACAACAACACAAGAGGGAGAGTCTTATGGTCCGCAGGGTTTGGCAAGCGTTGGCAAGGCCATCCGCCCGGTATGCGGCGGGCTTTCTCTTGCTGGTCGGCATCGTGGTCGGCGTGCTGGGCTGGGGCGGGTTCAACTGGTCGCTGGAGCTGACCAACACCGAACAGTTCTGCATTTCCTGCCATGAGATGGAATCCACGGTTTACCAGGAACTGAAGAAAACCATCCACTACTCCAACCGTACCGGCGTACGCGCGACCTGCCCGGATTGTCATGTTCCGCGCCCCTGGATCTACAAGGTGATGCGCAAGATCCAGGCGACCAACGAGCTCTACCACCACCTCAGGGGCACGGTGGACACCAAGGAAAAATTCGAGGCCCACCGCCGGGAGCTGGCGCAGCACGTGTGGAAAGTGATGAAGGCCACCGACTCGCGGGAGTGCCGCAACTGCCACAGCATGAAATCCATGAACTCGGAATCGCAGAGCCAGCGGGCGCAAACGCGCCACCAGCAGGGCATCGAAAACAACGAGACCTGTATCGATTGCCACAAGGGCATCGCGCACAAGGATGTCTGGAAGGAAATGCAGCAGGAGAAAGAGCAGGAAAGTGCGCCGGATTTCGACTTGCAGCTCTAACCGCATAGAGAGGGTAGAAGCATGAAACAGATATATAGGAATGCCATCAAAACCCCGTTGCTGGCGCTCGTCAGCGGGCTGCTGCTGGGCACCTCGTGGTCGGCCGGTGCCGTCGACTGGGGTTCCGTCAGTGGCAAGAAAATCGAGCTGTTCTCGCCCGGCCAGGCCGGCTGGGAATGGGTGCTGACGGAAAGCAGCCACAGTGCCGCGAAGAGCGTCAAGAAAGGTACCAACTGCAAGGAGTGCCACGACGGCGAGCAGGAAAAAATCGGCAAGCTGATCGGCTCCGGTAAAAATGTCGAGCCTGATCCGGTCAGCG
>CBEUNK010000009.1:0-46676 GCA_965544455.1 uncultured Thiogranum sp.
ATACCCTGGTAGATATTTCCGACCAGGCCGCGCCGGCGCGCGCGCTCGATGAAAACTTCCTGTAAAACGCCGTTCTCGACCACCGCCACGCGGGTTTCCTGCGGCGTTACGTTGACCAGCAGTTCGACTGTCATGCCTGTTGACCCATTATCTGAATTCCAAAATCCTGTAACAGCCGGGCGGTTTCATACAGCGGCAAGCCCATGACCGCTGAATAACTGCCATCCAGCCGTTGAATAAATGTCGCCGCCAACCCCTGGATGGCATAAGCGCCGGCCTTGTCGCGCGGCTCGCCGCTGCGCCAGTAGGCCTCGATTTCACTATCGCCGATGTCACGGAACCAGACTTTGCTCCGGTTCACAGCCACGGCTTCGCCACCGTCGACCAGCGCCACGGCGCTGAACACCTCGTGGGCCCGTCCGGACAGCTGCCTGAGCATATCGCGGGCATGCGGATAGTCGGCCGGTTTGCCGAGTACCCGGCCATCGACGACCACCGACGTATCGGCCCCCAGCACCGGCACTTCAGCCTCGGCCACCGCGTGTACCGCGCGGGCCTTTTCCAGCGCCAGGCGTGCCACGTAATCTGCCGGCGATTCACCGGGATGCTGCGATTCATCGATATCCGCGACCTGCTGATGAAACCCGATACCGATCTGGGTCAGTAATTCGCGCCGTCGCGGCGAGGCGGAGGCGAGTATCAGGTGCGCTTTCGTCATCCGGATCGGTGGTACGGGTGTCCGCTCAGCAACGTCCAGGCCCGGTACAGTTGCTCGGCCAGCAACACCCGGACCAGGGGGTGTGGCAACGTCAGGGGTGACAGCGACCAGCACTGCTGCGCACGCGCCAGGCAGTCGGTGGCCAGACCGTCGGGTCCGCCCACCAGCAGGCTGACGTCGCGTCCGCCCTGCATCCAGTCACGCAGCTGATCGGCAAGATCTTCCGTTGACCAGCCATGCCCCTTGATATCCAGCGCAACAATATGCCGATCACCGGCGGCGGCTGCCAGCATGCGTTTTCCTTCTTCAGTAATGGCACGCTCCACGGGTTGCGATTTACTGCGCTGACCAAGCGGGACCTCGGTCAGCTGCAGCCTGCATTCACGCGGCAGGCGCCGGGCATACTCCCGGTAACCGTCATCGACCCAGGCAGGCATGCGGGTACCGACCGCAATGAGGTTGATCTGCATCGCCGGCCCGACTCAACCGTGCTCACTCTGTTCGCGCTTTTCCTCGGTCACTGTCCAGAGTTTTTCCAGTGCGTAAAACTCGCGAATGCGCGGTTGCATCACGTGCACAACGACATCCCCCAGGTCGACCAGCACCCACTCGCCTTCCCGCTCACCCTCGACTCCCATCGGCGGAACGCCGGCCTTTTTACACGCCATGACCACGGCATCGGCCAGTGACTTGACGTGGCGGTCCGAGGTACCGCTGGCGATAAGCATAAAGTCGGTTACCGAGGTCTTGTCGCGTACATCGTATTCGGCGATGTCCAGTCCCTTGAGATCTTCCAGCGCCTGCAGCGCCAGTGTTTTCAGTTCATCAGTTTGCATACCAGTTCTCTTGCATAATACGTTCTAATACCGCATCCGGCATGAGGTAGCGGGCGCTGCGTCCGCTGCCCAACAGGGTACGGATCTGCGTTGAAGATACCGCCATCTGCGTTACGGGCACCCCGAGGACACCGCCCGCCGGACGGGTCGACAGATCCTCACGCCCCTCGACCCGCGCCTGGTTCACCCGTTGCGCGAGTACGCCCGCCTGTGGCCAGCGGTTACCGGGGCGCTGCATCACCACCAGGTGACAGAGCCCGAAGATTTCCTCCCAGCGGTGCCAACTGTCCAGGCCGTCAAGCGCATCCATCCCCAGCGCGAGGCAGAGCGGCTGATCGCCGATTTCCGCGCGTAATGACAGCAGCGTATCAACCATGTACGAAGGCCCCTCGCGGTGCAGTTCACGGTCATCGATCGCCAGACCGGGTTCACCTGCGATCGCCAGTTGCAACAGTTCGAGGCGTTGCCGGTCCGCAAGCTGCGGCATCTGCCGGTGCGGCGGAATGCGGCAGGGCAACAAATGAAGGCAGTCGATAGCCAGCGCCTGCTGTACATCCAGGGCCGGCCGCAGGTGCCCGAAGTGGACAGGGTCAAAGGTTCCGCCGAGAATACAGCGCATCAGGTCCTGATATGGCCATCGCCCAGCACGATGAACTTCAGTGTGGTCAGGCCTTCCAGACCGACCGGTCCGCGCGCGTGCAGCTTATCGGTGCTGATGCCGATCTCCGCTCCCAATCCGTATTCGAAACCGTCGGCAAAGCGTGAAGACGCATTGACCATGACCGAACTGGAATCGACTTCGCGCAGGAAACGGCGCGCCCGGGTTACGTTTTCGGTGACGATCACGTCGGTATGCTGCGAACCGTGTTTGTCGATGTGATCCAGGGCGGCGTCCATGTCGTCCACAATCCGCACCGCCAGAATCGGTGCAAGGTACTCTTCGTCCCAATCGGAGGCCTCGGCCGCCCTTATGTCGCCGAGGATCGCGCAGGTACGTTCACAGCCACGCAGTTCAACGCCTTTTTCCCGGTACATCTTGCCCAGCACGGGTAACACCCGTGCAGCAATCCCTTCGGCGACCAGCAGCGTTTCCATGGTATTGCAGGTCCCGTAGCGTTGTGTCTTGGCGTTGAAAGCCACCTTGACGGCCTTGTCGATATCGGCCTGGTCATCGATGTAGGTATGACACACGCCGTGTAAATGCTTGATCACCGGGATGCGCGATTCGGCGGTGACCCGCTCGATCAAGCCCTTGCCACCGCGCGGCACGATAACGTCGACGAACCTGTCAAGCCTGAGGAGTTCGCCGACCGCGGCCCGGTCGGTGGTGGCGACCACCTGCACGGCAGCCGCCGGCAGCCCGGCCTGTTCCAGCCCCTGTTCGATGCAGCGCGCAATCGCCTGGTTGGCGTGCAGCGCTTCGGATCCGCCGCGCAGGATACAGGCGTTTCCGGATTTCAGGCACAGCGCCGCCGCGTCCGCGGTAACATTGGGACGCGATTCGTAAATGATGCCGATGACGCCCAGCGGTACGCGCATGCGTCCCACCTGGATGCCGGAAGGCTGGTAGTTGAGGTCGTCTACAGCACCCACGGGATCGGGCAGTGCGGCGATCTGGCGCAGGCCTTCGGCCATGCCCTCGATACGCGCGTCGTTCAACTCCAGGCGGTCGAGCAGGGCCGCGTCCAGGCCACGCTGGCGGCCGGCTTCGAGGTCCTTCTGGTTCTCGGCCTTAAGCGTTGCCTGGTCGGCCAGAAGAGCGTCGGCGATCGCGTGCAGGGCCGCATTTTTGGCGCCGGTTTCGGCACGCGCCATTTCGCGGGCCGCCGCCCGCGCCCGCTGACCGAGTTCCTGCATGTACTCGGAAATATCGAACTGCATCGATTCAGCTGGTCCGGTCATACTATTAATACCTTAATATTCAAGCACTTTCTTTCAGCGCATTCAGCCCTGCAAGACCCAGCACCAATTGTAACAGCTCATCCCAGGCGCTGCCCGCGGCACGCCCCTTGATCACCCGGTCGAGGCAGGCACAGCGTTGCAGCAGCTGCCACCATTGCCGCCCGCGGATACGTTTCAGGGCCGCGGTGAGCAGTGGTTTGCGCTTTTCCCAGACACGGTGCGCCGCCAGCACCCGCGCCAGCCCCTCACCCCCCTGGAGTTGGCGCGCCATGGTCGTGAGCGTCCGTATTTCCCGGGCCAGGGCCCACAGCACCAGCACCGGTTCCACACCTTCGGCCCGCAGGCCGGACAGGATGCGCTGCGCATGCACCGCATCACCGGCCAGGGCCGCGTCGACCAGGCCGAAAATATCGTAGCGGGCGCTGTCGGCCACCAGCTCGGCGACGGTATCGACATCCAGCGTACCGGCGCCGTGCAGCAGGTAAAGCTTTTCGATTTCCTGGGCGGCCGCCAGCAGGTTGCCCTCGACGCGCTCCGCAATGAGTTGCAACGCTTCGCGACTGGCCTGCAGGCCCCGGGCGCGCATGCGGCGGTCGATCCAGCCCGGCAGTTGTGCGATATCCACCGGCCAGACAGGAATCGACACACCGGCCTGGTCGAGCGCCTGTACCCACTTGCTGCGCCGTGCCGCCGCTTCGAGTTTGGCGGATACGATCAACAACAGGGTGTCTTCGGGCGGTCGCCCGGCATAGTCGCGCAGGATACGGGTGCCTTCCTTGCCGGGCTTGCCCGTCGGCAGGCGCAGTTCGAGGATGCGCCGCTCGGCAAACAGCGACAGGCTGTCACCGGCGGCCAGCAGGCTCTGCCAGTCGAAGCCGGCCTCCGCGGTGAACACCTGGCGATCGGTGTATTCCTGCGCGCGTGCCGCCGCGCGTACGGCATCGGCACACTCATTGACCAGCAGGGTCTCGTCACCGTGAATGAAATAGACCGGTGCCAGCGACTGCTTCAGGTGCCCGCCCAGCTGGTCAACACGCAGCTGGGTCATCGCTGCCGCATACCCGCATCGATACGCATGATAATCTGGCGCGCCAGGCTGGTACGCATCTGCCGGTGGATACCCTCGGCCTCGGAAAGCTTGCCGAGCAATTCGTTCTGGTCGAACACCAGGTCGCGCGTCATCCGCAGGGTCTGCGACGCAAGCAGTTTCCTGCCTTCGCCGTCACTGAGCGTAAAGCTCACCTCGTCGAACAATTCGTACTCGGTCGCCTTGCCGCTGCTGCCGACCGACAGGACGCGGTTTTCGGAACGTTCATGTGTAATCGCCAGAATGGCACTGGCCTGGTCCCGCTTCTGCAGGACATTGGCACCCGACTGTTCGAGCTGGGTACGCAGGGCACGTGCCATGCCGGTAAAGGGGTCCTGTGACTGGATGTAGGTATCCTGCAGTACCGGAGGCAGCTCCACGTTGCCACGCAGCTTGAAGCCACAGGCGCTCAGAACAAGCAGCACGGACAGCAGCAGCGTGAATGCGGTCAGATGTTTCATCATCAGCTTACCACCAGGTTGACCAGTCGCCCCGGCACGATAATCACCTTGCGCAGCGCCAGACCCTCAATATGTTTCTGCACGTTGGGTTCATTCAGCGCCGCCTGCCGGATACTGTCGTCGTCCGCGTCCGCGGCGACCGAGACTTTGCCGCGCACCTTGCCCTTCACCTGGACCACCAGCTCGACGCTGTCCTTGACCAGGGCCGAGTCGTCGACGATCGGCCAGGCGCAATCGACCAGGGCCGTACTGTGTCCCAGTGCCTGCCAGAGTTCGTGGCAGATGTGCGGCACGATCGGCGACAGCATCAGTACCACGGCGTCCAGTGCTTCCTGCACCAGGGCGCGGCCGTTACCCGACCCGTCACCGAAGCGGGCGATTTCGTTCAACAGTTCCATGTTGGCCGCGATGGCGGTATTAAAGGTATAGCGCCGCCCGACGTCATCGCTGACCTTGGCGATGGTTGCGTGCAGCTTGCGGCGAAAATCCTTCTGGGCGTCGTCGAGTGCGGCAGGATCGAGGCGCGGTGCCGCACCCGCGCTGACGTGGCCATGGACCGCCTTCCACAGGCGGTTGAGGAAACGCGAGGCACCCTCCACGCCCGAGTCGGACCATTCGAGCGATTGTTCCGGTGGTGCCGCGAACATCATGAACAGCCGCACCGTGTCCGCGCCGTACTGATCCATGAGCGCCTGCGGGTCCACGGTATTACCCTTGGACTTGGACATCTTGGAACCGTCCTTGTTGACCATGCCCTGGGTCAAAAGACGCCTGAACGGTTCGTCGCCGTCAACCAGGCCGAGATCGCGCATCAACTTGTGAAAGAAGCGTGCATACAGCAGGTGCAGCACCGCGTGTTCGATGCCGCCGATGTACTGGTCGACCGGCAACCAGTGCCGGGCACGGTCATCGAGCATGCCCCGGTCGTAATCGTTGCAGGTATAGCGGGCGTAATACCAGGAAGATTCAAAGAAGGTATCGAAGGTATCGGTTTCCCGCTCGGCGGCACCGCCACAGCGCGGGCACGCCGTTTCGATAAAATCACGATCCTGCTTCAGCGGTGAACCGGCGCCTTCCAGCACCACATCACGCGGCAGTTCGACCGGCAACTGGTCTTCGGGCACCGGCACCGAGCCGCAGGACGGGCAGTTGATCATGGGGATCGGGCAACCCCAGTAGCGCTGCCGCGACACGCCCCAGTCGCGCAGACGGAAATTGATGGTTTTGCGCCCCCGGCCCTGCGATTCCAGATAGTCGGCAATGGCATCAAATGCCTGCGTCGACGTCAGACCGTCGAATTGCCCGGAATTACGCAGCACGCCTTTGTCCACGAAGGCCTGTTCATCCAGGTCGGCGCCCTGGCCGTTATCGGCCGGGTGAATGACCTGGCGGATCGGCAGGCCGTACTGCCGGGCGAATTCATAGTCCCGCTGGTCATGGGCGGGAACGGCCATCACCGCGCCGGCGCCGTATTCCATGAGTACGAAGTTTGCCGTCCAGACCGGAACAGATTCGCCGGTCACCGGGTGAACAGCCTTCAGGCCGGTGTCGACACCGGCTTTTTCCAGGGTGGCCATGTCGGCCTCGGCGACCTTGGTGTGCGAACATGCCTCGATAAAGGCCTTGAGCGCGGGATTGCCCGCCGCCGCCTTGGTAGCCAGCGGGTGCTGCGGTGCCACACCGACGTAGGTGACGCCCATGAGGGTATCCGGCCGGGTGGTGAATACCGTCAGCGGCTCAGCCTCGCCTTCCACCTCGAACTGCAGCTCGACGCCTTCGGATCGACCGATCCAGTTGCGCTGCATGGTGCGTACCTGCTCGGGCCAGCCATCCAGCTGGTCGAGGTCGTCCAGCAATTGCTGGGCATAGTCGGTGATTTTCAGGAACCATTGCGGAATTTCGCGACGCTCGACCGGGGCGCCTGAACGCCAGCCCTTGCCATCGATGACCTGCTCATTGGCCAGCACCGTCTGGTCGACAGGATCCCAGTTGACCACCGCGGTTTTCTTGTACACCAGGCCTTTTTCAAACAGCCTGGTAAAAAACCACTGTTCCCAGCGGTAATACGACGGATCGCAGGTCGCCAGTTCACGTGCCCAGTCATAACCGAAGCCGAGCCGCTGCAACTGGCCGCGCATGTAGTCGATGTTCTCGTAGGTCCACTGTGCCGGCGGTACGCGGTTCTGGATGGCGGCATTCTCGGCCGGCAGGCCGAAGGCGTCCCAGCCCATGGGTTGCAGGACATTTTTCCCCTGCATGCGCTGGTAGCGGGAAATCACGTCACCAATGGTGTAATTGCGCACGTGTCCCATGTGCAGGCGGCCGCTGGGATAGGGAAACATGGACAGGCAGTAGTACTTCTCGCCCGGGGCATCTTCCCGCGCGCGGAAAGTGCCCTCGTCGAGCCACTGCCGCTGAATACGCGCCTCGATCGTCTGGGGTTGATAGCTTTCGTCCATTCCTTTCGCCTGTCACCACGTGTAAAACGGCAAGAATACCGTACCGCGCAGCGGGCAGCCAATATAAGCCGCGGGAATCAGGCCACCGGCGAACGTGACCCGGCGCGTGCCGCCGCCAGCCATGGCACCGACAACAGGATGAGCAGCGACAGAATCACCACCGGCCGGTTTCCCCAGCGCACGTACGGGGTTGCGCCTTTTCTGGGCTCCACCCGGGCGGTGACCGTGGCGGTTTCGAATTGCCCGCTGCGCGCCACAATATCGCCGTGGTTGTCGATAATGGCGCTGATGCCGGTGTTGGTGGCGCGCAGCACATAGCGCTCCGTCTCGCGCGCCCGCATGCGCGCCATCTCCTGGTGCTGGTGGGGCGCCAGCGAATCGCCGAACCAGGCATCGTTACTGACGTTGATCAGCAAGGCGGCCTCCGGCAGGGCGTGGATCAGCTGTTCACCGAAGGCGATTTCGTAGCAGATCGAGGTGCCGACGGGGTAACCGGCGGCTTTCAGCAACGGCTGATCGACGCGGCCGGCCGAGAAATCGGCCTGCGGCACCGGTAGAAAACTCAGGACACCGGCCAGCCAGTCTCGCAGGGGCAGGTACTCGCCGAACGGGACCAGGTGCACCTTGTAATAGAAGGCGCCCGGCTGGTCGAGGCTGATAATGCTGTTGTAATAATGCCAGTGTTCACGGTCCAGCACCGGGATACCGGTCACCAGGCTGACGCCCTGTGCCTGCATCCGTTCGCGCAGGGGGACGAGAAAATCCGTCTCCATCTGGTCATAGAAAGCGGGTATCGCGGTTTCCGGCCACACCACCAGGTCACTGTCGACGTGTTCACGGGTCAGTTCGACGTAACGGTCCAGGGTTTCCCGTTGTTCTTCGGGACGCCACTTGAGTTCCTGCGGGATATTGCCCTGGACCAGGGTCGCCGTCAGCGGTTCACCCGCGGCCTGTGTCCACGCGTGCTGGTTCAACCCCCAACCGCCCAGCCCGGTCAGCGGCAGCAGCAGGGCGGGAACCAGCCTCCAGCGGCCGCTGACGGTCACCAGCAGGGCCACCAGCCCGGCGCACAGTGCGGTAATGAAACCCAGGCCATAGACGCCGACGACCGGCGCAAACCCGACCAGCGGGCTTTCCAGCTGACTGTAGCCCAGGTTCAGCCAGGGAAAGCCGGTGAACAACCACGCACGCAACCACTCGGACAGCGCCCAGGCCGACGGAAATGCCAGGCAGAAAAACAGGCCGCGGGCGTCACGCCGCAGCCTGCCCAGCAGCCAGCCCATGACGGCCGGAAACAACGCCAGGTACATCACCAGCAGCAGCATGGCCGCAATGGACAACAACAGGCCGGCGTTGCCGTACTGGTGAATGCTGATGTGTACCCAGGAAACACCGACGACGAACTGGCCCAGGCCGAACAGCCATCCCAGCAGCAGGGCGCGGCGTGGCGTGGCTGCGTACAGCAGAATCGCCAGCAGTGCCAGCGCCAGGATCGGCAGCGGATACCAGCCGTAAGGAGCAAAGCCCAGTGGCATGACCGCCCCGCACAGCAGGGCAACCAGTCCCTGCCAGACCGTGGGGATCATCAGGAACATGGGGTCAGGCGTCGACCGAAGACTGGGTGGCGTTGGGGTTGGTCAGCAGGGTCACCTTCATCAGGTGGATGCGCCGATTATCGGCATTGATCACCTGAAAGCTCATGTTGTCCAGAATGATGGTTTCACCCCGCTTGGGCAGGCGCCCCAGCTTGTCGGTCACCAGGCCGCCGATCGTATCGAATTCCTCGTCGCTGAACGCGGTAGCGAAGTAATCGTTGAAGTCCTCGATCGAGGTAATCGCCTTTACCGTGTAGTTGACGTCACTGTACTTGCGGATGAAGGTATCTTCATCGATATCGTGTTCGTCTTCGATTTCACCGACGATCTGCTCCAGCACGTCCTCGATGGTGATCATGCCCGCCACACCGCCGTATTCGTCCACAACAATGGCGAGATGATTGCGGCTGGCACGGAACTCCTTGAGCAGCACGTTGAGGCGCTTGCTTTCCGGCACGAACACGGCCGGCCGCAGGATCTCGCGTATGGAGAAAGGTCTCGATTCGCCCTTCGGGGAGTAGCGCAACAGGTCCTTGGCCAGCAACACACCGACCACTTCGTCGCGACTCTCGCCGATCACGGGAAAGCGCGAATGCCCGGACTCGATTGCCGTCTGGATCAACTGCTCGGGACTGGCATCGCGACTGACCACCACCATTTGCGAACGGGGAATCATGATGTCGCGCGCCTGCATGTCCGCGACCTGCAGCACACCCTCGATCATGCCCTGCGCGTCGACGTCGAACAGCCCGCGCGCCTGTGCCTCCCGCAACACGTGTACCAGTTGTTCCCTGTCCCTGGGCTCGCCCAGCAGGGCGTGACTCAGTTTATCGATCCAGGATCGTTGACCCGATCCGTTATCCGCTTGGTCTTCTTTCATGCTTTACCTGTTAGACGGCCATGTCCGAAATTGTGTAGGGATCCGGTATCCCGAGCCCCTTGAGTATCTTTTTCTCCAGTGTCTCCATGACACTCGCCTGCACATCATCCTGGTGATCGTAACCGCGCAAATGCAGTACGCCATGCACGACCATGTGCGCCCAGTGGTGATCGGGCAGCTTGTGCTGCTCCGCCGCCTCCCGCGCAACCACGGCGGCACAGATCACCAGGTCACCCAGGTGATTCAGCTCGATGCCCGGGGGCGTCTCGAAAGGGAAGGACAGCACGTTGGTGGGCCTGTCCTTGCCCCGGTAGCGACTGTTAAGGGCCTGGCTTTCCGCCTCGTCGACGATACGGATGACCAGTTCCACCGGTGTATCGTCATCATCCAGTGCGGCCAGTGCCCAGTGGTGAAAAGACGCCTCGTCAGGCATGCCATCGCTTTCGCAGGCACACTGTACTTCGAGCGCGAGGCGTTGCCGGCTGTCAGTTGTCATCGGCCTGCTTCTCGTAACGATCGTAAGCATGCAGGATTTTCTTTACCAGCGGGTGACGCACCACGTCGCGGGCATCGAACCAGGTAAACCCGATTACGTCGATACCCTTGAGCACCTCGATCGCGTGTTTCAGCCCCGACCTCACCCCCTTGGGCAGATCGATCTGGGTAATGTCGCCGGTCACTACCGCGGTGGAACCGAAGCCGATGCGGGTGAGGAACATTTTCATCTGTTCCACGGTGGTATTCTGCGCCTCGTCGAGGATGACAAAGGCATCGTTCAGGGTGCGGCCGCGCATGAACGCCAGTGGCGCGATCTCGATGACGTTACGTTCAATCAGTTTCGCCACGCGTTCAAAGCCGAGCATCTCGTACAGGGCGTCGTACAGGGGGCGCAGGTAGGGATCAACTTTCTGGGTCAGGTCACCGGGCAGAAAACCCAGGCGTTCGCCCGCTTCCACCGCCGGTCGTACCAGTACCAGGCGGCGCACCTGCTCACGCTCCAGCGCCTGCACTGCACAGGCAACGGCGAGGTAGGTCTTGCCGGTGCCGGCAGGGCCGACACCGAAATTGATATCCTGCTCCAGAATATTGCGGATGTATTCCAGCTGGTGGGCGCCGCGCGCCTTCACCTGGGTGCGCCGGCTATGGATGACCAGGTCACGGTCAGCGCCGGCATTTTTTTCATTCAACACTTCCAGCCCGGCCTGCTGGAGATACAGGTGTACGCGTTCCGGCGTCATCGGTGCATCGCGGGTGGCATCATAGAGATGTTGCAGCACCTCGCCCGCCAGTTGTGGCGCACTGTTCTCACCGTCGATCTGGAACCGGTTGCCGCGGTTGCTGATCTCGACGTGCAGGCGCTGCTCCAGCTGCCGCAGGTGTTCGTCAAATTGACCGCACAGTGACGCCAGCCGTTGATTATCGGCGGGTTCCAGGGTCAGTGTGACAGAGGCGGGTTCAGGGTCCAAGGGTATATTTCGAAGCGGGGATCAACCCCAGTTAACCGCTGTAGCGGCCGCCTGCTCGTCGTCTACAGCGACCAAGTCGCCGCGCAGTGAATTGGGCATGGCGCGGGTGATACGCACGCGGACAAAACGCCCGATCAAATCTTCACCGCCCTGGAAATTGACCACGCGGTTGTTTTCAGTGCGGCCGGCCATGTCGGCCGGATCCTTGCGGGAAGGTCCTTCCACCAGAATACGCTGTTCGCTGCCGACCATAGCGGCGCTGATGGCCGCGGCCATGGCATTGATACGCGCCTGCAGCCGTGCCAGGCGCTGTTTCTTGGCCGCCAGGGGCACATCGTCAGGATACTGGGCAGCCAGCGTACCGGGACGGCGGCTGTAGATGAAGCTGAACGACTGGTCGAAACCGATGCTCTCGATCAGCTGCATGGTGTCTTCGAAATCCTGTTCGGTTTCGCCGGGGAAACCGACAATGAAATCCGATGACAGGCTGATGTCGGGGCGCACTTCACGCAGGCGGCGGATACGCGACTTGTATTCCAGCGCCGTGTGGTTACGTTTCATCGCCGCCAGTACGCGGTCCGAACCACTTTGTACCGGCAGGTGCAGGTGACTGACCAGCTGCGGTACTTCACCATAGACATCAATCAGGCTGTCGCTCATTTCCAGCGGATGCGAGGTGGTATAGCGGATGCGGCCGATACCATCGATAGCGGCAATGTAGGTAATCAACAGTGCCAGGTCGGCGATGGCGCCGTCGACCATAACGCCGCGATAGGCGTTGACGTTCTGCCCCAGCAGGTTGATTTCGCGCACCCCCTGCGCCGCCAGGCTGACCGCCTCGGCGATCACGTCGTCGAAGGGGCGGCTGACTTCCTCGCCCCGGGTGTACGGCACCACGCAGAAGGTGCAGTACTTGCTGCAGCCTTCCATGATCGACAGAAAAGCGGTCGGACCCTCGGCACGCGGCTCGGGCAGGCTGTCGAATTTTTCGATTTCGGGAAAGGACACGTCGATCACCGAGTGGTGCCGGCTGCGCGCTTCGTTGATCATGGCTGGCAAACGGTGCAGTGTCTGCGGTCCGAAGACAAGATCCACAAACGGTGCGCGCTCGCGCAGGGCCTCGCCTTCCTGGCTGGCGACACAACCGCCGACGCCGATAATGACCGCCGGGTTGTGTTCCTTCAGTTCGCGCCACTGGCCAAGCTGTGAAAAAACTTTTTCCTGGGCCTTTTCACGGATCGAGCAGGTATTGAGCAGCAACACGTCCGCCTCTTCGGCAGAGTCCGCCAACTGCATACCCTGTGCCTCGGCGAGCACATCCACCATTTTGGCGGAGTCGTACTCGTTCATCTGGCACCCGTGGGTTTTGATAAATACTTTACCGGCCATTAACAATTCAAGTGACTTCAACAAGATGGGTATTGTACAAGGAATTTTGCAGGGCTTCAGCCGCTAAAAAGCATCCGGTGGTTAAAACCATTATAAAATTCAGGTAATTAGTTGAAGCCGGCCTGTAAGCCGGGTTCTGTCGTGGACAGCCATTCATCTGGGACGCCCGTCACCGGACGCCTCGAGCGACCTACCCGGGAACAACGCGGGCCACGCCAATGTTCCCCTATTTGGTCTTGCTCCGGGTGGGGTTTACCCTGCCACCGCCGTTACCGGCGGCGCGGTGCGCTCTTACCGCACCATTTCACCCTTACCGGCGCCGAAGCGCTTGGGCGGTATATTTTCTGTGGCACTTTCCGTGGGCTCGCGCCCCCCAGGCGTTACCTGGCACCCTGCCCTGTGGAGCCCGGACTTTCCTCCGCGACCGAAGTCACAGCGGCTGCCCGGCCGGCTTCAGGACCTATTATACCTTATTCGGGCTAGCGGGCTGTCTGCAGGCGCTGCCAGGTGTAGCGTCCGAGCCAGCGGTTCAGCGGGTTGTCGCGCCCGAGGAAGGGCACACAGGGTTTGCGCCGGATACCGATCCTGTGGCGCAGCTTGCGCAGTCCCGGGTGCGACCGGTCGATAGTCAAACCGAGTCTCAGCGCGCTGCAGGCGCGCTTGCGGTGCCGGAGTTTCAGCTCCGCCATGGCGAGATTAAGAAACACGGCCGCCTGTATGGTTTCCATCGAGGCGGCCCGTCGGCACAGGTTCAGGCCGCTGATATCACCACTGCAGACCAGGCACAGGCCGTGATAGGACATGTACAGGTGCATATAGACATCGTCGTGCCCGCACTGACGGTCGGCCTCGGCAAAATGCCGGGCCGCGCTTTTCCATTGTTTTTTGCGGTAAAAGGCCAGACCCAACTCATAGTTTTCGCGCGCGGCGCGGGCGCGCAGGTCGGGTGTGGGATAAGATGAACCACGCATGATCGTGCCCCCAATTGTTATTTTCCGTGGCGTTCCATTCGCCGGGTTTTAATTCCCTGTCGGCCACTGTCCCGTGGCTGGTTTGATTAATCTTGGACCATTTCCCGGTAAAATGCCAGTAGTCCGTCGGTGGACGCGTCATGCTCCCCGCTGACTCCCGCATCCATTTCTTTTTGAATAACTTTTGCCAGCTGCTTGCCGAGTTCCACACCCCACTGGTCGTAGGAATTAATGTCCCAGATGACCCCCTGAACGAAGATTTTGTGTTCGTAGAGCGCCAGCAACATACCCAGCATGAACGGTGTCAGTTGCGGGTACAGCAGGGAGTTACTCGGCCGGTTACCCGGAAAGATCTTGTGCGGCAGCAGCGTTTCGAGCCGCTCGCCCGACAGGCCCTCGGCGGCCAGTTCGGCGCGCGCCTCGTCCGTCGTCTTGCCGCGCATCAACGCTTCGGTTTGCGCCACGTAATTGGTAAACAGGATGCGCTGCTGATCATGAAAAGGATGGTAGGCATTAACTGCCGCCAGGAAGTCGCAGGGGATCAGGCGGGTTCCCTGGTGGATCAGCTGGTAGAAGGCGTGCTGCCCGTTGGTTCCGGGCTCGCCCCAGATCACCGGCCCGGTGCTGCAGGTGACCACCGTCCCTGCCCGGGTCACCCGCTTGCCGTTACTCTCCATGTCCGCCTGCTGCAGGTAGGCCGGCAGGCGGTGCAGGTGCTGGTCGTAGGGCAGCACGGCGTGGGTCTCGGCACCGAAAAAATTGTGATACCAGATGCCCAGCAACGCCATCACCACGGGCAGGTTTCGGGCGGGTTCGGCATCGAGAAAATGCCGGTCCATGGCGTGCGCACCAGCCAGCAGGTCCTCGAAATTGTCCATGCCGACGGTCAGCGCAATCGACAGGCCGATGGCCGACCACAGCGAGTAGCGGCCACCGACCCAGTCCCAGAATTCAAACATGTTGGCGGTATCTATGCCGAAAGCCTGCACTTCCTCGCGGTTGGTGGACAGGGCCACGAAATGCTTCGCCACGGCGCTGTCGTCGCCGGCCGCGGCCAGCAGCCAGCGCCGCGCCTGGCGGGCGTTGGTCAGGGTTTCCTGGGTGGTGAAGGTCTTGGAAGCGACCAGGAACAGGGTGGTTTCCGGATCCAGGCCGGCCAGGGTATCCCAGATCTGGCTGCCATCGACATTGGACACGAAATGGGGTGTCAGCGGCCCGGCGAAAGGCTGCAGTGCCGCCGTCGCCATGACGGGGCCGAGGTCCGATCCACCAATACCGATATTGACGATATCGGTGATCGGTTTGCCCGTATAACCCCGCCACTCCCCCGATCGCACCCGTTCGGTGAATCGACGCATGCGATCGAGCACGGCATTGACCTGCGGCATGACATCTTCACCATCGACGTATACCGGCGTATTGCGGCGGTTGCGCAGGGCGGTGTGCAGTACGGCGCGCTGTTCGGTGAAATTGATTTTTTCACCGTCGAACATGCGTTGCGCCGCGGCCCTGACATCACTGGCTTCGGCGAGGTCCAGCAGCAAAGCCAGGGTCTCTTCGGTAATGCGGTTCTTGGAATAGTCCAGCAACAGGTCGCCGCAGCGCAGCGAAAAGCGCTCAAAGCGTTGTGGATCCGCCGCAAACAGGTCGCGCATGTGCAGGTCCCGGACCTGCTCGTAATGGTCGTTCAGCTTTTTCCAGGCTCGGGCGCGGGTTGCGTCGGTCATGGTTCCTCGTCAAGTGTGTTGCGCCAGCGCTGGTCCTGGCGGACGAACAGCCGGTCGGCTTCCTTCGGTCCCCAGCTGCCCGCCGTATAGGTTGGGATGTAGTCACGCTCGACCGCCCACACCTTGAGGATCGGGTCGACCACTTTCCAGGCCCAGCTGACTTCGTCGTAGCGCAAAAACAGCGAATGGTCGCCGTCCACCACATCCAGCAGCAAGGCTTCGTAGGCATCCAGCTGCGCCTGGCTGATGCCGCAATAACTGGCATCCAGGCGCGTGGTCTCGGCGCGCAGCTCCAGCCCCTGCTGCTTCACCTGCATTTCCATGCGGATACAGTCGTGCGGCTGCAGGTTCATCAGGATCCAGTTGGGCTTCAGTTGCTCGATCTGGGTTTCGCGAAACAGTTGCTGCGGCGGATGCTTGAAACGGATCGACACCATGGAATTGCTCTGCTGCATGCGCTTGCCGGTGCGCAGGTAAAAGGGCACGTTACGCCAGCGCCAGTTGTCGATAAACAACTTCAGGGCCGCATAGGTTTCGGTCACACTGTTTTCCGGCACTTCGGGCTCATCGAGGTAAGCCGGCACCTTCTCGCCATTGACCTGGCCGGCCGCGTACTGGGCGCGGTAGGCGTGCGCGTTCACGGCGCTCTGGGTAATGGGGCGGATGGAGCGCAGCACTTTCACCTTTTCGTCACGCAACGATTCCGCATCGAGACTGGCCGGTGGCTCCATGGCGACCAGGGTCAACAACTGCAGCAGGTGGCTCTGGATCATGTCGCGCAGCGCTCCCGAGCCGTCGTAATAACCCGCGCGACCCTCGGTGCCCAGTGATTCGGAATGCGTAATCTGCACGTGGTCGATGTAGTTGCGGTTCCACAGCGGCTCGAGCATCAGGTTGGCAAAGCGGAATACCAGCACGTTCTGGATAGTACCTTTGCCCAGGTAGTGATCGATACGGAAGATCTGGGATTCCCCGAAGTCCCGGTTGAGGCGCCGATTCAAGCCCTCGGCGCTTTCCAGGTCATAACCGAAGGGCTTTTCGATCACCAGTCGCCGCCAGCCGCCGTCTTCCCGGTTCAGTCCCACCGCACCCAGCTGGCGGCTGACCAGCCCGAAGTCGGCGGGACGGATGGCCATGTAGAAAATGAGATTGGGTGAAAAGCCGGCGTCACCCAGCAGGTGGTCGTGTAACCCCGGGTAGGCACCCTCGTCGGCCAGGTCGCCGCGGTAAAAGAACAGCCGTTCGCAGAAACGCGCCAGCACCGCCTCTTCGGTGGGCTTGTCCGCCAGCCAGCTACGCACCTGGTCGCGCCAGGCCAGATCGTCCCAGTCACGCCGGCCGAAACCAACCACCTTGAAACCCTCCGGGAGGCGATCGGCAGCATCGAGACGGTACAACGCGGGGATCAGCTTCACCTTGGACAGATTGCCGGTGGCGCCGAATATTACAAAGGTACAGTCTTCCATGGTTAAACCTGTCTCTGTGAGGCTACGCTTGACGCTCGCCGTGTGTTACCGCAACCTACCCCGATTCGAGTCATCGTACCAGCTATGAATATTCTGTTTGCCAGCAGTGAAGCCCACCCCCTCGTCAAAACCGGTGGCCTGGCCGATGTGTCCGGCAGTCTGCCACGCGCATTAAAAAATGCAAAGCAGGAAATACGCCTGATACTGCCTGCCTATCCCGCCGTTATCACTCGCGCCGACCGGTTGAGGCTGGTCAACAACATTGTTCTGCCGGGTGCGCGTACGCCGGTGCGCCTGCTGCAGGGCTGGTTGCCGCACAGCCGCGTGCGCCTCTACCTGGTCGATTCACCGGAGCACTTCGACCGGCCGGGCGGCCCCTACCAGGACGACGCCGGCAAGGAATGGCCTGACAACGCGGCGCGTTTCGCCCTGTTTGCGCGCGCCATCGTCGCCATTGCCATGAACCGTGCCGGCCTTAACTGGCGTCCGGACCTGGTGCACTGTAACGACTGGCAGACCGGCCTGGTACCGGCTCTGCTGGCCTGCAAGCCGCAGCGCCCCGCCACCCTGTTCACCATCCACAACCTGGCTTACCAGGGGCTGTTCGACGAGGCCACCTTCAAATCCCTCAAGCTGCCCGCCGACTGGTGGTCGCTGAACCGGCTGGAATTTCATGAGCAGTTATCGTTCATCAAGGGCGGGCTGGTGTATGCCGACTGGATCAACACGGTCAGCCCGACCTATGCCAGGGAGATCTGCACGCCGGCTTTCGGTTGCGGCCTGGAGGGCCTGCTGCAGCACCGCCGGGAGCGCCTCAGCGGCATCCTCAACGGGGTGGATTACCGCACCTGGAATCCCGGCAAGGACAAGCTGCTGCCCCACACCTACACGGCCCGTACCCTGACGCACAAGCGCGACAACAAGCTGGCCCTGCAAAAAGCTTTCGGTCTGCCGGAGCGCGCCGGTTTTCCCCTGCTGGGGCACGTCGGACGGCTGGTCGAACAGAAAGGTCTCGACCTGGTGATAAAACTGATCCCGCTACTGATCAGGCGTCGGCTGCAGCTGGTGGTACTCGGTACCGGCCAGCCGGCACTGGAAAAGGCACTGATCCGGGCCGCACGCAAGTACCCGGAGCAGATCGCCGTGCGCATCGACTACGACGAGCAGCTGGCCCATTTACTCGAAGCCGGTGCCGATATATTTCTCATGCCGTCACGCTTCGAGCCCTGCGGCCTGAACCAGATTTACAGCCTGCGTTACGGCACCCCGCCGATTGTCCGCAATACCGGTGGCCTGGCCGACACGGTTGTGGATGCCAGTGATGCCAACCTGGCGGCGGGCACTGCCAACGGCTTTGTGTTCGACGAGATACAGGCCGATGCGCTGCTGTCGGCTATTGACCGCGCCCTGGGTTGCTATGCCCAGCCCGATGTCTGGACCACCCTGCAACGTCACGGCATGACAGCCGATTTTTCCTGGTTGCGCAGCGCCGGCGACTACCTGGAACTCTATGAAAAAGTCGTTCGGCATCCGCTGGATCATCCCGACTGTCACAGTAAACCTGCGCAGACAGCGGCGACCAGCGCCGGGGCCACACCATAATCATAATTAACTGTTTGTAATAAATAGTTTTATCGGGGCAGGCCGGCCACTCGCCCGGGATCGTTCTAACACGGTATAATGGCGCGCCGTTTCCCAGCCAGCCGCCCTGGTCAGTCAACCGGGGCCGTTTTCAAAAAAACCAGAGAAAGTAATGGATATGCCAGTTAGCCCCAGTGTGACTCCGCCGCCCCGCGACAAGGAACTGCGCTCCCGCGTCCGCCTGTTCGGCAACCTGCTGGGCGAGGTGCTGGCCTCGCAGGCCGGGCACAACGTGCTGGCCGCGGTCGAAACCCTGCGCAAGGGCTATATCCGGCTGCGCCAGGAAGATGACGATGCCCTGCGGGCGCGCCTGGCAAGAACCATCGACGAGCTGGATCCGGAAACCCTCAGCCACGTGGTGCGCGCCTTCAATCTCTATTTCAGCCTGGTCAATATTGCCGAGGAGGCCTTTCAGCACAAGGAACGGCGTCGCCAGGTTCGTGATAACGGCCCGCTATGGCGAGGCTCGTTCGATCACACCATGCGGGAATTCCACTACCTCGGCATTGATGCCGCCCAGCTCAGGACGCTGCTGGACCGGACCCTGTACCTGCCCGTGTTTACGGCGCACCCGACCGAATCAAAACGGCGTGCCGTAATGCATACCCTGCGCGGCATCTTCGTGACCGCTGAACGACTCGACGGGGCGCGCCTGGGCCGCATCGAGCGCGATGAAATCATCAACGACCTGCGCAACCAGATCCAGATCCTGTGGAAAACCGACGAGGTACGGGTGCACAAGCCCAGTGTCGAAGATGAAATCCGCAACGGGCTGTTTTATTTTCGTGAGTGCGTATTCCAGGCGGTACCCCGCGTGTACCGCTACCTGGAAAAATCCATCACCCGCGTTTACGGCGAAACCGACGTCAAGCTGCCGAGCCTGCTGCAGTTCGGCTCATGGATAGGCGGTGACCGTGACGGTA
Source organism: uncultured Thiogranum sp. (assembly GCA_965544455.1). GTDB lineage: Bacteria > Pseudomonadota > Gammaproteobacteria > DSM-19610 > DSM-19610 > Thiogranum. Next base: position 19,522 of record CBEUNK010000009.1, read on the forward strand.
ATCCGTTCGTCAAACCGTCGACAACGGAATTCGCCCTGCGCATGCACATGCGCGAAATTCTCTGCGAATACCTGCGACGGGTCGAGGAACTGCGCAGCAAGCTGACCTACTCCAGCCGCCTGGTGCAACCCAGCCAGGCATTTATGACCAACCTCGAGGACCAGGTCCGGCAGTGCCCGCAGGTCATGGGTGACCGCCCGGACCGTTTCGGCCACGAACCCTACCGGCGCAAGCTGTACATCATGCGCAACCGGCTGCGCCACAACCTCAAGCTCACGACGGCACGTATCGACCACCCGGAAAGCACCAGCGCCGCCGATTATCCCTGCTGCTACCGTAACGAGCAGGAATTCCTCGACGACCTGAAACTGATCGCCGCCTCGCTGACCTCGCATGGCGACGCCAATATTGCGCGCGGCGAACTGCTCGATCTGATCCGCCTGGTCGAGACGTTCGGCTTCTTTCTGCTGCACCTGGATATCCGCCAGGAATCCACGCGTCATACAGATGCCGTGCAGGAACTCTGCGCCCGGGCAGGCATTACCGCGGATTACGCCGCGCTCGACGAAAGCCAGCGAATCGCCCTGCTATGCCGCCTGCTCGCCGAACAACCGGTCACTGTCGACCGTGGCGATCTGAGCGAGGCCACGGCGGAGACACTGCAGGTGCTGGATGTCATGGCCGGCATGCGCGACGAAGTCAGCGCCAATGCCTTCGGCACCTACGTGATCTCGATGACGCACAACGCCAGTCACGTGCTGGAACTGATGTGGCTGGCGGCCCTGTGCGGTCTGGCGGGGCGCACGGCAGAAGGCTGGTATTGCCACATCCGTATCAGTCCGCTGTTCGAAACCATCGAGGATCTGGAACACATCGAGCAGGTGATGACACGCCTGCTGGACGAACCGGTCTACCGTTCGCTGCTGAAGGCATCCGGCAACCTGCAGGAAATCATGCTCGGCTACTCTGATTCCTGCAAGGACGGCGGTATCCTGGCCTCCGGCTGGAGCCTGTACGAGGCACAGCAGAAAATCATACGCATTGCCGAGAATCACGCGGTGGAATGCCGCCTGTTCCATGGCCGCGGCGGCACGCTGGGCCGGGGCGGCGGCCCGACCCACGATGCCATCCTGTCGCAACCGGCCGGCACCGTGCACGGTCAGATCAAGTTCACCGAACAGGGCGAAGTCCTGTCCTACAAATACAGCAATGAAGAAACTGCCGTTTACGAATTGTCGATGGGCATCACCGGCCTGCTCAAGGCCAGCCGCAACGTGGTACAGGACGAGCGCGGCGACAGTCACCAGCATTACGCCGCGATCATGGCCGCGCTGTCACAAACCGGTGAACAGGCGTATCGCGGCCTCATCGACCACACTGATGGCTTGCTGGACTATTTCTACGAGGCCACACCGGTCACCGAAATCGGCCTGTTGAATATCGGTTCACGCCCCAGTCACCGCAAGAAACAGGACCGCTCCAAGAGTTCGATACGCGCCATACCCTGGGTGTTCGGCTGGGCCCAGTCGCGCCACACCCTTCCCGCCTGGTATGGCATAGGCTCGGCGCTGGAGCGTTACGCCAATGAAGAAGACGGCAACCTGGAGACATTGCAGCGCATGTACCGCGACTGGCCGTTCTTCCGCGCCCTGCTCAGCAACACGCAGATGTCACTGGCCAAGGCGGAAATGGACATCGCCCGGGAGTACACCACCCTGGTCGAGGACCAGGCCATGGCCGCGGCCGTGTATGCCCGCATTCGCGAGGAACACGATCGCACCCTCACCATGGTCAAGAAGGTCGCCAATATCGGCTGCCTGCTGGAGGAAACCCCGACGCTGGCCCTGTCGCTGACCCGCCGCGACCCCTACCTGGACCCGCTCAACCATATTCAGATCAAACTCCTCGGCCGCACCCGCAATGAGGCACTCGCGGAACAGGAGCAGGATCGCTGGCTGGAACCGCTGCTGCGCTCTATCAACGCCATTGCCAGCGGTATGCGCAATACGGGTTGAGCCCGGCCCGGTCACCGGTTAAGGTGGGCCGATCAGAACAAGCTGACCGGAGCGCGTATGGAATACGAAGACGGTGTGTTGCAGCTCAGCCCCCTTTTCTCGGTGACACTCGGCATTATCGTCCTGTTCGCCGGCAAACGCGTCAACGACGCAGTCCGCTTTCTCAGGGAATTCAGCATACCGGAGCCGGTGACGGGCGGCCTGATATTTTCCGTACTGATTGCACTGCTGTATTTTTTCAGCGGGGTTGAAATCCGCTTCGAGCTGGCCGCCCGGGATATCCTGCTGGTTTATTTCTTTACCACCATCGGCATCAACGCCAGCCTCAAGGACCTGCTGTCGGGCGGTAAACCGCTGATCATCCTGCTGACGATCACCATCGCCTACATGTTCGTGCAGAACCTGACCGGCATTTCGGTGGCCGCCCTGTTCGACCAGCCCACGCCGGTCGGCCTGCTTGGCGGCACCGTTTCGCTGATCGGTGGGCACGGCACAGCCATTGCCTGGTCCCCGAGAATCGCCGAGGACTACGGCATCGGCAACGCCATGGAAATCGGTATCGCCAGCGCCACCTTCGGTCTGATTCTCGCCAGCCTGATGGGCGGCCCCATCGCCAAGTTACTCATCAGCCGCTACAAGCTGCAGCCGGCCCAGGCGGAGGCACTGGATGTCGGCGTGCCGACGGAAGACAAAGGCAAGCATGGCATCGACCACCTCGACCTGCTGGATGCCATCCTCGCCATCCATATCAGCGCCATTATCGGCATGCTGATCAACGAGGGACTGGAAGACCTCGGCCTCAAGCTGCCGCTGTTCGTCACCTGCCTGTTTGCCGGCATCCTGATCACCAACCTGATACCGAAAAACTTTCCGCGCATTTCCGGCACCGAGTGGCCGACCCGCAAACCGGCCATGGCGCTGATCGCCGATGTCTCGCTGGGCACGTTCCTGGCGATGTCGCTGATGAGCATGCAGCTGTGGACACTGGTGGATCTGGCCGGGCCGATTTTCACCATCCTTGGCGCCCAGTTTCTGATCGCCATCAGCCTGACCCTGTTCGTGGTCTTCCCCCTCATGGGGCGTAATTACGATGCGGCGGTGGTCTGCGCCGGCTTTGGTGGCATTTCGCTGGGCTCGACCCCCACCGCCATGGCGAACATGTCAGCGGTGGCCCAGCGCTACGGGGCTTCACACCAGGCCTTCATCATCGTGCCGCTGGTCTGCGCATTCTTCATCGACCTGGTCAATGCCCTGCTCATCCCGTTCTTCCTGGCGCACTTCTGAGCTACTGAAGGCGGTAACCGGGGCCGTCCTGCTGCTGGCGGCGGCGCGACCGGCCTGGGCCACACCGGAGTATATCCAGAGCGGGCAGACCGCACCGGGCAGCGTTGACCAGTCACTTGAATCCACCGAGCACGCCTTCAGACTCCCTGTGCCGATGCGGGTATTTTCCCGCCTGGGGGAAGTCTTCCGCGAGAGTATGCTTGACGTGCAGCTGCGCAATTACTATTTCCAGCGCGTCCGTGATGGCCAGCCGAACAGCCAGGCCTGGGCACAGGGCGGCGAACTTGCCTATGCCACACCCTGGTGGAAAAGCCGCCTGCGGCTGGGCGCCAGCCTGTACACTTCACAAAGGCTCTATGGCCCCGCCGACAAGGATGGCACCCTGCTGCTCAAACCCGTGCAACAAGGGTTCAGTGTGCTGGGTCAGGCGTACCTTGAGACGCGGCCCTACGGGCAGTCTTCACTGCGCGTCTACCGGCAGACCTTCGAGCTACCTTACCTGAACAGGGATGACAGCCGTATGGTGCCCAACACTTTCGAGTCCGTCTCGCTGTTCGAAGCCGCGGGAGAGCACCTGGCCTACGCACTGGCGCACACCTGGCGGATGAAAAAACGTGATGCCACCCGCTTTGTCAGCATGACCGAAGCGGCCGGGATCGAAGGCCCGGATCGCGCGCTCTCGACGGCCGGTGCCCGCTACACGTTTGCCGACGGCATCAATATCGGGGCAATCAACCACTACAGCCAGGATTACATGAACATATTCTATACCGAGTTCAACTCGCGCACCCGCATGCTGAAGGGGGTCGGCTTCCAGCTTTCCGCACAATACACCCGCCAGCATTCGGTGGGTGATGAACTGGATGGCGATTTCGATGCGCGCTCCCGGGGCGCCAAACTGGCGGCCAGTTATGCCGGGCTGGTGGTGAACCTGGCCTATACGGAAACGGCCAACAACAGCGGCATCCGCAGCAACTGGGGCGGCAGGCCGGGCTTCCTGTCGCTGATGATCCAGGATTTCGACCGTGCCGGGGAAGACGCCTGGCTGGTGGGTCTGTCTACCGACTTCAGCCACTTCGGCGCCAACCCGTTCAGCGGCTTTATCAACTATGCCCGGGGCACCACACCGGATCGCGGCAGCAAAGCCAGTGCGGACCAGTCCGAACTCGACGTTACCCTGGACTACAGGCCCGTGACAGGTCGCTTCAAGGGGTTGTGGTTACGCTTGCGCGGCGCTTTTGTCGACCAGGAAGGCAAGGCGGGCAGCGACCTGCGGGATATCCGCCTGATTGCGAATTATGATTTTTCCGTATTGTAGACCGGCCCGCTTCGTCAGTTAGCGCCGTAGCGTCGTACGATCCACTTTTCCACCTCCACCAACAGCAGCACCGAGGCGGCGACCAGCACGATACGCAGCCATACAAGGGCATCGATCCCTGTTGTGCCGAACAGCGTTTGCAAGGGAGAAAGATAGGTAAATCCCAGCTGGAATACCAGCAGCAGGGCAATGGCCACCAGCACGAAACGGTTTCCGGTCAGACCCTGCCGGTTCAGTACCGGCGCCGTGATATAGCGGGAATTGAACAGGTAGAATATCTCGAACATGACCAGGGTGTTCACCGCGACTGTCCGCGCATGTTCAATCGGCATACCGGTTTCGACTTCCCGCATATACAAACCGAAGGTGCCCGCCATCAGGATCAGTGACACGAAGGCCACCCGCCAGAGCAGGTGCGGGTTGAAAATGGGCTCGTGTGCGTCACGCGGCGGCCGGCGCATGACGTCCGCTTCGGGTGGCTCGAACGCCAGCGCCAGGGCGAGCGTCACCGCGGTAATCATGTTGACCCACAGGATCTGCACGGGCGTCAGGGGCATCTGGCTGAAACCCAGCAGCACCGCCGCAAGAATAACCAGCGCCTCGCCGCCGTTGGTCGGCAGGATGAACAGGATCGCCTTCCTGATATTGTCGTAGACTGTCCGCCCTTCCTCCACGGCGTGGCTGATGGAAGCGAAATTGTCATCCGCCAGCACCATCTCGGCAGCTTCCTTGGCGGCCTCGGTACCGTTACAACCCATGGCAGTGCCGACGTCAGCGCGCTTCAGGGCCGGGGCGTCGTTGACGCCGTCGCCGGTCATGGCAACGATAAACCCTTCTTCCTGCAGCAGGCGGACCAGTAACAGCTTGTCCTCAGGCGACACCCGGGCGTAAACGTCGACGTCTTTCACCCGCTGCCGCAATTCCTGCTGGCTCAGCATCGCCAGGTTCCGGCTGGTCAGCACATCCCGGCTGTTTTCCAGTCCGAGCTGCGCGGCAATGGCACGGGCGGTCGCTGCATGATCCCCGGTAATCATTTTTACCCGGATGCCGGCCCGCGCACACTGCTGCACCGCCGCCACCGCTTCCTCGCGTGGCGGGTCGATCAGACCGCACAGGCCCAGCAGAACCATGCCGTCCTCCACGTCATTGAAACCGAGTTCGAGCTGGTCATGCGGGACCGGCTTGACGGCGATCGCCAGCAGGCGCTGACCGCTCGTCGCCAGGGTTTCGATCTGCGCCTCCCAGTAAACCGGGTCCAGCGGCCGGTCACCGGCCAGGGTTCTCTGCTGCGCACAGATCGCAAGCACGCTCTCCGGCGCCCCTTTGAGCAACACGAAGGCTTCGCCCGCGTGGCTGTGGTGCAGCGTGGCCATGAAGCGGTGTTCGGACTCGAAGGGTATCATGTCGGTGCGCGGATACTGTTTCGTCAGCGACTCGGTATCCAGGCCGGCCTTCAACCCGGCTACCAGCAGCGCGCCCTCCATGGGATCGCCGTGCACCAGCCATTCGCTATCGACAAGCTCCAGCGAGGCATCGTTGCACAGCGCCGCCGCGCGCAGTATGTCCACCAGCGCCTCGCACTGTGCCACCGCCGGCTCGCCTCCCCCCTCCACCGTGACAGTGCCATGGGGATCGTAGCCCGTTCCGCTGAGTTCAAAGCGTGAATCGGCGGTCGCCAGGGCGCGCACGGTCATTTCATTGCGCGTGAGCGTCCCGGTTTTATCCGAACAGATGACCGTGACGGCACCCAGTGTCTCGACCGCGGGCAGGCGCCGGATAATGGCATTGCGCTGAGCCATGCGCTGCACACCGATTGCCAGCGTTATGGTCATGATGGCGGGCAGGCCTTCCGGAATCGCCGCCACGGCCAGGCTGACCGACGCCAGGAACATATCGGTGATGGCATAATCCCTGACCAGTATGCCGAAAACAAAATTGACCAGCGCGAGCAGCAGGATCCCCAGCGTCAACCAGTGCCCGAACTGCGCCAGTTGTCGCAGCAACGGCGTAGTCACCGTCTCGACACCGGCCACCAGGGTGCTGATCAGGCCCAGTTCGGTCCGGGCACCGGTGGCGACGACCACCCCGCCGCCCTGGCCGTGGGTAACCAGGGTGCCGGAATAGGCCATGCACAGGCGGTCGCCCAGGGCGGTATCCGCTGCCACCGGCTCGACCTGTTTTTCGACCGCTACCGACTCGCCGGTCAGTGCTGCCTCCTGGATCTGCAGCCCCTTGACGCGCAGCAGCCTGAGGTCCGCCGGCACGCGGTCACCCGACTGCAACAGCACGATGTCACCGGGCACCAGTTCCTCGGCCGGCACCGTGATCTGCCGGCCGTCGCGCAGCACCATGGCCCTGGGCGACAGCATCTGCCGAATGGCCTTCAGGGCGTTTTCCGCCTTGCCTTCCTGGATAAAACCGATCAGCGCATTGATGATCACGACACCGAGTATCACGCTGGCATCAACCCAGTGACCCAGCACCGCGGTGACGCCGCCCGCCACCAGCAGCACATAGATCAGCACATTGTGAAACTGGAAAAGGAAACGTACCAGGGCACTGCGCGGCCGGGGCTCGGGGAGCTGGTTGGGCCCGTTGCGGGACAGGCGCTCACGCGCGTCCGCCGGGGAAAGCCCCTGCTTCTGCGCCCCCAGCGTCTCCAGCACCGCGTCGACACTGTCTGCATGCCAGCGGCTGCCAGGCGCCCCACTGGCGGGATTCCCGCTCACTGCGCCAGCGACTCGGCTTCCATTGACAGATAGACCTGGTAGGCGTTGCGGCGGTTAGCCTCGGCAAACGCCGGCAGGTGCTCGAAGGCCGACCAGTCCGCCGCGGCATAGGCTTCGTCAAACGGCACAAAATCGGCGACCGCGGCGCCCATGGTTTCACGCAGGTAGGCCAGGTATTCCAGCGTACCGGCGATCGCCTTGTTGGGGTCATGCGCCGCGGCGCCGTGGCCCGGCACCAGCGCCACAAGCTGGCGGTTCTGCATATGCTGCAGCACTTCGAGCCAGTGTTTTGAATTGGCGTCGCCCATAAAGGGTACGCGCCCCTCGAAAATAACGTCGCCGGAAAACAATACCCGGTCCGGCTCGATATATAAGGTCATGTCACCATCGGAGTGCGCCGCCCCGATGGGCGAAACAGTGAAATCCACACCACCCAGACTGAAGCTTTCCTGCGTTTCAACATAGTGGTCCGGCTCCACCAGCCGGGTATTGTCGTTCACCCAGGGATCCAGTGACAGGCGTCTTTCATCCAGGCGTTCGGCGGCGTTGGGTGATGCCAGGTATTTTTCGGCACCGGCCGGCGCCCAGATATCGGCGCCCTGTTCCTCGAAGACCTGTAAACCGTAAATGTGGTCGGCGTGGTAGTGGCTGACAATAACCCGCACAATCGGCTTGTCGGTGACACGGCGGATTTTCTGCAGCAGCTTGTCGGCCAGCGAGGGCGTGCCCAGGGAGTCGAACATAACTACACCGGCATCGGTCACCACCGCGCCGGCATTGGAGACAAAACCTTCGTTGTCGGTCGCCACACCGGCAACACCCTGCACGAAGTAGACATGATCGGAAACTTTCTGCAGTTCCATGGCGACATCGGCTGGTGGATACTCCGAAGCGGCCGCGGGAAAACTGAAGGTTGCCAGACAAACCAGTGTAAAAAGTAATCGCATAACAAACCTGTTGGTGGTGCCGGTTATACCGGGTCCTGGGTAAATCAAGATGTATTGCATCCCATCAGTGGACGGCAAAGCACCGCCGGCTATTCCCTGCGACTCAGGAACGGCGTGCCCGGAAGAATGCCTGCAGGCGCCCGGCACACTCATTGTCGAGCACACCGCCGAAGACTTCAACACGGTGGTTCAAACCCTGGGTTTCAAACGCGTGGGTGGTGCTGTTGACCGCGCCCCGCCGGGGATCACTGGCGCCGAAGACCAGCCGTTCGACGCGGGCGTGCACCATGGCGCCGGCGCACATCAGGCAGGGTTCCAGCGTCACGTACAGGGTCGCACCGCTCAGCCGGTAGTTGCCCGCACGCCGTGCGGCATCACGCAGGGCGACGATCTCGGCATGCGCCGTGGGGTCGTTGCTGGAGATCGGCCGATTCCAGCCTTCGCCGATAAGGATGTTGTCGCGGACGATGACGCAACCCACCGGCACTTCATCCTGCGCCTCACCGCGATCCGCCAGCGCCAGGGCATGGCGCATCCAGTGGATGTCAGTTTCGGCAGACATCCCGGAGACGCTCTACCACGCGATGGTGGCTGGTGGCTGGTGGCATTTCAGGGTACTTTCCGCGCACAGAATCACTTGCTGCGCAAGTATACCATGGTCTGTCGCCCCGGGGCAGGCGGCAGCAGGATCGGACAGCGTAATTCGGCCCCTGACCTCAAATCGGCCGTGGCTTTACTCAGTCGCTGAACTTCACCAGACGGGTTACCTGGATGTCCGAAATGAACACGACGCCGGAATGCTCGCTGTAGAATGGCGCAAACCCCTGCAGGATCGGTTTGACCAGATGTTCCGGCACCGCCGCGATGATCATAATCAGGACATCGTCCTCATTGAACATGAGGTGTCCGTCGTGAAAACCATGCTGCCCCTTGCCGGAAACATTGTTAATGATGGTATAGCCCTTGACACTGAGACGGTCCAGCAGATCGGTCACGAATTCCTGATACTCGCCTTCCAAAATAATTTCGAGCTTTTTAAGCGGACTCAAGTTTAGATTCTTCATAATGCGATCGCCTCCCGGTCTGTAAGCTGACCGGCACTGGATGGGACATGATGTTCCTGCCACTGCTGTTTGCAATGAACGTGAATTTTGCGGGTTTCAGGATCAACTACCAGAATGCGGATCCAGCCGTTGTTCAGCAGACGCCGTATCACGGCAACCCGATCGATTGCCGAAAGAACATGCTGAAACGGCGCCTCTATCACCGTGATCAACCGCATCGGCTCATGGTAGGGGCGCCCTCCCGACAGCACAGTCTGTGCCGGAAGCCCGGTACGCAGATCGCTGAGATTACCTGTCATCACGCCGAACCGGCCGGCAACGTTATGGTAAACCTTGCTGCCGCTGCCGTAGCGTTCGTTGTCAACAGTGGAAAAATAGTGCTCCATGTTGATCCACTGCCCCACTACCAGCGGCCCGGTCATGATGTTTTCCAGCAAGCGCAGCTTCCTGTCAACCCGGTAATCGTAGGAATGCAGGAAGGCACGCCCGTCCAGCGAGAACTGGTCAGTCAGTGAGCGGCGCCCGATAATGAAATAGGCGTTCCGGGACAATCCCCACTCCGGCCGCACCTGCGACCAGTCCATGGCATTGCGCATTACGCGCTTACCGGCCTCCGCCGGAGTGATGTTTTCGGACCCGGAATCCAGGGTTGGCAAACGTTCCTGCGCACACAGGCGGCTCGCCGCGATCAGACCGTTGTGCAGCCGATCCAGATAGACCGGATGCGAGGACGGCAATTGATCGAGACCATACAGGGATACTTCATCGGTGGTGGTGTTGTGCAATGCCGGTATAAACCAGGCGTCATCCGGGATATGTATACCCTGTTGCTGCAACCGCTGCCGCACCGCCGCCTTGTTCGCCATATTGGCAAAAATGCGCGCATTGACCAGCCCCAGATTGCCGCCACAGGCACCGCAGTCGAGCGCCGACTCGTATGGATTGTTTTCCGACTGGCTGCCATGCCCAACGACGAGGACGAAACGGGAAAACGCCTTCGTCATCCCGATGGCGTGTAATGCCTGGGATACAAACACAACCTGTTCATCAAGCGAAAAGCCGATACGCCCCAGGCGCTCCATCTGAACACGCGAATCGGGGGTGTTGATGCGATAGGCCGAGCGCAAGCGAATGACAAATGAATCGGCCTTATCTTCTGCCAATTGCAGCTGCTGCCGGAACAGGGGCGTATCTTCGGCATGACCCAACGCAGCTTCGCGCAGTTCACGAATCAGGTCATCGTTGATGTGCTCCGGCAAGACATCCAGCTCGTGCTCAACAGCCTTGGCAATGACCGCCCGCTGTACGGCGCGCACAATGGAATCCGCCTGCTCGCGACTGAGCTTGTCGATCAGCAGGTGCGTATGGGGCTTGTGGTTATGCAGACGCGAGCGCCAGCGATTATAGGTACTGGGCGCCAGCGTCTTGCCGACCATATCCAGTCCGAACAACAGGCCGATTGCCTCAACCGTCACGAATGGCGTCAGCACGGATTCTTTCAGTTCATGCAGTGCCTTTTCGATCGCCGATACCGCAATCGGATCCTGTACACCGTCGACCGACATTTCCATTACCAGATTCTTCGGCGTCAGCAGAACCGGGCACAGATGTGTCTCGCTGCCTTTGCCCAGTTCCATGAAACTTACCGGCACGCCGAAAAACCCGGCGATACCGAACGTCTGATAGTCACCTACTCCTTCCAGGTGGCGTCGCAGGCGTTCCGAACGGGTATCGATGCAGAACAGGGCCTGGGCAAAGGGGCGCTTCTCGCGGGGTGCCGGCGGTTCAAGACGGATATCCTGCAGGAGACGGTCCATGGCCGAGTTTTCCATGGCTTCCAGCCACAGCATGCCTTCCTGCTCCTCGCAGGCCTGTAACGCCGCAATTAGTTTGCCCAGAGATTCGTTTGACAGGTGTTGTATTGCGGATGAGGCGCCCGCCTGATCGGCCAGTTGCCGGAGCGATACGGCTTGTGCAGCGGCACCCTGAACACGCTTCTCATCCCGGTAGTCAAGATAAAGCTGTTCAATCCTGCCGTGGTTCCGCGTCAGCAGCGCTGATTCCACACGCTGCGCCCAGGCCGGCAGAACTCTTTTACTGAAAAACTCATGACGCAGACAGGCTTCTGCGGGGTGCTTGCGGATAAAGCCCTGCAGTTGTTCAGTGCTGCGTGGAATGCCATGTTGCCCGCGTTCGCGGATAATCGACAACGCCAGTGTCAGGCGGATTGCAAGAAAATCCACCAGGTCGCCGGGATAACAACGTCCCTGGTGATAATGGCGGGCCGTGGACCGCCAGCGTATGAACCCGGCCCAGCCATGCAGGCGAGCCAGCTCCCGTCGAAAATACTTCATCCAGTGTTCCCGGGGCACCTCGAGGCTTTCCATGACATGCACAATGATACCTTCCGGCTCATCGGAGGCTGCGAGCGTTTCACGCATCTGGCGGCCCCATAGAAACAGGCGCACATTGCGCTGGGCCACTTCCCGCCAGGCAGAAAAGAAGCCTTTTTCACGATGAGGCATCTGCCAGACAGACTGACCTTCATCGAAGAAATCAAGGCAGCTCTTGACGACCAGTTCATCGAGCTCTTCGCCGATTCCCGTACCGTATAACAAGTCCAGCGCCTCATACAGGGGGCGCTCTTTGAGCAGCACTGCAGACATCTGATCGGCCAATCTGACGGCATCAGGCTCTCGCGCATCAGGCATGGTATCGCCTCGCAGTACCGCGCCGATATCCTCCACCCTGACCGTGTATTTGGGCGTAAAGATCGGTGTCTCCACCTGGGTCAGCAAGGCCGTCAGCCAGGTCTGCAGGTCGATACCGTCTATGGCGGACTGCTGCCGCACAAGGGTCTCGATCCCCGTATACAGTGCCCGTGGATCAATACTGCCCTGCCGGTAATAGCGCTGATATTCCGTTCTTGGCAGAAATCCCGCTCCGTGAAACAGGCGTCGCCCTTCCGCCACGGCCTGTTCAAAGGGCAGGCGCTCCAGCCCATGCAGGGGGTTGTGATGAATGAATGCCCGCATCGGCCAGAAATTCGGAATAGGCTCACCGGCCACGAATACCATGGAACGAATCTGCGCTTTCATGCCCAGAGAAAGGTTCATAACAGCACTCCCGACAGATACAGACCGGCCGCAACAAGCAACAGTAGTAATGCCGCACAGGTCGTGGTGGCACCCCGACTGAGATCCTGAGCCGTTAGATGTGCGGGTCCAACCAGCAATTCCTGCAACAGACGCGCGCCCGACCAGCTCCACAGAAACCAGACGGTGGCGACACCGATCGCCACGACAGGCATGGACCCGACCGTGCCCGTAACATTGCCCAGCATCGAGAAGAATGCCGGGAAAAGCGGGCTGCCAATCACGGCCAGCAGCGTAATCACCAGCATGCCTGCCAGTCGTGGCTGAGCCTGTGCCACGCCCCTGACAATACCTGCAAAGGCGGACTCATAGCGCCGCTCAAGCGCCGCGGCCAGATTGGTCAGCAGGGCCAGCGGCAGGCTGAATGCCAACACCTGCAGTATCAGTTGATCCAGGCCGGATCCTGCGGCCAGCGCAATCCACGCCAGCGACCAGGCGGACGTGGCCAGGAAACCCGTCCACACATAGAGTTCGCGTACCACTACCGCCCTGAAGCCATACAGTAACGCGCTTGCCAGGGCCCACAGCAGTAATCCGCCGGACAGCTCAGGCGGCACCGCATGCAGTATCCATACGCCTGGCAGGGGCCACAGGAGCAACAGCAGGGTACGCAGCCAGACGGCGCGCACACGCTGGAATAACAAATTGAATACCATCCCCAGCGGAAACAGAGGCAGAAACAAGGCCGCAAGGATCCAGCTCAGTGTGTCCATATCAGACCCACCTGAACCAGACATTGAGACGTGTGGCCAGCAGCTCCATACGACGTGTCAACCAGGCATAGAGATCACTGACATAGAATTCGCGCGAGACCAGCGCGTAAAACCAGAGCCACAGGGGCTGTAATGCTTCGTCTGTTCGGCGACCGTTACGTTCGCTGTAGTAAGTGCGCAGCCAGCCTGTCACGATGACGGCCGTTACCAGCACCACCAGCACATCGAACCAGAGTACGTCGATGCCGGCCGCGGCGTAAATCCGGGAACGGAATTCCATGTCGGGATAGAGAAACTGGTCGAAGGCGTGACCGATGAGGCTGTAGCCCAGCACCACCACCGCAAACGAGAAGATCACCATGGCAAACAGGCGACCGAGATTCTCGGTACGCATACGATATGCCGTAAAGATCAATTGCGCACCGGTCACCCACCCGAAGAACAACAGTACGACTGCGCCCTGCTTCTGGTAGAAGTCCTGGGCCACCAGCCAGTGCGCCAACAACAGAATCGCCGCCGGTACCAGCAGGGTCATCACCGCCATCAACAACCAGGGCTTGCGACTGAGCGCCGGGCGTTTCTCGACCACGAAATTGTACAAGGGATCCTTGGGCACACCATCATTATTGCGCGCCTGGCCAATCACACCACCGGCGCCCAGGAACAGTGTTCCCTTGAATACGCCGTGCGCAATCAGATGGTAGATTGCAAGCGAGAAGGCGCCGACACCGCACTCCATGATCATGAAGCCCATCTGCCCCATGGTCGAGTAGCCCAGGGCTTTCTTGATATCGTTCTGGGCCAGCATGAGCACCGAGCCGAACACTGCCGTTGCCAGGCCGACCACGAATACCCAGTGCAGCACACTGCCGGTCTCGACAAACACCGGCGCAAAACGATTCATCAGGAACCCGCCGGCATTAACGATCCCCGCGTGCATCAGCGCCGAAACCGGCGTCGGGCCACTCATGGTGTAGGGTAACCAGGTATGTAACAGGAACTGCGCTGAACGCGCGTAGGCGGCGACAGCCACCAGCACCCCGACCACCTCGACGAGCCGGAATCCCAGTACCGTGTGCGGGTCCGGTGCAGCCGCAAGCCCTTCGAAGATGACACTAAATGACCAGCTGCCGTATGCCTGGTACAACAGCCCTGCTGCAAGTAATAACGGCAGATCGCCGAAGCGATAGGTTATCCAGGTCCAGAAAGCGTAACGGGATGCCGACCGGCTATGGGTGTCATAAGCCAGCAGCATGTACAGCAGAATACCGACCAGATGCCAGGCTACCAGCAGCGTAATCAGGTCACCCGCGGAGACCATGAGCACCAGGGTTCCGGTCATGAGATCCAGCAGCGTAAAGAACCGTCCGTAACCGGGCTCTTCGGCCATGTAACGGACCGAGTACATGTGCACAATGAGGCTGATCGCTGCGATAACCAGACACATCAGGGTACTCAGGGGATCGAAACGAATAATCCCCCAATCCCCGAACAGCGTGTAGTCATGCGTCTCGGCACCGGACAGCGACGCCCATAAGGCACCAATGGCCAATACCAGGGTCACCCAGCTGAAAGCGACGCTGACTCCGGCCACGCGCCGCTCCATACGTCGGTAAAACAACTGTGTGACAATAGCCGCAAAAACCGGTAGTGCGACTACCAACAGGATCAGCTGCTGCATGATGGTTTCCGCCCTCCTCTTCGGGTGTCGGCACTCTCTATGCCTCCACCGGCGACGGCGCCAGGCACAATAATTAACCAGTGAGGGGAGTATCGGTAATTCGATCCGGCGAAACTACTCAATTATTTTTAATGCATTGATTGCCTCAAGGTTATAGGTACCGCCCCGTCCTCAATCACACCCAATCCAGGGTTATTCCAATGACTGCCGGCGATTGATAGACAGACCTCTATACATGGGATCGAAAACTTCTCTTTTTAATAAGGGGTAAAACCGTCTATAAAGGTACAACCATGACATTTACTGCCGCACAGACCGGATGATATCGCTCAGAACCTATGTCTATATCGACGCCCTGCAACCGCAGCTCGCCGCCTACATGGCGACGGTTTCACAGGGTTTTCTGCCGGTACCGGGCGATGCCTGCCTATGGGTGGAAGTCTCGCCGGGTATGGCTGTACACCGGCTGACCGATATCGCCCTGAAAGCCACGCGCGTGCACCTGGCGCAACAGGTCGTCGAACGGGCCTACGGCTCGATGGTGATCCATCAGCGCGATCAGAGCGATGTACGCGAGGCCGGCAATATCCTGCTTGCGAACATGAAAGCCACGACCCGGGACAGGCAGGACTGCCGCGTGGCCTGGAGTGAAATCATCCGCGGCATGACCCCCGACCACACGGTCCTGATCAATCGTCAGGACCGCCGCGGCTCCATGATCCTGCCGGGACAGAGCATGTTCATTCTTGAAACCGAACCCGCCGGATATATCGTGTACGCGGCCAATCAGGCGGAAAAGGCGGCCAATATCACACTCATCGACGTACGCGCAGTCGGCGCTTTCGGACGCCTGGTCCTGTCCGGTCGCGAAGGGGATGTCGACGAGGCCGCGGCGGCAGCCATCGCGGCGGTCAAAAACCCCGCAGGAACCTGAACCTGGAGATGCCCCATGCACAGACAGGAACTGCTATCGCTGCTGCACCGCTACCGTACCCCTTTCAATACCGAGGCCGCCTTTATCGGCCGGACACGGCGGTTCATCGAACAGCACGAGGACTGTTTTGACAGCCACCTCTGGCCCGGACACGTCACCGGTTCCGCGTGGGTGGTGAACCCGCCCCGCGACAGGGTCCTGCTACTGCATCACCGCAAACACGACCAGTGGTTTCAACCCGGTGGTCACGCCGATGGTGATGCCGATATCCTGCGTGTGGCCCTGCGCGAAACTCAAGAGGAAACGGGCCTTCCAGTCGACACCATACGTCTGGTGGACGGCGGCATCTTCGACGTGGACATCCATACCATCCCGGCCGGACCGCATGGCCCCGAACATATCCACCACGACATCCGCTTTCTGGTGGAAATCGACGATCGGCTGCCGGTACCTGGCAATGATGAATCACATCAGGTTCTGTGGGTGCCACTTGATGCGGTGACGCGCTTCAATAACAATCTGTCGACTTATCGAATGCTCGACAAAACCCGTCGCATGCGGGCCGCCGCCTGATTGAGCTGTCAGCCCCTGGCCCCGGCCCTGGTACGGCTTGATTTTTTTCCAGGTGTGGTTAATAGCTTACCCGCCGGCTCTGCGGCTGACAGCGCATCCGCCATACCCGGCCACAGCTCCTTCATCTTCTCTCTCATTCGAGGCTCGACGTCGAGCGAGAACTCGAGAAACGCCTTCGCCACCACCGACAGTTCCTTGCCCTTGGAACAGACCAGGTGCCACTGGCGCATGATGGGAAAGCCTTCCACATCCAGCAACTGCACCGGCCCGTCCGGCCCCTCGAGAGACAGTGTGTGCAATGACAGTACGGCAACACCCAAACCACCAACCACAGCGTGTTTGATGGCTTCATTGCTACCCAGCTCCATCCGAACCTTCGGCCTCAAACCCTGTTGCTGAAAAAGACGCTGGGTCGCATCGCGTATACCCGAACCCGGCTCTCTCAGTATCAGGGGTTCTTCCGCAACCCGGGACAGCGGGATATTTTTCTCGCCCGCCAGGGGGTGGCTGCGCGGTGCCATAACGACCAGCGGATTGGGCGCGAACGGGTAGGCTTCAAGATCCATGATATCATCCGGCGCCTGACCCATGATGTAGAGATCGTCCTCGTAGGCATTGAGCCGTTCGATAATGCGGTCACGGTTGGACACCTTCAGTGCCACGTCGATACCTGGATACAGGCGACAGAACTCACCCAGAATTTCAGGCACAAAATACTTCGCAGTGGTCACCACACCCAGACGCAGGCGGCCGCGCTTCATGCCCTTGTGCTCTGAGATCTTCATTTCCAGATTGGCCAGGTTCTCAAATATGCGCTGGCAGGACTCGTAGAGTTCCCGCCCGGCTTCGGTCGGCCTGACATTTCGCCCGACCTGTTCAAACAGGGGCAGCCCCAGCGCATCGGCCAGCTTTTTGATCTGCATGGACACTGTCGGCTGGGTAACAAACAGTTCCTCCGCCGCGCGCGAAAAACTGCCCAGCCTGACGCTGGCTTCGAATATCTGTAACTGCCTCAGGGTTGCGTGCCGAATAAGGTATTCGGGCATTGCCGAGGGTGGCGTATATCCAGGCTCGCTGTAAGGGGGTGCCATAATAGTCTCTCTACTGTTATCCAGGGGCCTGACTTGCCACATGGCCGGCGCCGGCCGGCCAACGATACCATGAAAAATATCCGGTCGCTGTCAGCGAACCTGCGAGCTATTTGCCCGGGCCACCCGGACTAGTCCGGCCACACGCGGCGCCCGCTACTATAGCTGTCCCGCCGCGAAGCTGCCGGGCGTTCTGATGCCGTTGGTCGGTCGCCCGTGGTTTTCGCAGGTTTACGCGGCGTGCTGCGACGCGTCCTGGTCTTCCCGGCCGCCGCAGCGGACTTGCTCTTGCGTATTGATGCGACCAGTTGGTCGCCGGTCCTGTCTTTGGTCGTCACGGTCAATTCACCAGTTCTTCAATCAATTGTCCAATTTCTTCCGCTGCACCGCTGCCGGCCGCACCGACGTCGAGCACGCTCCGGCCTTGCAGCATGGCATTGCGGTATACCATGCGCCGCCTGAGTGCGGCCCTGGCGACGGGCAAGTCAAGCTCTGCCAGTGCATCATGCATCAGGCGCGACAGACGCGTGCGCGGCTCAAGCTGGTTGACCACCAGCAGCGGCCGTATATCCGGATTCACCGATCGCGCCGTTTCGAGCTCCTCCTCGATGTGCACGCTGGCCCACAAATCCAGCGGAGAAGGCAGCACCGGGATCAATGCCATGTCGCAGCAGGACAAGGCCTGCCTGGTCTGCTCGGAATGCACCGAAGGCGGGCAGTCAATGACCAGACAGCTGTAGCTGTCCCGATACGTCGCAACCGTGCCTTCCACATCCTCGACGGCATCGAGCACATCCACCAGATCGTCACGCTCGGAAATATTGCGCCACTGCAGGGAGGAGTGCTGCGGATCGGCATCCAGCAACAAGGTGGAACATCGCCGATGAAGCCCGCTGGCCAGGTTGATGCAGAGCGTGGTCTTGCCCGCTCCGCCCTTGTTTCCGATCAAGGCGATGACCGGCACGCCAGGCGCCCCTCAGCCCCTGCTGTCCGTGTTCAGTGCATCCAGCAGCCGCGCGAATCCGTGTTGCCGCTCTGTCAGTTCCGCGGCACCCTCCTCGGCATGAATCGTGAAATTGGCATGCGTTCGTCCGAAACCGATATCCGGGTACAGTCCGCTTTCTTCAGACAGATCGGCAGCATTGTCCAGAAATACGCGCAACGCTTCGTAGTCCTTGAAGTCATAGCGCTTTTCCAGACGCACCGGCCGCTTCCGCTCCTGCCACTGTGTCATAGTCATCGATTACTCCTTCCGGCCGTTACGGCAATCGGGTGTTGAATGATGCGTTCGTCATCGACTGCGAGTCGTGCCTTGCACGGGGACCTGTTGCATACGATTCAACCAGTCAGTCAGCTCGTCAAGATGCTGCTGTTCTTCCTCGAGCAATCCCTCGAAAAATATCCGACTGTCATGATCGCCCGCTGCAACACAATGGTTCGCTGCCGACTGGTACAGTTTAACCGCTTCCGCTTCGAACTGCCGGTTGATTTCCAGCAACGCGGACAGTTCAGTCGCGATTTGGACCGGCCGCAACTGCGATGCGTTGGGTACCACACCGACCGCCAGCATACGCTCAATAATCCGGTCCGCATGCTGCAGCTCTTCCCCCGCCTCCTTGCGAAAACTCTCTGCTGCCTCGCCCAGCCCCCAGGTCGCGACCAGTCGCGCCTGGGTACTGAACTGCTGGACAGCAGAAAGTTCGAGACTGAGGGCCCTGCCCAGAAATCCCAGTACCTTCTGATCAGGTCGTGCTGCGAGCATACCTCAACCTGCCTGGCCCGTTGCTCAGGCCGCTGCCCGTTTGGTTTCACCGCCGGTCGGCAGCACAGGCTCCACTTCGCGGTGCGGACGGGCAATAATGTGTGCCGCGACCAGACCGTCACCGACGCGTTCACAGGCATCGGCACCGGCACGAACAGCCGCGTTGACCGCACCCGTCTCACCGCGAACCAGAACCGTGACATAACCGCCGCCAACGAATTCACGACCGATCAGGCGCACTTCCGCTGCCTTGGTCATGGCATCCGCCGCTTCGATTGCGGGCACCAGCCCGCGGGTTTCAATCATGCCCAGAGCTATTCCATAATTTTCAGTAGCCATAGTTGCTTCTCCGTATCACTTCAGGTTAATAGTCAATCAGGAAGCCCGACGCAGGGTCGAGGTTCCAGTATTGTCGAGCACCGGCTCTACCTCACGGTGCGGGCGAGCAATGATGTGTGCCGCGACCAGACCGTCGCCGACCCGCTCGCAGGCATCGGCACCGGCACGTACCGCCGCGTTAACTGCACCGGTTTCGCCGCGGACCATAACGGTGACATAACCACCACCGACAAATTCACGGCTGATCAGACGAACCTCGGCGGCCTTGGTCATGGCATCTGCCGCTTCGATGGCGGGCACCAGCCCGCGAGTTTCAATCATACCCAGTGCGATGCCAGAGTTTTCAGTTGCCATCTTCGTGTCTCCTGTTGACTGCAATGTTTAACAAACTTCACTATTCCGGATCGAGTCATGCAGACCCAATATCAGGCTGCTCCGGTTCCCAGTGATCGATAATTCCACCGATCGTGAGATCGGTGAGTATTCCAAAGTCGCCGGCCGCGTAGCGTGCGGCCGACCCGCTGACGGTGTAAACCCAGTTGCCGACCCGCGCCCCGACAGGATCCACGGCGACCTGTTGCCGCCCGCTGGCCGACCTCAGTACACGCAGGCTGATCGCCTGCAAGCCATCAATCCGGCGGGTGCAAACCAGTGCCGATTCCACCTGCAGGATCTCCATCAGCCCGCTTCCTCTGCCGGGGTAGTCTCCGCCGGCGGCCAGTGGTCGATAATGCCGACAATAGTGAGATCGCTGGGATATTCCTTGCTGCCGGCCGCTTCGCGTGCCGCGGAACTCCCTACACAGATCACCCAGTCGCCTGGCTTGCAGCCAATTACATCGACCGCCACTGCCTGGGCGCTACCGTCACGAACCACCTGCAGATGTTTATGCTCCATCCCGGGGATACGGTCTGTCGCGACCAGTGGTCTTTCAATCTGACAAATCTTCATCAGTGACCTCCATCAACGACCGAATCAACCGAACAGCCGACTATTTCGATTGGCGCGTTCGCGCTGCAATCCCTGGCCACCTGCAAAATGTGCAGCATGCCCTGATCGACCAACCTGGTATAGCGTTCCACAAACGCGCGTGCCACGCGCCGGCAATGCTTATATGCGCGCTCGCGCGCACCCGGCACCTGTCCCTGGTAGTCGAATCTCACAACGACCGGAACAGGCAGCCCTTTCTGGACATTCAAACCTGAAAATATCTTTATCCCGAGATCAATGTCGGTAATCGTCTCTTCCACCGTCTGCAAATGGACAAAGTACTTGAGATTCCGCAACTGATTCTCTTCGAAACCGATCCCGGCACCGATGAAGCGTTCCGCATGGCCGGTGTCCGGGTAGGCACCACCATAGTTACAGCGGACGTAATCAATCTGCGAAAGATTGTTTTCAAGCAGATACGCAGCAAACCTCGCCGTGCCATCAGGCGCATCCGGTGAACAGGAACGTAGCTGATCCGCGATAAACTCCTTGCCTTCAGCTGCGCTGCCCTGTTGGGTAAGCTTGAACACATCCATGGCATCAACGAAACGATCCACATGGACCACGCCTTCACCGTCCGGCACATGCACACGAATCGCATCCGTGTCGGTATCCAGCCCGATCAGCAACAGGTCGATCGAAGCCCCGCAACAAAAACTGTTCTCGATGGCTGTTTTGAAGTTGTTCAGCTGCTCCAGGCTGCCTGCAACGGCACTGGCGTCGTCAGAGCCGTAAAACGCACACCCCTGGTGCTGCGGGTCCACCGAGCTGAAGTGGTACACGACACCCTTCAGATAGCGGGTGGGTTTGTCCGCCGTATTCGGTTTGCCTTCGCGGAACCGCAACATTTCTGTCTCGACCCACTTTTCCACATTGTCGTCAATGTCAAACATTGAGCCGGCATAGGAGTTCCGGCGGACCATGCGATGTGGCAAACGCAGCACATAGCGAATGACGTGGGCAAGCCGTCCATCCGCACAGGGTGAAATGTCGACCGTGTGAAATCCACATGACTGAATGAACTCATCGAAGCCCTGTTCATCCGGGTGTGATAATGGCGATTTCATGAAAAACTCATCACTGAAACGCCGATATGTCTGGAATACGCACCATGCAAACAGGCGACGCATGTCCAGTTGATTGACCCACGCATTGACCAGGATCTCTTCCGGAAGATCAAAACCGAATTCTTCCTGCGCAATTCGTTGCGCCTGCACTTCAAAATCGCTCTCGTGCTGCAGGGCGGAAATACGCTTGAGCACCGGCACGATTTCATCAAATCCCTTTTTAATGCGATCTTCATAGCTGAAGAGCCGCCTGTTTTCCCGCTCGTCACTCAGTGGGTGACCGCTTGTGCCCGCACTGTGGTAACTGCCGTAATCAGCAGTATTACAGGCCCCGGGACGGCGCAGAGGTGCCGTTCCGGCTAACCGGACACGTGCTTGTCGGGATTGATGAACTTTGCGTAGCATCTACGTTTCCGTTACCTGTTACTCACGCCGTTAACCGCGTGCGCCACCTGAATACGTGACCAGGGAGCCCTTTTCTGTGTTACCACTGCCACCGGTAACCTTGCTTACCGGGACCGGGATCTCCTCGGGGCGTTCAAGGGGGGCACGCATGGCATTCATCGAGCCGCCACGCAGGGTCGGGTTACGACGCACGGCCGACGTACCTTCCGTTCCTGTCACTTGTTCATTGCGCTCCCAGTCATCGCCGGTGATCTTAAGCCCGGCATCCTGTCCCTCGCCGGTAATACGGGCCTTTACACGACCTTCGTATTCCTGCGCGACCGTCTCCGGACGCAGGTTGTCGGCCTGCACGTTCCGGTTGCCGAAACGCGCTTCCTCCGTGCCGGTCACCTTGCCACCTGCCATACCAAACGGACCGGTGATATGGCCTTTCTCGTACCGGTTGCCGGTAACACCGGTCGAACCGGTTGCCTGTTCGGCGCCACCCGACGGCTGGGTGACACTGAACTGGCCCCATGGCGCCGACTCGCCGATCAACTGTGGAAAATCCGGACTGCCCGGTTCTGCCGCGGTCGCCGGACAGGCACCTGCGGCCTGATCTGCGCCCACATAGGGGGTACCGGTCAAAGATTCACAGGCGCCCTTGCCTGCACCGGTCAGACTGCCGCCGATTCCCGGTTGCTGTCCTGTCATGGGTTTGCCCCAGGTGCCCGCCGTTTGCGTGCGTGCTTCGGCTTCGGCCACCTGCGTCGCTTCGCAGTACTGTTGATACTGGTCACCACCCGCGTATGGTGTACCGGTAACCGCCTTGCAGGTTCCGGGTTCGTTACCGGTCACCCGTTGTGAACGATCGGCGAGGCTGCCGGTCACGTAATGACCCGCGAGCGTTTTGGATGTATCGACCTTGCGGTCTTCCGGCTTCGGTGTTGCCGCACAGAATCCGCTGTACTGTTCCTGGCCGACATAGTCGTCGCCCGTCACGTCGCGGCAGCTGCCCGCCTCGTCGCCGGTCATGCGCTCGCGGCGACCCACCATGGTGCCGGTGACGCTGCCACCGCGCAGCGTAGCGCTTGCGCCCACTTTGGCAGGTGCACTGCCGATGTCAGCCGCTTGCGTGTACTGGGTACCGGTCAGCTGTCGGCGCATACCGTACTCATCGCCGGTTACCCGTTCCGATCGGCCGACACTGTCGCCGCTCACAGACTTGCCTTTCATGGTTTCGGCCATGGCCGCCTTGCGAGGTGATTTCCGGGCAAGTTCACCACAGTAACCCTGCACCTGTTCAGCGCTGACATACTCGTCGCCGGTAACGTGCTTGCAGGTGCCGGGTTCGTTCCCGGTCACATTCGTCGCGCGCCCCATGCGGTCACCACTGACGGCGTTACCATGCGATGTGCTCGTCACGGTAATCTTTCTCGCGCTACTGGCCGTTGCCTCGGTCTGGCAGAATTCGCGGAAGACATCGGCCCCCATGTACTCGGTCCCGGTGATGGTACGGCAGGTGCTCGGCTCGTCGCCGGTCATGCCGGCCTTGCGGCCGACCATGGTACCGGTGACAGTCTGTCCACTGCCGGTTTCACCGGCACCGACTTTCCAGGGCGCATCCTGCGCGGCGCCGACGGCATTGTCCCGGGACTTGCGCTGACGACCGCAGGGTGCCGATTTCTTCTGACCGGCACCGCCACGTTCGCTGCGCTGTTTACGCACCACTTGCGCCAGTTCCCGGCCGGACAGGCCCGGATTGCTGGCACGGGCGGCCTGCGCCCCGGTCATGCCGCCGTTGGCGAGCCCCGCCTTGCCACGCGAGGACAAGGCCTTGCGACGGGCCAGCGAAGCCGCCTTTGCGGAACTGGTAGCAACCGGCGGACGACGCACCTGGCGTGCACGCGCCGGCCGCTTGCCGGTTTCGGCAGCCGTCACCGCGGCAGCCGGTGCGGCAGCGCCTTCAACCTTACGCGCACCCCCGCAACCACAACCACAGTCTTTCCCGCGTGTTTCGGAGACCGCCTCAACGGACTCTGCCTGGCGGGGCTTCGCCGCAGTACGTATGCGATCCCGGGTGCTTGCCGCTGTCTTGCCCTGACTGGACATCGCCTTGCGTCGTGCCAGTGAGGCTACCCTGGCACTACCGCCTGCAGCCGGACGGGCAACCGGTGGTGCGGCACTGGCCGGTACCGGCTGTGAAGCCACGCTGGCGGGACGGGAAGCGTCGGCTGACTGCACTGCGGCGCTGCCCTGCTTTTTCAAAGCAGCCTTGCCACCGGTCGACATTGCCCGGCGTCGTTCAAGTGCCAACGCCCGGGTATTGCTCACGTTTGCCATTGCACCTTGCGACATCATGTATCCCGCCTTTATCTGTTGCTCGTTAACTGATTACTAGCGTTGTACCACCGGTCACGCGGACTCAGGCATGACCTTCGTACACGACAAAGCACACGCCCTGGCTCTGGGTATAGTTGTCATACCCGATCAGGCGAATGTGGTGATCCGGGTAGGCCCGGCGGCACGCATCCAGTTCTTCCATGATATGAACAGGATCCTGCTCGCCGAACATCGGCAACTTCCACATGGTCCAGTAATGGTTGGCCGAACCGCCGGGGTGCTCGTGCTCGATGGCCGGGGTCAAGCCCTGCGAGACCAGGTAAGCGATCTGGTCATATACTTCATCCTGCGAAAGTTTGGGCAGGAAGCCGAAGGTTTCCAATGTCTGGGAGGTCTGAAAATCACCCGTCTGAGTGCTCATGGACATAACGCTATCCTCTTTATCTGTCTGTATTTAAAATGATCAGGGGTTCGGTAACTCAGGAGACATCCAGCTTGTCAACGGTCTCGAATTCGAACTTGATCTCCTTCCAGGTCTCCATGGCGACTGCCAGCTCGGGACTGTTCTTTGCCGCCTCGGTCAGGATGTCGCGAGCCTCTTTCTCGATTTCACGGCCCTGGTTACGCGCCTTGACACTGGCTTCCAGCGCGACACGGTTCGCAGCGGCGCCGGCGGCATTACCCCAGGGGTGACCCTGAGTACCACCACCGAACTGCAGGACCGAGTCATCACCGAAGATGGTAACCAGTGCCGGCATGTGCCAGACGTGGATACCACCGGAAGCGACAGCGAAGACACCCGGCATGGAACCCCAGTCCTGATCGAAGAACACGCCGCGTGAGCGATCTTCCGGCACGAAGGATTCACGCAGCTGGTCGACGAAGCCAAGTGTCGAGGCACGGTCACCCTCGAGCTTGCCGACGACGGTACCGGTATGCAGATGGTCACCGCCCGACAGACGCAGGCACTTGGCCAACACACGGAAATGAATACCGTGTTTCGGGTGACGGTCGATTACCGCGTGCATGGCACGGTGGATATGCAGCAGCATGCCGTTCTTGCGGCACCAGTTCGCCAGGCCGGTATTGGCGGTGAACCCGCCGGTAAGGAAATCGTGCATGATGATCGGCATACCGAGCTCCTTGGCGAACTCGGCGCGCTCGTACATATCCTCCGGGGTGGCGGATGTCACGTTCAGATAGTGCCCCTTGCGCTCACCGGTCTCCTGCTCGGCCTTCTGGATGGCTTCAGCGACGAATTCGAAACGGTCGCGCCAGCGCATGAACGGCTGGGAGTTGACGTTCTCATCATCCTTGGTCAGGTCGAGTCCGCCGCGCAGACATTCGTACACGGCACGACCGTAGTTCTTCGCGGACAGGCCCAGCTTCGGCTTGATGGTACATCCCAGCATCGGACGGCCGTACTTGTTCAGGCGGTCGCGCTCCACCTGGATACCCGCGGGCGGGCCGCCACAGGTCTTGATGTAGGCGATCGGGAAGCGGATGTCTTCCAGGCGCAGATGACGCAAGGCCTTGAAACCGAAAACGTTACCCACCAGCGAGGTCAGCACGTTGACGACAGAACCTTCTTCGAACAGATCGATCGGATAGGCAACGAAGGCATAAAAGGCTTCGCTGTCACCTGGCACGTCCTCGATGCGGTAAGCGCGCCCCTTGTAATATTCGAGGTCGGTCAACAATTCGGACCAAACCGTACTCCAGGTACCGGTGGAGGATTCGGCAGCCACCGCGGCGGCCACTTCTTCACGCGGCACACCAGGCTGCCCTGTACACTTGAAGCACGCCAGCAAATCGGTATCCAGCGGAACATAATCCGGCGTCCAGTACATGTCGCGGTATTCTTTGACGCCTGCGTCGTATGTTTTCGAGGCCATGGTCAACTCCTGTCAGCTAATTTGGGTGAGCGGGTCAGAAATCACTTTCCGAGGTTTGAGGGAAGTCTAGGAAGCGAATGGAATCATTACTAATCAATTCTTCTTTAACATTGCATAGACTCTTACCTATGCGTGCTGCATTCGAATCCCACAATTTAATACATACATCCGGGCTGTGTTCGGCCATCGCGAACACTACACGGCTGCCCTGTGCATCAAGCTCAACCGCATAAGACCCTCTTTCTATTGAGGATTAGAGACTAGACCTTGGAGTCCCTGCGAATGCAGGCGACCTTGACGGTGATGTCATGAAAAGGGGGCGGTGAAAAGTGAAAAGTGAAAAGTGAAAAGGGGACTGAAAAGGGAACGGAGGGATTTAAAAATATTCCCTCCGTCCCCTTTTTCCCCTTTTTCCCTGTGATCGAACGCATATTGGGTGGTATCTGGATCTGTTCGCGGGCAGGAACGACTACGCAGCCGCAGACAATGGCGGAATGGCGAGCTGACAGTCGAAGATACGGATGACCAGCATCTGCGCCTGGCCTGGAAACATCAGGCACGCGTAGCAACATTGGAATCTGATTTGCGTGATTACGACTTAAGTATCACCCATAGGGATAGCACCGGTCACGAAGATGTGATGTTGTATCGGTAGACAGGCGCCACAGGCCGGACTGCCCGGTAAAATGCGCTTGGCGACAAATGATGCGCAATTGCACTAACACAACCTTATTCGGGCGAAACGTCATGACAAGGACTTCAGCAAACCCGTGCGCTGAGTGTCTGCCGCTTTTCCAATAGACGGTAACTGATGCAGTTGCCGGCTCCTATCAGCATGAGTCTACCATTCCAGTTTCACAGACCGCGCAGTAGA
>CBEUNK010000010.1:0-45145 GCA_965544455.1 uncultured Thiogranum sp.
AGCCGCCTGCCGGCCGACCAGTTGATCGCCGCGCGGTACCAGCGCCTGATGTCCTACGGTGACTACCTCGAAAAGTGAGTCGCTGGCCTCGATCCTGAAAGGCCTGCCCGCGGCGACGCGTTATTGTGTCGCCTACAGCGGTGGTGTTGATTCCCATGTTTTACTGCACTTGCTGGCTACGCACCCGGTGGCCCCCGGCGTCGGCTTGACGGCCGTGCACGTGGATCACCAGATACAGCATCAGTCGGGCGACTGGACGCTGCATTGCCGGGCGGTCTGTGAAGAGCTCGGTGTGGCGTTCGAGTGCCTGCGGGTGGATGGCAGGGCGCGCCGCGGTGAAAGCCCCGAGGCGGCCGCGCGCCGGGCCCGTTACCGGGCGCTGGCGGACTGGTTGCCCGGGGATGCCGTTCTGCTGACCGCCCAGCACCGGGACGACCAGGCTGAAACACTGCTGTTGCAGCTGTTCCGTGGCGCCGGTCCGCGCGGCCTGGCTGCGATGCCGCCCCTGGCGCCGCTGGGTCGCGGCAGGATGGCGCGTCCCTTGCTGTCCGCGACGCGACAGGCCGTGCTTGACTACGCACAGCGGCACCGGCTGTGCTGGGTCGAAGACCCGAGTAACACCGATCTGCGCTACGACCGCAACCTGCTCAGGCACAAGGTGATGCCACTACTGCACCAGCACTGGCCCGGTATCGGCCGCGTTCTGGCGCGCGCCGCAGGCCTGCAGGCCGATCAGGCCGAACTGGCACGGGCACTGGCGGAGCATGACCGGCAAACCTGTACACCGGCGGATGGCCGGAGCGATCAGCTCGATTGTCGGGCGCTCGGTGCGCTTGATCCGGCAAGGCAGCGCAACCTGTTGCGTCACTGGCTGCAGGACTACGGCTTGCCGTTGCCCTCATATGCGGTCCTGGAACAGGTGCGCGATACGATGCAGGATGCCCGTCGCGACGCCAGTCCCTGTGTTCGCTGGCCCGGTGCGGAGGTGCGGAGGTTCCGGGACGCGCTCTACGCCATGAGACCGTTGCCGTCACCGGATCCCGGAATGCGGTTTTCCTGGGATATAAGCCGGCCTCTGGATCTGCCGCAGGCCGGCGGACGACTGGTGGCCGGTGGAAACGGGGATCCGGGCCTGCGGATCGCTGCAGGTGCACCGGTTGAGATCCGCTTCCGTCAGGGGGGCGAGCGTTTACAGCCGGCCGGTCGCCACGAGCATCACCAGCTCAAGAAACTGTTTCAGGAGTGGGGCGTGCCGGACTGGGAGCGCGGCCTCGTCCCGTTGATTTACGCCGGCGGTGAACTGGTGGCCGTGGCCGGTTTATGCGTGTGCGAGGGTTTCCAGGCGGCGGCGGGGGAAGGTGGTTACCGGATTATCTGGAGCCGCCTCGACCGGGGCGCAATCGAGGACGGTGAACCTGGTTGATACATCAGGGGGAGAATCGGCCGGCCTGGTGCAGAATTTCCCACTGTCATTTCAGTGACGCAAACGACCGTGGCCGGATGCCAAAAGCCGGCGTTGTTCCATTGTCGCGGCAGCGCTAATCTGGTAACCTGATTTCCCGTCCAGTTCCTGCAACCTCCTGTTCTTTTCGGAGCTTCATGACCCAATTTATATTTATTACTGGCGGCGTGGTTTCCTCACTGGGGAAAGGCATCGCCGCTGCTTCGCTGGGCGCGCTCCTGGAGGCGCGCGGCCTCAAAGTGACGCTGATGAAGCTGGATCCCTATATCAACGTCGATCCGGGCACCATGAGCCCGTTCCAGCATGGCGAAGTCTTTGTCACCAACGACGGGGCGGAAACCGATCTCGATCTCGGCCACTACGAGCGCTTCGTCCGCACCACCATGGGCAAGCACAACAACTTCACCACCGGCCAGATCTACGAAAGCGTTATCCGCAAGGAGCGTCGCGGTGACTACCTGGGCGGAACGGTACAGGTGATTCCGCACATCACCGATGAAATCAAGCGCTGCGTGCGCGCCGGCGCCGACGGTGCCGATATTGCCATGGTCGAAATCGGCGGCACCGTCGGTGATATCGAGTCGCTGCCCTTCATGGAGGCGATTCGCCAGATGGGTGTGGAGCTCGGACACGGCAACGCCATCTTCATGCACCTGACGCTGGTGCCCTATATTGCCGCTTCCGGTGAAATAAAGACCAAGCCCACCCAGCACTCGGTGAAGGAATTGCGCTCCATCGGTATCCAGCCGGATATCCTGTTATGCCGCGCCGACCGCTCGATACCGGTTGATGAAAAGCGCAAGATCGCCTTGTTCACCAACGTGCCCGACAAGGCGGTTATCTCCGCCGTCGACGTGGACAGTATCTACAAGATTCCGCTGTTACTGCACCAGCAGCACCTGGACGACATCGCGGTCGAACTGCTGCATCGCGATGTACCCCCGGCTGACCTGTCCGAATGGCAGCGGGTGGTCGACAGCCTGGATCATCCGGAACGGGAAGTCACCGTTGCCATGGTGGGCAAATATGTCAATTTGACCGAGTCATACAAATCACTGTCCGAGGCCCTGATCCACGCGGGTATTCACACGCACACACGGGTGAAAATCCGCTATATCGATTCCGAGGTCATCGAGCAGAAGGGGCTGGAAGTGCTGAACCGGGCGGACGCCATCCTGGTACCGGGCGGCTTCGGCGAGCGCGGTGTTGAAGGCAAGATCATGGCGGTACGTTACGCGCGCGAGCACGGTATCCCGTATCTCGGCATCTGCCTCGGCATGCAGGTCGCAGTGATTGAATTCGCCCGCAACGTGGCGGGCCTCGAGGGTGCACAGAGTACCGAGTTCTACCGGGAAACGCCGCACCCTGTTATCAGCCTGATCACCGAGTGGCAGGATCATACCGGCAAGATCGAGCGTCGCGACGAAAACAGCGACCTCGGTGGCACCATGCGGCTGGGCGGCCAGGCCTGCAGGCTGACACCCGGTACACTGGCACAGCGTGTTTACGGTGGTGATGAAATTGTCGAACGTCACCGTCACCGCTATGAATTCAATAACGCCTATCGCGAGGTGCTGGAAAAAGCCGGTCTGATCATCGGCGGCACATCAAAGGACGGCAGCCTGGTGGAGATGGTCGAGATTGCGGATCATCCCTGGTTCCTGGCGTGCCAGTTCCATCCTGAATTCACGTCAACGCCGCGTGACGGTCACCCGCTGTTCAAGGGTTTTGTCGAGGCGGCTATAACGCATCGTGCCGCGCGGTCCGAAGAGCTTGCGCAGCCCGGTCTCGCACGGGCAGATGCCTGAAGGCTTTATGTTTCACCCGCACTTACCAGTATGAAGGATGCTCCAGGCATGAACTTATGTGGATTCAACGTGGGGCTGGACGCCCCATTTTTTCTGATCGCCGGACCCTGCGTGATCGAAACCGAGGAACTGGCGTTGTCGACCGCGTCGGAGCTCAAACGAATGACCTCGGCACTCGGTATCCCGTTTATTTACAAGTCATCGTTTGACAAGGCGAACCGCTCCTCGCTGGAGAGTTTTCGCGGTCTGGGACTGGACGAGGGGCTGCGCATATTGCAGAAGGTCAAGGACGAAATCGGTGTGCCGGTGCTGACGGACGTGCATGAAGACACGCCGCTGGATGAAGTCGCCGCCGTGGTGGACGTGCTGCAGACCCCGGCATTCCTGTGTCGCCAGACCAACTTCATCCAGAACGTCGCCCGGGCGGGAAAGCCGGTCAATATCAAGAAAGGTCAGTTCCTCGCGCCCTGGGACATGAAAAACGTGGTGGACAAGGCCCGTGCCGCGGGCAATGAGCAGATCATGGTGTGCGAGCGTGGCGTCTCCTTCGGTTATAACAACCTGGTGTCCGATATGCGTTCACTCGCGGCCATGCGCGATACCGGTGCGCCGGTGGTGTTCGATGCCACGCACTCGGTGCAACTGCCGGGCGGGCAGGGCAGTGCATCCGGTGGTCAGCGCGAATATGTTCCGGTACTGGCGCGCGCGGCTGTTGCCGCCGGTGTGTCCGGGGTGTTCATGGAAACCCATCCCGATCCGGCCCGCGCATTGAGTGACGGGCCGAATGCCTGGCCGCTGGGGCAGATGCCGGCCCTGCTGGACATATTGAAGACGCTGGACGACGCGGTAAAATCGCGCCCGTTTGCAGAAACCGCGTTACTGGGTGGCTAGCAACACTACTTGGCAAGGAAAACACATCAAGGAAAGCATGTAACATGCTGTAATCTGGAGTAATAATGGCAATAATCAAAGATATTAAGGGGCGCGAGATTCTCGATTCGCGTGGGAATCCCACTGTCGAGGCCGATGTGCTGCTCGACGATGGTTCGCTGGGGCGTGCCGCCGTACCGTCGGGCGCGTCGACCGGGACGCGCGAAGCGGTGGAATTACGGGACGGAGACACCGCCCGTTACCAGGGCAAGGGCGTTACCAGGGCCGTTGCCAGCGTCAACGGTGAACTACGTGACGCCCTCTGCGGCATGGACGCGGCGGCCCAGGCCGACATCGACCGGCGCATGATCGAGCTCGACGGCAGCGATAACAAGGGTCGCCTGGGCGCCAACGCCCTGCTGGCCGTGTCGCTCGCGACCGCCCAGGCGCAGGCGCGCTCGGCCAACCTGCCCCTGTACCGGCACCTCAGGCCGGAAGGGCCGTTCCAGTTACCTGTGCCGATGATGAATATCGTCAACGGCGGCGTGCACGCCAGCAACAGCGTCGACCTGCAGGAATTCATGATTGTCCCGGTGGGCGCCTCCAGTATCCGCGAAGCCGTGCGCTACGGCGCCGAGGTGTTCCATGCGCTGAAATCGGTGCTCGCCGGCCGCGGTCTGAGCACCACGGTCGGCGACGAGGGTGGCTTTGCACCGGACCTGACATCCAACGAGTCCGCGATCGAGGTTATCCTGGAGGCGATCGACAAGGCCGGCTTCAAGGCGGGCAGTGATATTTTCCTGGCGCTGGATCCGGCCAGTTCGGAATTCTACCGGGACGGCAAGTACCACCTGGAATCGGAGGGCAAGGTGCTCGACTCGGCGGAATTCGGTGACTACCTGGCGGCCTGGGTGGATCAGTACCCGATTATTTCCATCGAGGACGGCATGGCCGAGGACGACTGGGACGGCTGGAAACTGCACACCGAAAAACTCGGCGGGCGCGTGCAACTGGTGGGTGACGACCTGTTCGTGACCAACACGGCGATCCTGCAGCGGGGCATCGATGAAGGTATCGCCAACTCGATTCTCATCAAACCCAACCAGATCGGGACATTGACCGAGACGCTGGCGGCCATCGACATGGCCACCAATGCCGGCTACACCGCCGTGGTATCTCACCGTTCCGGTGAAACGGAAGACGTGGTGATCGCCGACATCGTGGTCGGCACGGCGGCTAACCAGATCAAGACCGGGTCGCTGTCGCGTTCCGACCGCGTCGCCAAGTACAACCGCCTGATGCGAATCGAGGAACAGCTGGGTGATGCGGCCGGTTACGCAGGACGCGGCGCGTTCAATCAGCCGGCGTCATGAGCAGGCATCACGGCGGCCGCTGACAACCGCAAACCTGCCCTGTAATGCGCTGGCTACTATGGCTGTTGATCGTGCTTCTCCTGCTGCTGCAGTACCGCCTCTGGGTGGGTGACGGCAGTCTTGCCGAGGTCTGGGGTCTGTACCGGCAGGTCGAGGCGCAACGCGAGGAGAACCAGCGCCTGCTGGAGCGTAACCAGGCGCTGGAAGCCGAGGTCAGTGACCTCAAGCAGGGGCTGGACGCGATGGAGGAACGCGCCCGTGAAGAACTCGGCATGATCAAGGACGGTGAAACCTTTTACCAGATCATCGAGGACCCCCCTGCCGGGGACGGCGCGCAACCATGACGACTACCGTACACTACTGGGGAATCGTTCCCGCTGCCGGTATCGGCCGGCGCATGGGTGCGGGGTTACCGAAACAGTTCCTCAGCCTGGGTCACCACACCGTGCTGGAACACAGCCTCGAGTCCCTGTGGAACGCCATCAAGCTGAAAGGCCTGGTGCTGGTAAGCGATGGTCATCCGGCACTGGCTTCCATACAGGAACGTTTTTCCGATTACCGCCTGTTGCGTGCACCGGGCGGCAGGCAACGCTGTCACTCGGTCATGAACGGCCTGCACACGCTGGAAGGCGAGGCCCAGGCGGACGACTGGGTACTGGTTCACGATGCCGCCCGGCCCTGTGTCCGCCAACAGGATCTGCATCGATTGCAGCAGGCGGTAAAAGGCCACACCGTAGGGGGATTGCTGGGTTTTCCGGTGCACGACACGATGAAACGTGCCGATTCCGAGGGTGCCGTCGAGGCTACCGTGGACCGCCGGGGATTGTGGCACGCCTGTACGCCGCAGATGTTTCGCTACGGCATGCTGTGCGACGCGCTGGCGAAGGCCCTGGCTGACGGCTACGAGGTAACCGACGAATCGTCGGCCATGGAGCATGCCGGTCATCGTCCGCTGCTGGTCGAAAGCCACACCGACAATATCAAGATCACACAGCCGGCGGACCTGCCGCTGGCCGAGTTTTTCCTTCAGCAACAGGGGCGGCTGTGAGAATCGGCCAGGGCTTTGACGTTCACGCCTTCGAGGCCGGGCGGCCGCTTATCCTGGGGGGTGTCGAGGTCCCGCATAACCAGGGCCTCAAGGCGCATTCCGATGGTGATGTGCTGCTGCATGCCCTCTGCGATGCCCTGCTGGGAGCCGCGGCGCTGGGCGATATCGGCCGGCATTTTCCCGATACCGATGACTCGTACCGGGGTGCAGACAGTCGGGAACTGCTGCGCCAGGTGCACGCCATGGTGGCTGGCCACGGATTCAGACTTGTCAATGCCGACATGACGCTGGTCGCCCAGGTACCCCGGCTGGCCCCCCATATCGACGCCATGCGCGGTAACATAGCCGCTGACCTGCAGGTGTCGGTTGACTGTATCAGTGTTAAGGCAACCACCACCGAACACCTCGGCTTCACCGGCCGCGAAGAAGGTATTGCCGCGTTGGCGGTGGTGCTGGTGGATGGGTAGCCGCCAGCTGAATGCCGTGCCGCAGCGCTTCCCGCTGATTCCCCTGCAATGTCAACGGGCCTGGGGCGCACCGCTCGGCAATGGACGTATCCGTGTACTGCCGGAGGATTTCCAGGTCGTTGAAGTGCCGCTGGTCACGCCGTCAGGTGAGGGCGAACACAGCTGGCTGCAGGTCCGTAAACGGAACAGCAATACCCAGTGGGTGGCACGCCAACTGGCGGAGTATGCTGATGTGCCGCTGTCGGCCGTCAGTTACGCCGGTCTCAAGGACAGGCACGCGGTCACCGAGCAGTGGTTCTCGGTACACTTGCCGGGTCGGGAAGAGCCCGACTGGTCGGCGCTTGAGCACCCGGACTTCGCGGTGTTGTCGGCCATGCGCCACCGGCGCAAGCTGAAAACCGGCGCCCTGCGCGGAAACCGGTTCAGGCTGCGCATGCGCGATGTCGTGGCCGATCCCGGGGCGCTGCGGACGCGTCTCGAGCAGTTGGCTAACGGCGGATTCCCCAATTATTTCGGTGAACAGCGTTTCGGCCACCAGGGCGGCAACCTGGACGAGGCGGCGCGATTTTTTCAGCAGCCGAGGCGACGATTATCACGAGCCAAACGGGGCATTTACCTGTCTGCCGTGCGAGCCGCGTTGTTTAACCGCGTCCTCTCGGCCCGGGTCAGCGCCGGCTTGTGGAACCGGATCATGCCCGGAGACGCCCTGCAACTGGAAGGAAAATCCGCCTGTTTCGTGACCGACGGCATCGATGCCGACGCGTTGCAACGCCTCCGGGCCCTGCAATTGCATCCAACCGGTCCCCTGTGTGGTGACGGTGAACCGCTGTGCCGCGGCGAGGCGCTGGCATTCGAAACCGAACAGCTGCGGGACTATGAAGACTGGATCGAAGGGCTGAAACGGACCCGGGTTACAGCGGCAAGACGTGCCTTGCGGGTGGTGCCGCAAGACCTGCAGTGGCGTGAAGACAACGATGGCAGCTGGGAGCTGGCGTTCTATCTGCCGGCCGGCAGTTATGCCACCAGCCTGCTGGCTGAACTGATCGATACCGGCCACACGCTGTGATGAGCGCCGGTGAACGCCTGGAGATTATCCGTCAGCGCCTGGCCGCCGCCACCCGGCGGGCCGGCCGCGATCTGCAGGATGTGCGCCTGATCGCCGTGTCGAAAACCCAGCCGATCGAGGCGGTTCAGGCGCTGGTCGATCTCGGTGTTCGGGATTTCGGCGAAAGCCGCATACAGGAAGCCCTGGATAAAATCGAGCATTTCCACGATGCAGACCTGAACTGGCATTTCATCGGGCACCTGCAGTCGAATAAAACCCGGGATATCCCCGGCCATTTCCACTGGGTGCACGCGGTTGATACGGTCAGGCTGGCGCGCCGGATCAGTGCCGCGACGGTCACCGGACGGCCGCCGGTGAAGCTGTTATTACAGGTCAATGTCGCCCGGGACCCGGCCAAGCACGGCTTGATGCCGGCCGACCTGTATGCCGCAGTCGATGACCTGCTGCAGCAGCCATTGCCGGGCGTCGAGCTGTGCGGCCTGATGACCATAGGTTTCCAAGGAGTCGGGGAAGCCGAAACACGCGCCAGTTTCGCCGCGCTGCGGGATCTGCTGGCCGGGTGCCGCCGGCGTTTCGGTAATGCTTTCCGCGAACTCTCCATGGGAATGAGCAGCGATTTCGAGCTGGCGATCGAGGAGGGTGCCACCCTGGTGCGGGTTGGCACCGCGCTGTTCGGCGAGCGCCGGCCGTGACGGTATCCGCCGCCCGCGGTCAACTGCGCTTGAGCAGGACATAGACGGCGCCGGTGCCACCGTCATAACTGCGCGCCGAGGAGTAAGCCAGCACCTCGTCGCGCTGCTGTAACCAGTACCCGATTTTCTGCTTGAGTACGGGTTCACGGTGCCGCGATCCACGACCCTTGCCATGAATGATGCGGGCGCACTGTATGCGCCGCCGTTTACATTCCTGCAGAAATCCGGTCACCGCCTGGCGAGCGACCGGTACGGTCATGCCGTGCAGGTCGAGTTCGGCGTCGACCACGAACAGACCGCGCCGTAATTTTTTCAGTGTGCGTTGCTGCAGCCCGGGACGGATGTAAATCAGCTCTTCACCGGTTTCCAGTTCAAACGGTTCGAACTGGTCGGACAGCAGGTCCTGCAAAACCTCGGCCTCGTCCCGGTCACGGAAACGGGGGCGCGCACTGACCGTGCGGCGCGGCGGCAACACGCGGTCATGGTGTACCGGTTTGACCTTGCCGACACTGTCGCGGAAGAGCTTGCTGTCGTCGGGGTGGATCTTCTTCATGATGACGGGTAATTAACAGGCAATGGGCGCGGCGGGTCAAGTCCGGTATCATTCGGGGGCAATGCATATTCTGATCAGTAATGACGACGGCTACCGGGCTCCGGGTATCCGCTGTCTCGCAAAAGCCGTAGAATCAGTCGCCAAAGTCACCGTGGTCGCACCGGACCGCGACCGCAGCGGTGCCAGTAATTCCCTCACCCTGGACAGCCCGCTGCGGGCACGTACCGCGGATAATGGTTTCACCTACGTGGAGGGAACCCCGACCGATTGTGTCCACCTGGCTATCACCGGCCTGCTGGAGGATGAGCCGGATATGGTGGTGTCCGGCATCAACGCCGGCGCCAACCTGGGTGACGACGTGATTTATTCCGGCACGGTCGCCGCGGCCATGGAGGGCCGTTTTCTCGGTCTGCCGGCCATCGCGGTTTCCATGGTTACGCCCCAGCCGGCCCACTTCGATACCGCCGCCCGGGTGGTGCTGGATCTCCTCGAGCGGCTCGGCAACGAACCCGTGCCGGCGGAGACCATCCTCAATGTCAATGTCCCGGACCTGCCGTATGCGGAGCTGCAGGGCTGGGAAGTCACGCGCCTGGGTCACCGGCACAAATCCGAACCGGTGGTGCAACAGACCGACCCCCGCGGGCGGCCAATCTACTGGGTGGGGCCGGCGGGCAGCGAGCAGGATGCCGGGCCGGGTACCGATTTTCATGCCGTGCGCCAGGGCCGCGTGTCGGTGACGCCCATCCACGTGGACCTGACCCGCTACGACTTGATCGATACCGTCAAGGCCTGCCTGGGCGACAAAACGGGGGTGTCGTGAAGGCCTTTAACCAGGGGATCGGGATGACTTCGCAACGCACCCGCGACCGCCTGGTGCAGCGCCTGCGCAGCGAGGGCATACAGGACAACCGCGTGCTGGAAGCCATCGGTTCGATACCCCGGCACCTGTTCGTGGACGAGGCATTGGCCAGCCGTGCCTATGAGGATACCGCCCTGCCTATCGGTCATGGCCAGACCATCTCGCAACCCTATATTGTCGCACGCATGACTGAACATCTGCTGGCGGTCAGCCCGCAGACCGTGCTGGAGGTCGGTACCGGCTCGGGTTACCAGGCGGCCATACTCGCCCAGCTGGTCGGCAAAGTATATTCCACGGAACGACTCGAACCGCTGGCGACGCTGGCACGCCAGCGGTTCCGTAAACTGGGTTACCGGAATATCCGTGTTCAGCACAGCGACGGCAGCTGGGGCTGGCCGCAGTTCGCCCCCTTCGATGCAATTATTGTCACTGCCGGTGGTTCGGATATTCCGCAGGCACTGCTGGAGCAACTCAAGGTGGGCGGCCGCCTGGTCATGCCGCTGGGTGGCCGCGCGCAACAGACGCTGGTTTCCGTCACGCGAACGGCAACGGCTTTCGACCGGGTGGATCTCGAGCCCGTGGTGTTCGTACCGCTGGTGGGTGGAACCGGCTAATGGCGTTGTTTACACGCCTGTATGACACCTGCCTGCGCTGGTCACGGCACCCTGCGGCGCCGCGCTACCTGGCCGGCCTGAGCTTTGCTGAATCGTCTTTTTTCCCAATCCCGCCGGACGTCATGCTCATGCCGATGAGCCTGGCACAGCCGCAGCGGGCCATGCGCTATGCCGCCCTGACCACGCTGGCGTCTATTGCCGGTGGTATGGCCGGCTATGCGATCGGGCATTTCGCGCTCGAATGGGTGACTCCCCTGATAGCCGAAGGTGGTCGCTGGGCCGGCGCCTATTCCACGGCCTCCCGGTGGTTTCAGGAATGGGGGTTCTGGGCCGTGCTGATCGCCGGCTTTTCACCGATCCCCTACAAGGTTTTCACCATCTCGGCCGGTGCCCTGTCCATGGCATTCATTCCCTTCGTACTGGCGTCGGCGGTGGGACGGGGCGCACGCTTTTTCCTGGTCGCGGGGCTGTTGTCGTGGGGTGGGGCGGCCATGGAGTCGCGTATTCGAGCCTACGTCGAACGTATCGGCTGGGCGCTGGTGGGTCTGGGAGTGGCGGCTTATATCGCGATCAAATTTTAAGCCGATGCGTTTTCCGTTTTACCTGCTGATCGCCAGCCTGCTGGCCGCCTGTGCGACGCATACCATCAATGCGCCGGTTGGCGACCGTACCCGGCGGCCGGCGCACAATCCCGATGTTCACGTCGTCCGGCAGGGTGATACCCTCTATTCCGTGGCGTTTCTATATGGCTATGAGGTGGAGGAAGTGGCCGGATGGAACGGCCTGCGCGCGCCTTATACCATTTACAAGGGACAACGCCTGCGGCTGAAACCACCACCGCAACGCGCCATGGCACCTGCCCCTCCCGTCACCAGCCAGCCTAAAGTAAGCCCCAGCCGGCCAAAGCCGCGATCCGTGGCGCCTTCCCGGCCCAAACCGGCAGCCCGTCCGCAGGCTTCTGCACCACCACCGCCGGTATCGGTTGCCAAGACCAGACCGCCGGCCCCGGCGAACCGCCATTTTTCCTGGAAATGGCCGGCCGGCGGCAGACTGTTGCAGCGTTACGTATCGGGCAGTAGCGGCAAAAAAGGGATCGATATCGCGGGCCGCAGCGGCGCCCCCGTGCGAGCTGCCGCGGCCGGCAAGGTGGTCTACTCGGGGAGTGGACTTGCCGGCTACGGAAGGCTTATCATCATCAAACATAATAAAGAATTTTTGAGTGCTTACGCGCATAATCGAAAGCTGATTGCCACAGAAGGGCAGTGGGTCAAACAAGGTCAGGTCATTGCTCACATGGGGCGTAGCGGAACGGACCGGGTGCAATTGCATTTCGAGATCCGCAGGCACGGCCGGCCGGTCGACCCGCTGCGCTACCTGCCGCGCCGTTAGCCACGATTTCGATACAATAGAACGGGAAGGTTGTGAATGGCCAGAAAACGCCAGGATCCCAAACACGTTGACAGTGGCGCGAAGTCGGGTGGTTCTGCCGTTGCCCGGGCGCCTCACCACAAGCTGCATAACGGGGCACCGGAAACCGAGGCGCATTTCGACGCGACCCGGATGTATCTCAACGAGATCGGATTTTCGCCACTGCTGACGGCGGCGGAAGAGGTCCATTTCGCGCGCCTGGCGCAAAAAGGTGATGAAGCCGGTCGGCGGCGCATGATCGAAAGCAACCTGCGCCTGGTCGTCAAAATTGCACGCCGTTACATCAACCGCGGGCTCGCGCTCCTCGACCTGATCGAGGAGGGTAATCTCGGCCTGATCCGCGCGGTGGAAAAATTCGATCCCGAGCGGGGGTTCCGCTTTTCCACCTACGCGACCTGGTGGATACGGCAGACCATCGAGCGGGCTATCATGAACCAGACCCGCACCATCCGCCTGCCGATTCACGTGGTCAAGGAACTCAACAGTTACCTGCAGGCCGCCCGCCGGCTGGCACAATCACTCGACCACGAGCCCAATGCCGAAGAAATCGCCGACCTGCTGGATAAACCGCTCAGTGACGTCAAACGCCTGCTGAAACTGAACGAACGGGTGACCTCCGTGGATGTTCCGCTGGGCAAGGATACGGATAAAACACTCATCGACGCCATTCCCGATGAGAGCAACCCCGACCCGTCCGACCTGCTGCAGGATGAAGACGTGCTGGTGAACCTGGAAACCTGGATCGCGCAATTGTCCGACAAGCAACGCGAGGTGGTCGAACGCCGGTTCGGTCTGCACGGCTATAAAATATCCACCCTGGAGGAAGTCGGGAACGAAATCGGCGTCACCCGCGAGCGGGTACGCCAGATCCAGATGGATGCGCTCAAACGCCTGCGCGAGATTCTCGAAGGCGAAGGGTTCTCTTCTGATACCCTGTTCGACTAACGCGTCACTTGACGGCAAAAAATTCATGGCAGCAAATTCCCGCCAGTTTGCCAGACTTGGCGTACTTCCGGCAGACAGATTGTCCGATGATGAGTGACAGAACATATCGGCTGTTGTTTGGTCTTGCGCTGCTGCTGTCACTGTATTTCCAGTTGCCCGCGTCCGTCTACGGTCTGATTGTTCTGGCGGTGTTCGAGGGCCTCACCAACCTGCGTGTCCCGGTGGTGGTCACCCGCCTGCGTGGCAAATTAGATGGCGAGGTACCCATGCAGGAAAACCTGACCGTTACCGGGAGTCCCGGCAGATACAGTTTCGAGGCGGAACGTGCTCTGCGGCTGCTGATGGCCGCTTTCCTGGTTTTATCATTCGCCATTTGGCCGGAGCATCTCTGGTTCCTTCCCTGGTTTATCGGTTTCGCACTGTTCGGTGCCGGCGTCAGCGGGGTATGTCCATCCCTGTCGCTGCTGAAATGGCTAGGTTTCCGCTGAAGCCCGGTAATGAAGTCATCACTTACTCACGGTACGGTACTGGGCGGTTTGCCGGTCATTGTGTCCGGTATTGTTTTCTGGGGGATGGTGCTGGTCGGCCTGTTTGCGATTGTGTTCATTTCGCGCGAGCACGAAAAGAGTCTGCGTCAGCGCATTGAACTGAACGGCCTGGTCCTGTCAACCACAATCGAGGAACACCTGGATCTTCACCCCCATGAGAATCCCCTGGCGCATAATCGACAGGCGCTGGCAACGATGCTTGCAAACGAAATGGAGCAGCGGGGTTTTCACGCGGTTGAATTACACGATGATCTGGAGGAAATTCGCGTAGGCGAGCCATTCGTCGATGCTGACGTGCACAAGGCAACGATTCGTGTGCTTCGTAGCGGCGAACTCCCGCGTGATTGGCTCGTTCGCCTGCGATTTTATTACCCGGACTTCAAAAAGATGATTACCGAAAAGCGCAACGAACTGTTCGTCACAATTGGTGCAGTGGTACTTTTATTCGCTTTTGTTCTGCAGCAGATACTGCAACGTGTCCTCAGCCGGCCAATCATGCGTATGGTGCGCGTCGCCAGCCAGTTCGCCGCCGGTAATAAAGAGGTGCGCTTCGACGAGTCGCGGCGCGATGAACTGGGCTACGTGGCCAGATTTATCAATAACGCGCTGGATACCGTGACCAGTGAGCAGCGTGCCACGCGGCGTGCATTGCAACAACTGGGTGAATCGCAACGGGCCTTGCAGGAACAGCACGACCTGCTCGAACAGCGGGTCGAAGCGCGCACGGAGGAACTGAGTGCGGCCAACCGGGAACTCGAGGCCTACAGTTATTCCATTGCCCACGACCTGCGCCAGCCGTTGCGTGCCATCGATGGCTTCAGCCTGTTATTGCTCGAGGATTATGCCGATCAGCTCGACGCGGAGGGCAAGGACTATCTGCGCCGGGTGCGCGACGCGGCCCAGCGGATGGGATTGCTGATCGACGATATTCTGAAACTCTCCAAGATTACCCGTTCCGAGCTGGTTTATCGCGATGTGGACGTGTCGGCGCTGGTTGTGTCCATTTTGCAGCATCTCAGGGATACCTGCCCTGAGCGCAACATCGAGCTTGCAGTCGCGCCGGACCTGTCGGTCAAGGCGGATCACACCCTGTTCAGGGTCATCCTGGAAAACCTGCTGGGCAATGCGTGGAAATACACGTCGACGACCGCCGATGCCCGTATCGCGTTCGGCAGCGAGATGATCGGTGACTGCCGGGCATTCTACGTCAGGGACAACGGCGTCGGTTTCGATGAATCATATAGTGACAAGTTGTACCGTCCCTTTGAACGACTGCACACCGATCAGGCCTTTGAGGGGACGGGTATCGGCCTGGCCACGGTGGCACGTGCCGTACACCGCATGGGTGGCGAGGTGTGGGCGGAATCGAGCCCCGGTCACGGGGCGACGTTTTACTTCACGTTGACTCGCTGCCGCCACAAGACGCCGACATAGGGTGTCATCTGGTCGCGGTCAATTCAGTCCAGCAGCAGGGCAGCCACGACCTGCCGTTCTTCAGCCAGCAGGATGTTGAAAGTCCGGCAGGCCGCGGCGGTATCCATGACCTCCACGCCAATGCCGGCCTGCAGCAGGCGGCTCGTGAGTGACGGGGAAGGGAAGGTCAGCCGGCTCCCGGTACCCAGCAGCAGAATTTCCGGCTGTAGCGCCAGCACCGGGTCAAAGTCTTCGTGGCATAACTCGTTGGCTTGTTGCGGGCGCCAGTCGGGTATCAGCTGTTCGCGCGCCAGTATCAGGCTGCGGCGGTAGTGCTGTTCGCCGATGGTGATCCGGCCCTGTTCATAGGCGCGGATCAGATATTCACTGCTGAAGTCTTCGCGGGCGAAATGCATGGCCGGCAGGATACTTCTCCAGCTTGTTACATTTCAATATTTTCAG
The DNA here is from genome assembly GCA_965544455.1 of uncultured Thiogranum sp. GTDB lineage: Bacteria > Pseudomonadota > Gammaproteobacteria > DSM-19610 > DSM-19610 > Thiogranum. Next base: position 15,609 of record CBEUNK010000010.1, read on the forward strand.
TACCCTACGTGCTTTATTTTTGACATTTGGCGCAGCACAGACAACTCAGCCCGTGGACGAATTTCCCAGAATCAAACGCCTGCCTCCGTATGTCTTCAATATTGTCAATGAGTTGAAGGCTGCAGCCCGTGCACGTGGCGAAGATATCATTGATTTCGGTATGGGTAATCCGGACCGGCCCACACCGCGCCACATTGTCGACAAGCTGGTCGAGGCCGCCCAGCGCCCCGATACTCACCGCTATTCGATGTCCAAGGGCATTCCCCGCCTGCGCAAGGCGATCTGCGACTGGTACAAGCGGCGCTATGACGTCGACCTGGATCCGGAAACCCAGGCGATTGTCACGATCGGCTCCAAGGAAGGGCTGGCGCATCTGGCGCTGGCAACCGTTGGGCCAGGGGATGCCGTGCTGGTTCCAAACCCGGCTTACCCGATTCATCCCTGGGGTTTCGTCATCGCCGGCGCGGATATCCGTCACGTGCCGGTGATCGGTGGCGAGGATGCCTTTTTTTCGGAGCTGGAAAAGGCCATCAAGGACTCCTGGCCGAAACCGAAAATGCTGGTGCTGAATTTTCCCGGCAACCCGACCACCCAGTGCGTGGAGTTCGAATTCTTTCAGCGCGTGGTGGACATCGCCACCGAGCACAAAATCTGGGTGATACACGACCTGGCATACGCCGACCTGGTATTCGACGGCTACGAGGCGCCCTCCATTCTGCAGGTACCGGGTGCGGAGAATATTGCCGTCGAATTTTATTCCCTGTCGAAAAGCTACAACATGCCCGGCTGGCGCGTCGGTTTCATGTGTGGCAACCAGACGCTGGTTGCGGCCCTGACCCGTATGAAGTCGTATCTCGACTACGGCATGTTTACGCCTATCCAGGTGGCGGCCATCGCAGCGCTGGAAGGTCCGCAGGATTGTGTCCAGGAAATCGTCGATACCTACCGTCGCCGCCGCGACGTATTGTGCGACGGTTTGAACAGCATCGGCTGGGCCGTGGAAAAACCGAAGGCGACGATGTTTGTGTGGGCGCCGATACCGGAACAGTACCGCTCACTGGGCTCGCTGGAATTTTCCAAGAAACTGCTGCGGGAGGCCAGGGTCGCGGTGTCGCCCGGTGTCGGTTTCGGTGAGTACGGTGACGATTTTGTGCGCTTCGGCCTGATCGAGAATGAGCATCGCACCCGCCAGGCCGTGCGGGGTATCCGCGACATGTTCCGCCAGGATCAGAAACAACTCGCGGCAACGCAAGAGGAATCTACTTGAAACCTGTAACCGTAGGATTGCTGGGCCTGGGTACCGTCGGTGGCGGTACGTTCAATGTATTACGCCGTAACGCCGGGGAGATTGCCCGGCGCGCCGGCCGCGGAATCGAAATTACCCACGCGGCGGCACGCGATTATGATCCCGCGCGCCTGCCCGGTATCGATACGATCAAGGTCAGTGACGACGCCTTTGCCGTGGTCAATGATTCCGACGTCGATATCGTGGTCGAACTGATCGGGGGCTACGAGCCGGCACGCGAACTGGTGCTGCAGGCCATCGCCAACGGCAAGCACGTGGTGACCGCCAACAAGGCACTGATTGCCACGCACGGTAACGAGATTTTTGCCGCCGCCCAGGCGCAGGGCGTGATGGTGGCTTTTGAAGCCGCGGTTGCCGGTGGCATCCCCATTATCAAGGCGCTACGCGAAGGCCTGAGTGCCAACCGTATCAACTGGATCGCCGGCATTATCAACGGCACCGGTAATTTTATTCTCACGGAAATGCGCGACAAGGGACGCGATTTTGCCGATGTGCTCGCCGAGGCCCAGGCGCTGGGTTATGCCGAGGCGGATCCGACCTTCGACGTCGAGGGTATCGACGCAGCGCACAAGCTGGCTATTCTGGGTTCACTGGCATTCGGTATCCCGCTGCAGTTTGACAAGGTCTATACCGAGGGTATCAGTCATATCACCCGCGAGGACGTAGCCTATGCGGGGCAGCTGGGTTACCGCATCAAGCACCTGGGTATCACCCGACGCACGGCGAACGGCGTGGAATTGCGCGTGCATCCGACCCTGATTCCCGACCGGCGCCTGATCGCCAACGTCGACGGTGTGATGAACGCAGTACTGGTCAATGCCGACGCAGTGGGCCCGACGCTGTACTACGGAGCCGGTGCCGGTTCGGAGCCAACGGCCTCCGCGGTGGTGGCCGATATTATCGATGTGGCGCGGACGCTGACCGTGGACCCGGAAAACCGGGTGCCGCACCTTGCATTCCAGCCCGACGCCTTGTCGGATATACCGGTGCTGTCGATGGACGACGTGGAAACGGCGTACTACCTGCGTCTGTGCGCCAGGGATCAGCCCGGCGTGATGGCGGATATCACGCGGATACTGGGTGATGCCGGTATCAGTATCGAGGCGATTCTGCAGAAGGAACCGGCGGAAGGCGAGACCCGGGTGCCGGTGATCCTGTTGACCCGCACGGTGCGGGAACAGCAGATGAACGCTGCAATCAAGGCCATCGAGGCGCTGGATACAATCGAGGGTACGGTGACGCGCATCCGCATGGAACATTTGGATAGTTAGTGAGTTTACGGGGGGCCGGTTCCCAATCCGCCTCCCGTTCAGTCAAAACAGGTAAAGGTAAAGTTTATGCCATTTCGTCCACGTTACACCGGTCTGATCGATAAGTACCGGGACCGCCTGCCGATTCACGATGATACCCGCATCATCAGTCTGGGCGAGGGAAATACGCCACTGATCAGGCTGAATAATATTCCGCGTGAAATCGGCAAGGAAGTGGATATCTACGTCAAGTACGAGGGCCTGAATCCGACCGGTTCGTTCAAGGACCGCGGCATGACCATGGCGGTCACCAAGGCGGTCGACGATGGCAGCCGGGCGGTGATCTGTGCGTCGACGGGAAATACCTCGGCGTCGGCGGCCGCCTACGCGGCGCGTGCCGGTATCACGGCCTTTGTGCTGATACCCGAGGGCAAGATCGCGCTGGGTAAACTGGCGCAGGCGATGATACACGGTGCCATGGTGCTGCAGATCCGCGGTAATTTCGACGAGGGTATGCAACTGGTCAAGGATGTCGCCGAGCACGCACCGGTAACGATTGTGAATTCCATCAATCCCTATCGCCTGCAGGGCCAGAAGACGGCGGCCTTCGAAATTGTCGAGGAACTGGGGCGGGCACCCGACTACCATTGCCTGCCCGTGGGCAATGCCGGCAATATCACCGCGCACTGGATCGGCTATTGCGAATATTCCTCGGCATCGGGCGATCACGTCACCGAAGCCTGTGCATTCTGCAAGGGGCATTGTTCCTATGGCGGGGGTGCGGTGGTGGGTAACCGTCCGAAGATGGTCGGTTACCAGGCGGCCGGTGCAGCGCCGTTCATGCGCGGACAGATGGTCGATAATCCGGAAACGGTGGCTACCGCGATCCGCATCGGTCATCCCCAGTCCTGGGACTATGCCTGGAAAGCCAGCAGGGAATCCGGTGGCTGGTTCGACGAATGCAGTGACGAGGAAATCCTGGCTGCCCAGAAACTGCTGACCGAGAAAGAGGGTATTTTCTGTGAGCCGGCCTCGGCAACGTCGCTGGCGGGTGCGCTGCGAGACGTCAACAACGGCAAAATCCCCGAGGGCAGTTCGATAGTCTGCACCCTGACGGGACATGGCCTGAAGGATCCGGACACCGCCATCAGGCAATGCAGCGAGGGCGTGTTGACCGTCGACGCTGAACTGGCGCCGGTGCGCGATGCCATTCTGGGGAATCTCGCCTGAGGCGGTCTGTCAGCCTGCTCGTCCCGGGGTTGGCCGCCGCTTTTGGCGGCTATGCCGCCGAAACTTCGCCGTCCGCCCCGGCGTTGTCCGCCTGGCTCAGCCGGGCCCGCATTTCCGACTACACAGCCGCGCTGATGGAAGAAGCCGTCGCGGATCTTCTCGGTCTGGAAGCCGGCGAGGGTACGCCGGTCGCGCCCCTGTCCTATCTGCACGATTTCGGTGAACGGCCCGCCAGCGCCTGCCTGCGCGCCGACCCGGTCCATCTGCGCGCTGATACTACCGGTCTGATTCTGTTTGACGCCGCCTCTTTCGAGATCGAGGAAGACGAAAGCCGCGCGCTGGTAGACGCACTGACCGGCTACCTGGCAAGAGACGGCTGGCGCCTGGTACAGGGTCGTCGCGACCGCTGGTACCTGTTGGGTGAGTCCGAACAGGACCTGGCAACTGCCGCTTTGCCCGCGCAGCGGGGGTTAACGCTTGCCGCCACGCCCCTCGGCGGTGCAGATGCCGCGGCCTGGATGGCCCGGCTGAACGAAATCCAGATGCTGCTGCACGCTCACCCGGTCAACCGGGCGCGGGTGGCGCGCGGTCAGGTGGCGATCAACAGCGTCTGGTTCTGGGGCGGCGGGACCGTGCGCGCCGGAAATAACCCCTGTTACACCCGCGTGGTGGCCGATAATGCCTGCGCCCTCGGCGCGGCACGCTGGCGCGAGCTGGCGACGACGTCGCCGCCGCAACAGGCCGGACAGTTCCTGGATGGACTGCGGCAGGGCGAACACGCACTGGTGACCCTGGAGAGTTGCCGGGACGCCGCGGCTTACGAAGACTTCGGCGCCTGGCAAGCCGCGGTGCAGGAACTCGAAGCGAACTGGTTCGCTCCGCTGGTTACGGCTTTAAAGGCGGGCCGGGTAGACAGGCTCGAACTGCTGCCACTTAACGGCAGGCGCTATTGCCTGGAAAAGCGTTCTTTGCAACGCTTCTGGAAGAAAGTCCGTGATTACCGCGGCGCAACGGCTTTCCGTCAACCGTCCGCTACCCGGGTATAGAAAACGTAGCCGCCGATGGGGTCAGCGCGTGCCGGCCATGGGGTCGTCGATAAGAGGCTGTTCGCCTTTGCCGACACGCCGGCGGTCAAGCGCCTTGCGAAACAGGTTGATGATATTGGTGGCCGGGCAGACACGTTGGAAGGCCATCAGGATCAGCTGGCTGCGATTGGTAACCTCGAATTTCCTGAACATCCGCCCCAGGTGCAATTTGACGCTTTGTTCCGACAGGTACAGGTCGTCGGCGATCTGGCGGGTCGACATCCCCGCGAGTACACGTTGCAGGACATCGGTTTCGCGCCGGGTCAGGGTTTCCTGAATGGCGTGTATTTTGTCCCGGATACCCTGTTCGACGATGTGTTCCATTTCGACGGCTGAATAGATCAGCTGTTCGAGAACCCTGCGGCTGACCCAGTAGCCGCCGCTGTGGACCTCCTGAATGGCGGCGGCCAGAGAATCCGCCGTCATATTGCTGTCGACAAAGCCATGCACGCCGGCACGAAACATTTTGCGTACGGAATCATCGCCGATCTCGTGTCCGAAAACGATAACGCGCACCGATGGCAGAATTTCCCGGTAGCGCGTAAACAGGTCGTCAATCGGCTTGTGCGCCAGCCGCTGTTCAATGACGGACTGCTGGACCATGAGAATATCGGCGGGCGTCGCACGGAATTTGCGATAGCAGTCCTCGCCGGGGCTGCTGCAGGCCACTACCTGGTGATCGGGATGGTCAGCGATAACGCGCACCAGGCCGTCGACGTACAGGTCGCGATCTGCGATGACGAACAGGCGTATGTGCCCCCCTGGCGGTCCGTCCAGGTTCTCGGGCCGCGTGATGCTTGCCGCTGGTTCCTTCATGGGTCCCCGGTGGTGTCAGGCGGCAGGGTGCCGCTTATCAGGTAAGTAAAGCATAATGGCGGGTATTGTCCACATTCTGGTGTGGTATTAATCCGTGTAAAATCGTAGATGCCGCGCTGGCGGCTGAAAACACTGTGTCCGGGCAGGCATTTTTTGAGAAAATTTGTTCAGTGATCACCATCGTCCAGCGGCCGCTTTCCGAGGCGGGTCTGAAAACGCTTGCCGGGATCGGCTCCCCGTTGCTGCAGCGCGTGTACGCGGGCCGCGAGGTCAGCGGCGTGGCGCAACTCGATACCAGTCTTGAGCGTCTTGAACGACCCGAATCCCTGCGCGGCATCGCTGCGGCCGTGGACCTGTTGTGCGGCGCCCTGGAAAAGGGTGAACGTCTGCTGGTTGTCGGTGACTTTGATGCGGACGGCGCCACCAGCAGTGCGCTCATGGTCAGCGCGCTGCGCGCCATGGGCGCCGCCAGTGTCGATTACCTGGTACCCAATCGCTTCGAGTTCGGCTACGGTCTGACCCCGGAAATTGTTAATGTGGCCGCGGCGCGTTCACCTGACCTGATAATTACGGTCGATAACGGTATCTCCAGTCATGAGGGGGTCGAGGCCGCGCGTCGACAGGGTATCCGCGTACTGATCACGGATCATCACCTGCCCGGTGAAACCTTACCGGATGCCGCCGCTATCGTTAATCCGAATCAGCCCGGCGATGCCTTCCCGAGCAAGGCGCTGGCCGGTGTCGGTGTCGCCTTTTATGTCCTGCTGGCGCTGCGGGCCCGGCTGGAGTCCATTGACTGGTTCCGGCGCAACGGACTGGAGAAACCCAACCTTGCGGAGTATCTCGACCTGGTGGCGCTGGGCACCGTCGCCGATCTTGTACCGCTGGACCGCAACAATCGCATCCTGGTTCAGCAGGGTATACAGCGCATTCGCGCCGGTCATTGCCGCCCCGGTATCCGGGCCCTGCTGGAAGTGGCCGGTCGCAATCCACGGCGGGTCGTGGCCGCGGATTTCGGTTTCGCCGTGGGGCCGCGGCTTAACGCCGCCGGGCGGCTGGACGACATGTCCGAGGGTATCGAATGTCTGTTGGCCGCCGGGCCCGGGCGTGCGCAGGAACTGGCGCTGCACCTGGACGCACTGAACCGCGAACGCCGGGATATCGAAGCCGGCATGAAACAACAGGCTGTGCAGGCCGTCGAGCAGCTGCACCTGGACGGGGACCACTTGCCGCCGGGCCTGTGCCTGTACAACGCCGACTGGCACCAGGGTGTTATCGGTATACTGGCCTCGCGTATCAAGGAACAGTATCACCGGCCCGTGATCGCTTTTGCGCCGGCTGGTAACGGGGAGCTGAAAGGCTCTGCGCGCTCCATTCCCGGCCTGCATATCCGTGACACCCTGGATGCTGTTGCCGCCCGCCACCCGCAACTGTTGCGGAAGTTCGGCGGGCACGCCATGGCGGCCGGACTGTCACTGGCACCGGAGCGGCTGCCGGCGTTCGAGACGGCGTTCCAGGAAGAGCTCCGCTCGCGTCTCGATGACGATGCGCTGAAAGGCGTGCTGGAATCGGACGGGGAACTTGCCGAGGCGGAGTTCAGCCTGGAAGTTGCCGAGATGCTACGCAATGCCGGTCCCTGGGGGCAGGGCTTTCCGGAGCCCCGCTTCGACGGGCAATTTACCGTGGTCGGGCAGCGCATCGTCGGCGACACGCACCTGAAGTTGTCTGTACGGCCGGCCGGCTCGTCCCGGGTGCTCGATGCCATCGCTTTCAACCAGGCGGAACAGCAGCCGGACAACGGTCAGCACCTGCGCCTCGTTTACCGGCTCGACAGTAATGAATACCGGGGTATGCTCGGTTTGCAGCTCATGGTGGAGCACATGCAGGTAATGGACCAGGGAAGTTGAATATATTATTAAATATAACAATAAGATATTAATATATATTAAAGTAAAAAGTATAATCATGGAGAGGGCAGCCAAGACGCAGCATTTAACCGTCACCTTGTCGATCAGCAAGGCCGAGTTCGAGCGTTTGTATCGCGGCCAGGCCAGGACCGTCATCGCGCGTGATCAACAGGGCAGGACAATCCGCTTTCCAGCCATGTCGCTCCGGCCGTTCCTGTCACACCAGGGTATCCAGGGAAACTTTGTCATCCGCGTCGATGAGCGGAATCGTCTGCTGGACATACAGCGGCAGCCGTAAGCGGCTTTGGCAGCCCCGGCGTAACCCGGTATGATGGGCGATTTCGTGCAATCAGCCTGAAAACAGTTTGCGGAGTTATTTTGGAAGTCAATCCGGTTATTCATCACATCAAGGATCTGCAAGGGCGCTCGGAAGCCCTGAGGGGGTATCTTTGACTACGATACCAAGCGTGAACAGCTGGACGAGGTCTGCCGGGAACTGGAAGACCCCGGTGTCTGGAATGATCCCGAACGCGCCCAGTCACTGGGCAAAGAGCGGGCGCGACTGGAAGAGGTCGTCGGCACGCTCGCGGATATTACCGCCGGTTTAAAGGATGCGGCCGACCTGCTGGAACTGGCGAGTGAAGAAAATGACCAGGATACGTTTCAGTCGGTGGTCGATGACGTCGAGCAAATGGAAGCGCGTATCGCCGGGCTTGAATTCCGGCGCATGTTCGCCGGGGACATGGATGGAAACAATGCTTTCCTGGACATTCAGGCCGGTTCCGGGGGCACCGAGGCGCAGGACTGGGCCAATATGCTGCTGCGTATGTACCTGCGCTGGGCGGAACGACATGGGTTCAAAAGTGAATTGATCGAGGTCTCGGCGGGCGAGGTGGCGGGGATCAAGAGTGCAACCGTCAAGGTCGACGGTCCCTACGCCTTCGGCTGGTTACGCACGGAGACCGGTGTACACCGCCTGGTGCGCAAATCGCCGTTCGACTCCGGCAACCGCCGTCACACTTCGTTTGCCGCCGTGTTCGTCTCACCGGAAATCGATGACGACATCGATATCGACATCAATCCCGCCGATCTGCGCATCGATGTCTACCGCGCCAGCGGTGCCGGGGGTCAGCACGTCAACCGGACCGAATCCGCCGTGCGCATTACACACGCACCCAGTGGTATTGTCGTGCAATGCCAGAATGACCGTTCGCAACACAAGAACAAGGCGACGGCCATGAAGCAGTTGAAGGCCAAATTGTACGAACTGGAAATACAGAAGCGCAGCGCCGACCAGCAGGTCGTGGAAGAGAGCAAATCCGACATCGGCTGGGGCAGCCAGATACGTTCCTACGTGCTCGACCAGTCGCGCATCAAGGATCTACGCACCGGCGTTGAAACCGGTAACACGCAGGCTGTGCTCGATGGCGACCTCGATACTTTTATCGAAGCCAGTTTGAAGAGCGGTCTGTAGCCGGGCCGGGCAGCGGCGGCGCACGCAACCAGAGAACATAGCAAAATGACTGACACAGACCAGGACGAACACAAACTTATCGCCCAGCGCCGGCAGAAACTGGCGCAGCTGAGGGAGGCAGGGATCGCCTTTCCCAACGACTTCCGGCGCGACTCCCTTGCGGCCGAAATTCATGCCGAGTATGACGACAAGGAAGCCGGCTGGTTCGACAGCAATAATGTACGTGTCAAGGTGGCAGGCCGCATGATGGGCAAGCGTGTCATGGGCAAGGCCAGCTTCGCTCACATCCAGGACATGAGCGGCCGCATCCAGCTATTCGTGCAGCGGGATAATCTTCCGGAAGGCCGTTACACCCACTTCAAGTCCTGGGATATGGGCGACATCATCAGCGCCGAGGGCAGCCTGTTTGTCACCCGGACCGGTGAGTTGTCCGTCAAGGTCGATGACATCCGCCTGTTGACCAAGTCGCTGCGGCCACTGCCGGAAAAATTTCACGGCCTGACCGACCAGGAGACCCGCTATCGGCAGCGCTACCTGGACCTGATCATGAACGAGGATTCGCGCAACACCTTCATTGTGCGCTCCCGCATCGTGCAGTTCATCCGCGAGTTTCTGAACCAGCGCGGCTTCCTTGAAGTCGAAACGCCCATGATGCAGACTATCCCGGGCGGGGCGACGGCGCGTCCGTTTACCACGTTTCACAACGCCCTCGACATGCAGTTATACCTGCGTATCGCACCCGAGCTTTACCTGAAGCGCCTGGTGGTTGGTGGTTTTGAAAAAGTTTACGAGATCAACCGCAATTTTCGTAACGAAGGCCTGTCGACCCGGCACAACCCGGAGTTCACCATGCTCGAGTTCTATGAAGCCTATGCGGATTATCACGACCTCATGGATATCACCGAGAACCTGTTACGGGAAATGTCGCAGCATGTCGTTGGCACCACCCGGCTGCCTTACCAGGGTGAGGTCTTCGATTTTGGCAAGCCGTTTGCGCGCATGACGGTCAAAGAGTCGATCCTGCACTTCAACAAGGACCTGGAGGCCGGACAACTCGAGGACCTGGCGGCGGCCAGAAAAGTCGCAGAGGCACTGGAGATTCCACTCAAGGACAGTTACGGTCTGGGCAAGATCCAGATCGAGATATTCGAAAAGACCGTTGAGCATCGCCTCAAGGATCCGACCTTTATAACGGCGTACCCGACCGAGGTTTCACCGCTGGCCCGGCGCAATGATCGCGACCCGTTTGTTACCGACCGCTTTGAATTCTTCGTCGGCGGGCGCGAAATCGCCAACGGCTTTTCCGAGTTGAATGACCCCGAAGACCAGGCCGAGCGTTTTCGACGGCAGGTGGAGGAAAAGGAAGCCGGTGATGACGAAGCCATGCATTACGACGCCGACTATGTGTGCGCCCTGGAACACGGCCTGCCGCCGACTGCAGGGGAGGGAATCGGCATCGACCGGCTGGTGATGCTGTTTACTGACTCGGCCTCGATCCGCGACGTGCTGCTGTTCCCGCACATGCGTCAGTAAGCTTTACCCGGCCGGGTTTTCGTCGCTGCCGTTCACGTTCCATTCACCTGCATCCAGGTAACTCAGCATATCGTCCGGTGACAACGGGCGACTGATCAGGTAGCCCTGGGCCTGGTCGCAGCCCATGCCGATCAGTTGCTGAAGTATTTCCTGGCTCTCCACTCCCTCGGCGACTGTGTCCAGGCCGAGATTGTGGGCCAGGTCGATAGTCGAACGCACGATCATGGCATCGTCGTTGTCTTCGAGCATATCCGCCACGAAAGACCGGTCTATCTTCAATTGCCTGACCGGCAGTCGCTTCAGGTAGCTGAGCGACGAGTAGCCGGTGCCGAAATCATCGACGGATAAGCTGACACCCATCCCTTCCAGCGCCATCAGGATACCCAGGCTGCGCTCGGGATCGTACATGATGGCGCTCTCGGTAATCTCGAGAATCAGCAAGCGGTGCTCCATTCCATAACGTTCCAGTATCTCACCGATCTGTGCGGGCAGGTTCTCGTCCCTCAGGTTGTGCATGGAGAGGTTGACGGCGATGCTGAAGCGGTATCCCTTGTCGAGGCATCGCCGGCAATAGGCGACAGCCTTGTCGAGAATTTGCAGGGTAAATGCCTTGATCAGGCCGGTGTGCTCGAGTATCGGGATAAATTCGAAGGGGGGTATGACGCCACGCTGGGGATGGGTCCACCGCGCCAGGGCCTCCATGCCGGTAACGCAATTGGTGCGCAGATCGAGTTTCGGCTGGAAGGCAAGACTCAGGGCCTGTTCCTGAATCGCCGTTCGCAGGTCCTGCAGCAGTTCCAGGCGATCGGGATTGTGCCGGTCATCGGCGGCACTGTAGACACTGAAATCATCGCGGGTCTGTTTTGCCAGGTACATGGCGACGTCTGCACATTTCAGCAGCGCCGATGGGGTGTCACCGTGTGCCGGGTACAGCGCAATACCCATGCTTGCCGCGACCGAGAAGCTGTTACCATCCGCCTTGACAGGGGAATCCAGCGTTGCCTGGAGCTTTTCGGCCACGTTCACGGCGGCCTCGTGGTCGGCGTTGGGCAGGACTACCGCAAACTCATCGCCGCCCAGCCGGCCAAGTGTGTCCTGCTCGCGCAGCGCCCGGCCGAGGCTTTTACTGACACCCACCAGCAGATTGTCGCCGACACTGTGGCCGAGTGTATCGTTGACTTCCTTGAAATGGTCCAGGTCGATCATGATCAGCGCCATGTTCTGCCGGTTTCGCCTGGCTTCGCGCATGGCCTGTTGCAGGCGGTCCATGATCAGGGTGCGGTTGGGCAGGCCGGTGAGCGGGTCCTGGACGGCGAGGCGTTGCAGATCGGTATTGGTGCGCTTCAAACGGGCGTTAAGTGCTTCCAGGCTTTCACGGTAGGCTTCCGCTTTCTGCTTCGCGGCGTTCAGCTCTTCGAAAAACATCGCGTTTTCGATGGCCACCGCAACCTGGCTGGCGAACATGTTCAGAAGATCGAAATCGCGCCGCGTGAATTCGCCACCGCCCTGTTTGTTGATCCCGGCGATACCACCCAGGAACTGGCGGCGACCCGCCAGGGGAATCAGTATCAGCGTGCCGGCTTCCTGTTCCCAGCGGTTACGTTCCTGTTCCCCCAGTTCGTCCAGTACGCCGTGCCACCAGGGCCGGTGATGACGGAACACCCAGCCGCACACACCGATATCGATCGGCAGGCTGGAATCGAGCAACTCGTCGGCGTGTTTACCGGCGGCGGCCCGGTAGGTGTAGCTCGACTGGTCAGCCGAAAGAACGGGAATGGTCACCGTATCGGCCTGGATCAGGTCGCGGGCGCTGGCCGCGACCAGGTCGAAGACTTTCTGCAGATTATATTCGCCGCCGACCAGTTCGGTGACTTTCCGCAACATGTGGATTTCGGCTTCGCGCTGCAACAGTTGCCGGCTGAGCGCCTCAGTATCCGTGTCCACAGTTGGCGTTGTTTTTGTCATAAACGGCTGACAGATTCCATTGTATTTTCTGAGTATAGTTGAGATGGTTCACGATCCGTATTGAGCGGTCCGTTGTGCTTGGCTGGCAAGGCGTGGTGCGGAATGCAACCGGGTGAACTGCACTGGATATAGAAGAAATTCCTACTATTCGAATATTCTTTGCACTTCCTCGATTTCGTCGGCGACCGCGGTCAGCTCGATTTCATCGACGTCGGCCTCCAGGCCCAGGCGCTGGAAGGCGGACACGCTGCCCCAGTCAACCTGCCCGAGGCGGTGGTCGGTATCGATGTGGCTCTGCAGATTGGCGACCTGGACCACGTCCACCAGGTCGGGACCGCCGCTGTGGGTACGTTCCAGGTCTTCGTGTTCGGCAGCCACGGCTACCAGGGCGTCAGGGAATTTCCAGTGCCTGAGGATGGCCCCGCCGACGCGGGTGTGCAACCGCGTGATCAGGTGGTCGAGCAGCCCGGGCGTGGCCAGCAGCTCGTCGCGTTCCTCGGCCCGGTACAGGATCGGCAGGGTGCCGATATCGTGCAGCAGGCCCGCCAGCATGGCCTGGTCGGGCAGCACGCCAGGTACGCTGCTGGCCAGCGCGCGGGCAATGGCGGCCACCTGCACACTGTGTTCCCAGACCTCGCGCAGGCGCTGATCGACCAGGTCATTGGTGGCCTGAAACATCTGTTTCATGACCTGGCTGGTGACCAGGTTGCGCACCAGCTTGTTGCCCAGCCGGGCGACCACCATCGACAGGCGATCGATTTCCTGGCGTCCCCGGTACAAGGGGGAATTGGCAACCTGGATGAGGCGCGCCGACAGCGCGGCGTCCTGGGCGATGATCTCGGCGATCTGGCCGGCACTGGCATTTTCGTCATCGACCACGTCGCGCACCCGCAATGCCACTTCCGGCAATGTCGGCAGTTGCAGCTGGCCGCTTTCCAGATCCTGGATGAGTTCGTTGACAAAAACTTCTTCCGGTACCATGCGGGCTCCTTCAGACCGGTGACCGTTCTTCCTCTAGTAGCGACACAAACAGGGGGTTATTGAGCTGCCCGCCCTTATTCGGTCGGAAAAGGATAGGGCAGGGCCTCCAGATTGAGCGCTGGACCATCCACGCCGCCCAGTTGCGGGGCCTGTTTACCCTCTGCGGTGGCGATCTGTATCACCGCCAGCAGCGCATAGTCACCGTCCGGGTGCAGTGCGGCCGACACCACCTGGCCACAGCTCTGTTCCGGGTCGTCAGCCGTATAGAGAGCATCGCCAGGCCGGGGTGGCGATTCGGCTGCCACGCGCGCCAGGTACATGCGGCGTTTCAGCTTGCCGAGATACTGCATGCGCGCGACGATCTCCTGGCCGGTATAACAGCCTTTCTTGAAACTTACGCCGTCGACCAGTTGCAGGTTGACCATCTGCGGCACGAAGGTCTCGCGGGTGCCGGGGTAGATCACCGGGACGCCGGCCAGGATATCCAGCAGGCGCCAGGCCTCGGCGCCGACCGGGGCGCTGCGGACATTCAACTGGTCCCATAATGCTTCCGCCTGGTCAGTTGTGGTGAACAACTCGTAACTGGGGTGGATGCCGGGCACCCGCAGAATAACCTGATTGTCCTGCGATACCACGTCGCCGACCGCCGCTGGCAGCGTCCCGGCAAATGCCTGCAGGGCCTCCTCCGCCTCGATGCCGGACAGGCCAAGGTGAACAAAGGTGTCACTGGTTTCTTCCAGGGTGACCCTGGAACGCAGCACAAACTGCCGCAGGCGATTGATAACGTCCTCGATCATGCCGGCAGGCAGGCAGAGATAATAGCTGTCGCCATGTCGGAACAATCGGAAACTGGCCAGCAGGCGGCCCTTGGGATTGCACAGGCCGTTCAGCTGACTGTGTTGTTCGTCCACCTTGCGGACATCGTTGGTGAACTGGCCCTGCATGAACTCTTCCGCATCTTCGCCATGAATCGCGATCAGGCCGTAGTGCGACAGGTCAGCGAACACATTGCCGGTGATAGCGACGCTGAGTTCACGCCGCGGGTTGCCGTAACTGGCGACACCGTCCTCGTCGAATTCGGCGCCTGCCTTCTGCAATAAGATTTTCCAGTCGTTGATCATGATATCCCGCCCGAAACTTTCGCGACGTATAGTAGTCAATCTCACGCAGACAGTACACCGGCTAAATGCTGGCGCTTTTTGCGGGCAGGTGGTATAAACATTCAAACGCAGCGCCTGTTGGACTCAATGGACAGACAGATACCGGCACCCAAATTCCTGAACCTGCTTCAGATTAAACTGCCTCCGGGCGGTATAGCCTCCATCGCACACCGCATTTCCGGTGTTTTCATGTTCCTCGCCATTCCGCTGGCAGCCTGGTTGTTCGGGCTGTCTCTGCAAAGTGAGCAGGGCTACCAGGCGGCGCTCGGGCACCTTCAGTCGGTGCCCGTCAGACTGCTTTCAGTCGTGCTGGTGTGGTCCCTGAGCCACCACCTGCTGGCGGGCCTGCGGCACCTGCTGCTGGATATCGAAATCGGCGTGGAACTGCAGCAGGCACGTTTCAGCGCCTGGCTGGTGAACCTCGGCGGTCTGTTACTGACGGCGCTCTACCTGGTGATGTTGCTGTGAGTCGAGCGGCGCAGGGCTTGCGCGCCTGGCTGTTGCAGCGGTTCACGGCCGTTTATCTGGCGGCCTACCTGGTGGCCGCGGTGACCTGCCTGCTGTCACGTCAGGGTGTGACTTATACGGACTGGCACAACTGGTTTGCCGAACCCTGGGCCGGTGTGGCAACGGTGATCTTTGCGCTTGCGCTGCTGCTGCACGTCTGGGTGGGCGTGCGCGATGTGCTGATCGACTACGTTCACGCTGTCTGGCTGCGCCTGCTGTTCATGGCCGCAACGGCGTTGATGCTGCTTGGCAGTCTGTTGTGGGTGATGCGGGCGCTGACGCTGGCAGCCATACCGGGAGCCGTCTGAAACATGGAAAAACGCAGTTTTGACGCCCTCATAATCGGTGCCGGTGGTGGCGGATTGCGCGCAGCCCTGCAGCTATCCCAGGCCGACGCGCGGGTAGCCGTGGTTTCAAAAGTATTCCCGACACGTTCGCACACAGTGGCCGCCCAGGGCGGGGTGAACGCCGCCCTGGCGAACGTGTTGCCCGATAACTGGCACTGGCACATGTTCGATACCGTCAAGGGCAGCGACTACCTGGGCGACCAGGATGCCATCGAGTACATGTGCCGCGCCGCACCGCGTGCCGTTTACGAGCTGGAACATTTCGGCGTGCCTTTTTCGCGCCTGGACAGCGGCAGGATCTACCAGCGGGCGTTCGGCGGCCAGAGCCGCGACTTCGGCGGCGACCAGGCGATACGCACCTGTGCGGCGGCCGATCGCACCGGTCACGCCATTCTGCATTCGCTCTACCAACAGAACATCCGCGCCAAAACCCATTTCTTCGACGAGTATTACGCCATCGACCTGGTGCGCAACGCCGAGGGCTATTTCCTCGGTGTCGTGGCCATCGAAATTGCCACTGGCGAACCGATACTCATCGAGGCCAAGACCACCATGCTGGCGACCGGCGGTGTCGGTCAGCTGTTCCGCACCAATACCAACGCCCTGGTGAACACCGGCGATGGCATGGCCATGGCGCTGCGTGCCGATATTCCCCTGCAGGACATGGAATTCTTCCAGTTTCATCCGACCGGGATCGCCGGCAAGGGGATGCTGATTACCGAGGGTGCGCGCGGCGAGGGCGGTTACCTGTTGAACGGCGATGGCGAGCGGTTTATGGAACGCTATGCGCCTAACGCGAAGGACCTGGCCAGCCGTGATGTCGTCAGTCGCTCCATTGCCACCGAAATCCGCGAGGGCCGTGGTGTCGGTCCCAACAGGGACCACGTGCTGCTGAAGCTGGACCACCTGGGCGCGGACATCGTCCGGAAACGCTTACCCGGCATCCGCGACATGGTGATGACGTTTCTGCATATCGATCCGGCGGATACACCGATTCCCGTGTACCCGACGGCGCACTACACCATGGGCGGGATTCCGACCAACCGGTACGGCCAGGTGGTAGTGCCGGTTCAGCAGGGTGCCGAGGAACCGGTGCCCGGCCTGTACGCCGTCGGCGAATGTGCCTGCGTGTCGGTGCATGGCGCCAATCGGCTTGGCGGTAATTCGCTGCTGGATATCATTGTCTTTGGTCGGGCCGCGGCCAACCATATCATTGAGCACCTCAGGGAACAGCACTATCACCAACCGATTCCCGAGGGCGCCACCGACGCCGCCATGCAACGTCTGGCGCGCTGGGATCGGCAGGGCAAGGGGGAATCGATCGGCGCCCTGCGCACCGAACTGGCGAAAGTGATGGAAGATCATTGCAGCGTATTCCGCAATGAGGAAGTGCTGCGGGAAGGCCAGCAAAAGGTGCTGGCACTGCGTGGGCGTCTTCAGGACGCCTATATTGACGATCACAGCCAGGTGTTCAACACGGCCCGGATCGAGGCGATGGAACTGGAGAACCTGGTGGATACCGCCGTCGCCACCGTCACCTCGGCGCTGATGCGGCAGGAGAGCCGCGGCGCACATTCGCGTATCGACTACCCGGAGCGCGACGATCAGCACTGGCTGAAGCACAGCCTGTTCAGTCTTGATGGCTTGAAGATGGATTACAAGCCGGTCCGTATGAAACCGTTGACGGTGGAGAGTTTCCCACCTAAGAAAAGGACATATTGAGGGACCTGATGAGATTTTCCATTTACCGCTATGATCCGGACCAGGATGCCAGGCCCTACATGCAGGACTACGAGCTTGGGGAGGACAGCATTCAGCCCGGCATGATGCTGCTGGATGCCCTGCTGCTGCTCAAGGAGCAGGACGAGAGCCTGAGTTTCCGGCGGTCCTGCCAGGAGGGGGTGTGCGGTTCAGATGGGATGAATATCAATGGCCGCAACGGTCTGGCCTGCATTACGCCGCTGGCGTCGCTGAAAACACCGGTCGAGATCCGGCCGTTGCCGGGGCTGCCGGTGATACGCGACCTGGTGGTCGATATGGACCAGTTTTACCAGCAGTACCGCACCGCCAAACCTTACCTGATCAATGATGAACCCTGTCCCGAGGTCGAGCGGCTGCAGAGTCCGGCCCAGCGCGAACAGCTGGACGGTCTGTATGAATGTATCCTCTGTGCCTGTTGTTCGACCTCGTGCCCGTCGTTCTGGTGGAACCCGGACAAGTTCCTGGGACCGGCGGCGTTGCTGCAGTCGTGGCGCTTCCTGGCCGATTCCCGTGACCGTGCGACGGAGGATCGCCTGAACAACCTGGAAGGGCCTTTTCGCCTGTTCCGCTGTCATACCATCATGAATTGTGTCGAGGTCTGTCCCAAGGGTCTGAACCCGACCCGCGCCATCGGCCGTATCAAGGAACTGATGGTCAAGCGTTCGCTGTGAGTGAACTCGCCCGGCTGCGCTGGAAGTGCCGGCGTGGCATGTTGGAACTGGACCTGCTGCTGCGTGATTTTCTGGACCACGCTTACGCGCAGCTGGATGCCGAAGAAAAGGATGTTTTTGACCACCTGCTGGATTACCCGGACGCCGTGTTGCTGGAATGGCTGATGGGCCGCATCCGGCCGACCGACAGGGATGTCGAACAACTTGTTGACAAAATTCGAGCAGCCGCTTCGGGTTGAGCTCAGACCATCATTGCGCCTGGCCATTACTGCCGGCCTGTTCCATGCCATCGCCGCGGCGGCAGCCTTGAGTTTGTCCCTGGCGCCTGTACTTCGCTTATGCCTGTTTACCGGGGTGCTTGTTCACTTCGTCGGGTTTGTGCGTCGACAGATCACGACGACATCACGACGGGCTGTGAGGGCGCTGGCCTGGGACCGGCAACGCGGCTGGCAGGTCGCCGGGACGGCCGCTGACTGGCAGCCCGTGCAACCGGTGTGGCCGGTGTTCGTGAGTTACCCGCTGGTCATCGCGCGTTTTCGCCTGTCGCGTTACCGAAGCCGCAGTGTGGTGATAACCGCAGACCGGTTGCCTGACGACGAGTTTCGACGTTTGCGGGTCCGCCTGCTACAGTCGGCAGTCGATTACCCTAAATGACCCCGTTCGCCGTGCTGAAAGATCTGATTCGCCTTTGTCTGTTGCTTGTGAGCGCTGCGCTGCTCGGCGCCTGCGGTACACACGACAGCGATGCTATCCGTTTTGGCCTGGCTTCGGCGCCGACCAGTCTCGATCCACGCTATGCGACCGATGCCAGTTCGGAACGTATCAACCGTCTGCTCTACGCCAGGCTGGTAGACCACGACCGCCACTCCCGGCCAGTGCCGGCACTGGCTGACTGGGAGCTTCTGAGTCCCACGCATTACCGTTTCCGGCTCGGCGACGAAGGCCGGCAATTCCACGACGGCACCCGGCTCTCGGCGGACGATGTGGCCGCGACCTACCGTTCCCTACTCGACCCCGCGGGCACTTCTCCGCACCGCGGTGCCCTGACCATGATCCAGCGCATCCAGGTGATCGATGCCGATACGCTGGACTTCCATCTTGAGCACGCCGATGCGCTGTTCCCCGGTTTCCTGACCATCGGCATCCTGCCGGCGCACGGTCTGGCGTCCGGGCATCCGTTTGACCAGGAGCCGCTCGGCAGCGGCCCGTTTCAACTGTTGAAATGGGAAAGCGCGGACCGCGTGGTATTGCAGCGCCGGCAGGATAAACAGAAGGTTGTGTTCGAGCAGGTCAAGGATCCGACCATGCGCGTGCTGAAGTTACTGCGCGGCGAGATCGATCTGCTGCAGAACGATTTGCCGCCGGAACTGCTGCAGTACCTGGAAGACCAGCCGGGTATCCGGGTGCAACGTCTGCCCGGCAGCAATTTCGCCTACCTGGGGTTTCAGCTGCAGGATGTCGACACCGGACGCTATGCGGTGCGCCGCGCGATTGCGCTGGCCATCGACCGCGCCGCCATTATCCGGCACATTTTCCATGGCGCCGCCCGGCCGGCCTCGACCCTGTTACCCCCGGAACACTGGGTCGGCGACAGTGACCTGCCCCTGATCGAACAGGATACGGCACAGGCGAAAACCTTATTGGCGGAGGCCGGTTACGGCCCCGACCGGCCCCTGCACCTCACTTACAAGACGTCCAGCGATCCCTTCCGCGTGCGTATCGCCACCGTGCTGCAGCAGCAACTGGCGCAGGTCGGTATCGACGTGCAGGTGCAGAGCTACGACTGGGGCACTTTTTATGGCGATATCAAGGCCGGGCGCTTCCAGATGTACAGCCTTGCCTGGGTGGGCATCAAGTCGCCCGATATTTTTCGCTACGCGTTCCATAGCAAGGCCCTGCCGCCGGAGGGTGCCAACCGGGGGCGCCTGAATGACATCCAGGTCGACCGGTTCATCGAGCAGGCGGCGCGGGCCCCTACACTCGAGGCGCAGGCCGGGGAGTACCACCTCCTGCAACGCCGTTTGCTGGAGCTGCTGCCCTACGTCCCGCTGTGGTACGAGGACCAGTATGCTGCTGTCGGCAGGCACATCCAGGGCTATGCGCTGGCGGCGGATGGCGCTTATGATGCACTGGTTGATACCATCAGGACGCACTGAATGCCCGACGACTACCTGCATATCGACCTTGGTGCGCAGCGCCTGCGCGTTTATCGCCAGGGGAAAGTATGCGCCGACTTCCCGGTATCCACGGCGCGTAACGGTGCCGGCGAACAACAGGGCAGTGAAAAAACACCGCGCGGCTGGCATCGCATCCGGGCAAAGATCGGCAGCGGCTGTGAAAGCGGTACCGTGTTTGTCGGACGCCGGCCGACCGGGGAAATTTATTCCGAGGCACTGCGACGCGCCGAACCCGACCGCGACTGGATACTGACACGTATTCTGTGGCTGAGCGGCAACGAAGTCGGCAGGAACCGTCTGGGTGACGTCGATACCATGCGTCGCTTTATATACATACACGGCTGCCCCGACGTCGAGGCCATGGGTCAGCCGGCTTCGCACGGTTGCGTCCGCATGCGCAACGACGACGTCATCGCACTGTATGAGCAGGTGCCGGTCGGTCTGCGGGTCCTGATCGAAGAATAGGCGCATAAACCCACCCGGCCGATGTGGTATCATCACTCCGACTATGACAAGAATCATTACCCTCACCAGCGGCAGTGACGGTGCAGGAACCGGTATCGCAATCACTATCGCCAGCCGGCTGGCCGCGGCCGGCAAACGTGTTTGTCTGTTCGAACTGGTTGCAGATGCAACCGCCAGCGGCAACCGCGTGAACGTCCCCGCCGTTTCCACCCTGAGCGACCGCCTGCACGGCGTGTCCAACGGCCCACTGCCGACCATGGCCTTGCCCGCGGGTTTCGACCTGGTGGTCGGTGGTGCCGAACCCGGCTGGCTGCGGCAGCTGTCTTTCGCACAACGGGTGGCGTTGACCGATGACCTGCAGTCGCTCGATGATTATGACCTGGTGCTGATCGACGCCGGTAGCGGCACGCATCCGAATCAGCTGGCGTTTCCGCTCGCCAGTCCGGAGCTGTGGCTGGTGGTCACCCCTGAACCGGCAGCACTGTCCGAGGCCTACACGCGGCTTAAACTGCTGTACGCCGAGGGTTGCCGCGGAAAAATAGAAATTCTTGTAAATAAAGTTAAAAATCATGAAGAAGGCCAACATTCCTATGATAAATTCAAGGAAATTGCCGGCTACTATCTGGATATGCAGCTGCCGCTGGCGGGCATGCTCGGCGAGCCGGATGAAGATGACACCACGCCTGCCGGTATCACGACGGAATTGAACAACCCGGTTGATCGCCTGCTCGGCGAGGCTGCCGGGGCGCCCCATACCGATATGGCAACTTTCGGCCGGCATTACCTGCAAGCCGTGGACAACGTTAATACGGATGAAAGCGATATCATCATGACGCCGTCATTTTCCGATGAACTACCCGACAGTGACCTGCAGCGGCAACTCGACGACCTGTCCGGCCACGTCGATGAATTGATCGCCCAGGTCGAACGCCTGCGCCGTGAGGAAACGACAGCCGCCGCGGACCTGATCCCCATGCCATCGCCTGCCCGCCAGTCGACTGATGAGCAGTATTGCAACCCGGCCTGTATCGCCGCCCTGGCAAACCATACCGAACAGGTGAAGGTGCAGGGCGACTCAATCGTGGTGTATCACATGCACAAGGCGAATGGCGGGGAACAGCGCTTCGCTTTTCACAGCATTGACGACGACCTGGAAGAACCCGAGCCGCGGACACACCTGTCCTAGGTACTGGATGCCATCCTACCTGTTCTCCCGCCTGTTCACCGCCGTCTGGGTTACGCTGGGTGTCGTAAGCCTGGTGTTCTTTCTCATCCACTGGGTACCCGGTGATCCGGTCGAGGTCATGCTGGGCGAATCCGCTGCGGCGGCCGACCGGGAAGCCCTGCGGCAGGCCCTGGGCCTGGACCGGCCACTGCTGGCGCAGTGGTCGGCATTTGTCAGCGGTGTCCTGGAGTGGGACCTGGGTACGTCCCTGTATTACCGCCAGGCGGTGAGCAGCCTGCTGGCGGAACGCTTCGCCGCTACCGCGGAACTGGCCCTGGCGGCATTCGCGGTAGCCCTGTTGATCGCCTTGCCTGCAGGTGTCATCGCCGCCGCCAGGCGCGGCAGTGCCTGGGATTTCGGCGCCATGGGGTTTTCACTGCTGGGCGTGTCGATTCCCAATTTCTGGCTGGGCCCCTTGCTGGTCCTGGTGTTCTCGCTGGGCCTGGGCTGGTTTCCCGTCAGTGGGCGCAGCGCGCCACTGTCGCTGGTACTGCCGGCGCTCACGCTCGGCACGGCGCTGGCAGCGGTGCTGTCGCGCATGATTCGCAGCAGCCTGCTGGAGGTCATGGGCGAAGACTTCATTCGCACTGCGCGCGCCAAGGGCCTGTCGGCCTGGCAGGTGTGGGTACATCATGGCCTGCGTAATGCCTGGTTGCCGGTATTGACAGTGCTCGGCATGCAACTGGGCGCCTTGCTGGGCGGCGCCGTGATCACCGAGACGGTGTTTAACTGGCCGGGTATCGGCAGCCTGCTGATCGAATCGATCCAGCGCCGCGACTACCCGGTGGTGCAGGGCAGTGTACTGCTCATCAGCCTTTGTTACGTGCTGATCAACCTGGCGACCGATCTTTTATACGCCCGCATCGATCCACGCATACGCCTGGGGCAGACATGAGAACCGCCGGGGTGGCGACGGTGATACTGATCGGCTGGGGACTGGTGGCGCTGGCCGCCCCCTGGCTGCCCCTGCACCCCGACCGCATCCAGCTGCCGGCGATTCTGCTTGCCCCCGACACCCAGGCGTGGCTGGGTACCGATGACCTCGGCCGGCCGGTGCTGGACCGCCTGCTGGTCGGAGCGCGTACCTCGTTCTGGGTAGCGGCAGGCGTTGTCAGCCTGTCACTGCTGTTCGGTACCTTGCTCGGTGCCTGCGCGGCTTTCCTGGGCGGCTGGTGGGACCGGCTTCTCGTCATGCTGCTGGATATATTCATGGCTTTTCCCGGCATCCTGCTGGCGATTGCGCTGGCCGGGTTGCTGGGGCCGGGTATCGGCAACCTGGTGATTGCGCTCAGCCTGGTGGGCTGGGTCGGATTTGCCCGCCTGACACGTGCCCAGGTACTGTCGGTCAGGCAGCGTGAACACGTGCAGGCGGCGCAGGCGCTGGGCAGCCGTACGCCGCGCATTATCCTGCGGCACCTGTTACCGCTGGTCGCGGCGCCGCTGGTAGTCGAAGCCACGTTCGGCGTGGCGGCCGTGGTCATCGCCGAGTCCGGCCTGTCCTTCCTGGGGCTCGGCGTACAGCCGCCGGAGGCTTCCTGGGGCAGTATGATCCGCGACGGCGTGCGTTACCTGCTGGTCGCCCCACACCTGGTGGTGGCACCCGGCACGGCCCTGTTCCTGGTTGTACTGAGCGTCAACCTGCTGGGTGATAGACTGCGTGACCATCTCGACGTGCGCACCGGGGCATAAGGAGAAGACCGCATGAGTATGGGACCGGTAATGGTCGACCTGCAGGGGCTGGAGCTGCAACCCGAAGAACGTGACATGCTGGAACATCCCGCCGTGGGCGGCGTGATCCTGTTCAGTCGTAACTATGAATCAGCGTCGCAGGTGCGCGAACTGGCGGCACGGATTCATGCCGTGCGCACACCGCCGTTAATGATTGGCGTCGACCAGGAAGGCGGTCGCGTGCAACGTTTTCGGGACGGCTTTTTCCGCCTGCCGCCGGTAGGGCGCTTCGGCGAGCTCTATGAACAGGATCCCCGCCGCGCGCTCAGGCTCGCCTGTGAAGCCGGCTGGCTGATGGCCAGTGAAGTACTGTCGGTGGGCGTCGACCTCAGTTTTGCGCCGGTACTGGACCTCGACCGGGGAATTTCGGACGTGATCGGCGACCGCGCGTTCCATCGTAACCCGGAAGTGGTCAGTGAGCTGGCCCTGGCCTATCAGCGCGGTATGCACGAAGCGGGGATGGCGACAGTCGGCAAACATTATCCCGGCCACGGTGGGGTGGCGGCCGATTCGCACCACCAACTCCCCGAAGACCCGCGCAGTTACGCCGACCTGGAAATGGAAGACCTGGTGCCGTTCCTGCGCCTTGCCCATAACGGCCTTAACGGCATCATGGTAGCGCACGTACTGTATCCGCAGATCGATCCACAGCCGGCCGGGTTCTCAAGTCGCTGGCTGCGCCGGCTGCTGCGCGAGGGCATGGGCTTTCAGGGCGTTATATTCAGCGACGACCTGAGCATGGGCGGGGCTGAATGGGCCGGCGACTACCCGCAACGCGCCCAACTGGCGCTGCAGGCGGGTTGTGACATGGTGCTGGTGTGCAATCAAGCCGAACGTGCCGCCGAGGTGATTGAATCCCTCGGGGACTACCACGATCCGGCCGCGCAACTGCGCCTGGCGCGCATGCACGGGCGGGTCTTTCCCGACACCGACGCGCTGCACCACAGCGCCCGCTGGCAGGCGGCCACGCAACTGCTGGAGGCCTGCGAATCGGAACGCTGGCTGGACATGGACCTGGAATAGAAAGAGTTACCGATGCAAAACGATGTCATCCAACTGATTTCTGACTGGACCGGCGCCAATACCTGGGTGATGCAGGTGTTTGTCGTGGTGTTCATCGCGCTGTTGCTGGACTTCGTACAGCGCAAACTGCTGCAACGCCTGCATCACCGCTTGCAGACAACCCGCAATCCCTGGGATGACGCGGTGGTGCAGGCCGCCGCCCGGCCACTCAGCCTGCTGATCTGGCTGCTGGGCATTACCTTCGCCGCCGACATTGTCCATGCCCGGACCCAGGCGCCGATTTTCGAGGCTGTCGCTCCGCTACGCCACGTCGGTGTGATAGGTGCCTTCGCCTGGTTCCTGGCGCGGGTGACCAGTAACGTACAGCAATCGATCATCGCGCGCGGCCTGGCCAGTGACGAAGCCTACGACCGCACCACGGCGGATGCCGTCGGCAAACTGGTGCGGGTGTCGGTGCTGATCACGGCGGCACTGGTAATCCTGCAGACACTGGGCTTCAGCGTTTCCGGCGTGCTGGCCTTCGGCGGCATCGGTGGCATCGCCGTGGGTTTTGCCGCCAAGGATCTGCTGGCGAACTTCTTTGGCGGCCTGATGATCTACCTCGACCGGCCTTTCAAGGTCGGTGACTGGATTCGCTCACCGGACCGGGAAATCGAAGGGACGGTCGAAGCGATCGGTTGGCGACTGACCACCATTCGCAGTTTTTCCAAGCGGCCCATTTACGTGCCCAATTCCATGTTTGCCAGTATCGCGGTGGAAAATCCGTCGCGCATGTCACACCGGCGTATCAACGAGACCATCGGCATCCGCTACGAAGATGCCGATAAGATGCAGACCATCGTGGCCGCGGTGGAAAGCATGCTGCGTACCCACCCGGAGATCGATGACAGCCAGACGCTGATGGTGCATTTCGACAGCTTTGCCCCCTCGTCACTGGACTTTTTTATTTACACTTTCACGCACACCACCAACTGGACGAAATTCCACGCCATCAAGCAGGACGTGCTGCTGAAAATAGAGAAAATCATCCGTGAAGCGGGCGCCGAAATCGCCTTCCCGACCTCCACCATCCACCTCGCCAGCCCGGAAGGGCTGGAACCGCCATCGTAGTCGGTGTGCCACCGGTGGTGATTTCCTGAACAGATGTTTATTGTCCGGCGGCCGCCCGGTTATTAGTATAAAAATCCCGATAATCCGCAAGTTACTGTCAAGCCGCGACGACGGACCTGGTGCCCGTAAAAAAAACTCAACGGGCGGGGTGCATGACAGCAATGGCAGGACTATACTCAGTTAAAACGCCAGATTCTGACAGTTCTGTCATGTCAGGGAGGCGAGGGAGGAGCGGTTATGAGTGCCCGACAAAACATCGATCTCCAGTCCCTGGTTGATACGCATGAAAAACCCTGCGTGGTCATCGACCGCGATTTCCGGATTGTCGCCGTGAACCGGGCGTATGAACAGTCCAACGGCACCAGCGGCGATCGCATGCTGGGACGTACCTGCTACCAGGTCAGCCACCACCGCGACCAGCCCTGTTTCGAAAACGGGGAGGAATGTCCTTACCGGCATGTCTTCGAACAAGGCCGCGGCACCTCCTGCCTGCATGTTCACTATGACGGCCAGGGGCGGGTACACCGGGTAAAAATCAACGCCTATCCGTTGCAGGGCAGTGACGGGGCGCTCTATCTCGGCGAGGTCATCGACGAACTGTCCGAGCCCGATGAACGCCATAGCGGAGAGCCGCGCATGGCGGGCGAGTCGCCGGTTTTTCTGGCGGTGCTGGAACAACTGAGGCAGGCGGCAAATTCTGATGCGCCCGTGCTGCTGGAAGGCGAGACCGGGACCGGCAAGGATCTGGCGGCGAATTTCATCCACCGGCATTCCAGCCGTTGTAAAAGACCCTTCCTGACCCTGGATTGTACCGTGCTGACAGAGTCCCTGTTTGAAGCCGAAGTATTCGGCCACGAACGCGGCGCGTTCACCGGCAGCGTCGGAGAAAAGGAGGGCCTGTTCGAACTGGCCGATGGCGGCACGCTGTTCCTGGATGAAGTCGGCGATATACCGGCGTCGCTGCAGGCCAAGCTGTTGCGCGTCCTCGAAACCGGTCAGTACCGGCGTGTCGGAGGACGTAAAACCCTGCACACCAATGCCCGGATTATCTGCGCGACCAACCGCAATCTCGGTCACGACGTGGAATCGCAGATTTTCAGGGAAGACCTGTATTACCGCGTTGCCTGCCTGCACATTCGCCTGCCCAGGCTGAGCGAGCGCCTGGACGATATCCCGGTATTGACGGAAGCGCTGCTGGACCGGATCGGCGAATCCGGCGGCAGGCATTATCAGCTGGCTGGATCCTCGATTGCCGCCCTGCAGGCCTATCATTACCCGGGCAATATCCGTGAACTGCGCAACATTCTCAGCGTTGCGGCGGCGCATACCGAGGGCGACAGCATTGCGGTCAATGAAATCAAGGCCGCCATCGAAAGTATGCGCTCCAGGCGGCATACACGGCAGGAAACCGAAGGTGATGCCGGTGCGGATGCACCTTCAGTCACGGACGTCGTTGACAACAGCCCACACGCCGCATGGAATTCACTGGGCGAAGTCGAGTCGCAACACATCCGGCAGTTGCTGGCGGAACATG
Source organism: uncultured Thiogranum sp. (assembly GCA_965544455.1). Classification (GTDB taxonomy): domain Bacteria; phylum Pseudomonadota; class Gammaproteobacteria; order DSM-19610; family DSM-19610; genus Thiogranum. The sequence goes on from CBEUNK010000010.1 coordinate 42,864, forward strand.
CCGGCAACCGGCGCCGTACCGCCGAGGCACTGGGTATCAGTGAACGCACCATGTACCGGAAACTGAAGCGTTATGGCCTGACCTGATTACCGCTAGTCACTGAAAATGCCACACGTAAGGCGCGATGACGACAGTCACGATGCCGGCCAGCAGCGTTAGCGGTGCGCCAAAAGTCAGGTAGTCTCTGAAACGATACCCGCCTGCGCCATAGACCATGAGATTGGTCTGGTAGCCAATGGGCGTGGCAAAGCTTGCCGATGCCGCCACCATAATGGTGATCGCGAAGGGTATGAAGCTGACACCGAGGCTGTCAGCCGTCGACAGGGCAATGGGAAACATGATCACCGCGGCGGCATTGTTGGTCGCCAGCGCGCTGAACAGGGCCGTTGCCGCGAAAACAATAGCCAGTGCCAGCCAGGGCGTGCCCTGTGCGAAGGACACGAGCCAATGGGCGATAGCCGATGCGGCCCCCGAGTTCTGCAGGGCCGTGGCGATTCCGAACGAGGCGGCGATCACCACCAGCACCTGCCAGTCCACGGCACGGCGGGCAATCCGGCCGGTCGTACAACGGGTGATAATCATCAGTCCGGCGGCAAGCATCGCCGCCTTGAGCATGCTGGTCCAGCCCAGGGCAACCACCGCAACCATGGATAATAAAATCGCCATGGCCAGCGGTGCGCGTTCGTGGCGTACCGAGCGCACGTCACCCGAGCTGCTGACCAGGAAGAAGTCCCGGGAGTTGCGGTACTGTTCGATAAAGGCGGGGTGGGAAACCATCAGCAGGGTATCACCGGCATGCAACTTGATGTCGCCGATTTTCTGGTGAATTTTTTCGCCATTGCGGGTGACGGCAATGATCGCGGCATTGTAGATACTGCGGAAACGGCCCTCGCGCACGGTCTTGCCGACCAGCGGCGAGGTGTTGGCGATAACCGCCTCGGTGAGACTGCGTTCCTCGCGGGGCGAGTCCAGTTTGAAGACCTGGTGCGTGGCCGGTTTCAGGCCCGCGATACGGTGGAGATCGGCGACCGAGTCGACCACGCCCACGAATACCAGGCGGTCACCGCCCTGCAGGCGCTCGTGGGGAGGGACAGCGGTCAGTACCCGGCCGCCACGTTCGATTTCGATCAGGTACAGGCCGGGCAACTGGCGCAGACCCGCGGCCTCGATGCTTTTGCCGGACAGCGGGCTGTCCGCCGCCACTTCCATTTCCACGGCGTACTCCCGCGCATCGCTGTAGTCGTTCACGGCAGGTCGCCGCTCGGGCAGCAGCCACTGTTGCGTCGTCAGCACATAGAAAAATACTGCCAGTGTGACCGGCACGCCCACCCAGGCAAGATCGAAAATACCGAATTGCGGCAGTGTGGTTTCGCTGGCCACGAGGCCATTGACCACCAGGTTGGTACTGGTACCGATCAGGGTGCAGGTGCCGCCAGCGATAGCCGCGTAGCTCAAGGGCAGCATGAGCTTGGACACGGAGAGCCGATGACGCCGCGCCCAGTCGTCGATGGCCGGGATGAAGATGGCGACCACGGGCGTGTTGTTGAGGAAGGCACTCATGGTGGCCACCGGTGCCATGACCTTCCATTGCGCATGTACGAGGGACCTGGGGACGCCCAGTACCGACTGTACAATCCAGTCGATGCCACCGGTTTCGCGGAATCCCGTGACAACCACGTAAAGTACCGCGACCGTCACCATCCCTTCATTGGCGAGGCCGGCGAGCGCCTGGGCAGGGGACACAATGTCGCCCAGCAGAAGCAGCGTCAGGCCGCCCACCATGACCAGGTCGGGCGGAAAGCGGTTCGACGCCAGCAGGCTAAAACAAAGCAGCACAATCGCGAGGACAAACCACGCTTCCCAGGTCACGGTGATAATCCTCGTTGTTGCTCGTCAGATGGCGGTAGCCCGCCCGGTTGACTCTTATCGTGGTTGTCGCCGCCGAGCGCTGTGCGGCGACAGGGCGCGCGCTATTCTAGCAAGAATTCATCCCGGTCTGATCGGTTTCGATCCAGTTTCGGAATGCACCCGGACTTGACCTGGATCAGTTTGCCGGGGGCGACGCCGGAGTATCTTGAACCTTGTTTGCAGCGCCCGGTTGTTCGGCGGTGCGACTCCTCCAACTTTTCAGTTTCGGCGGCCCGCGGGCCGCCATTTTTATGCGCCGACCGCTATCAGCGATCCGGCAGCAGCGCCTCGATTTTCTGTCGCCAGTCGGCCTCGTCCCAGGCAACGGCACCCACCACGCGGTAACGAATCAGCCCCTCGGCATCGATAATATA
>CBEUNK010000011.1:0-37338 GCA_965544455.1 uncultured Thiogranum sp.
TGACTTATTGCTACGATATATTCATAATTGCCGGTTTCGTTTGGAGGGGTTCCCGAGCGGTCAAAGGGATCAGACTGTAAATCTGACGGCTCAGCCTTCGGAGGTTCGAATCCTCCCCCCTCCACCAGAAATGAATTGAAACGCAGGTGCCACAAGGCATTTGCACGGGCTATGTTGTCCTCCCAGGGGGAGGATTTGAACCGATAAGAGGTTCGACAAATCGCGCAGCGATTTGAACGTCGCGCTGCTGGCGACGGCCCGGAGGGCGGAGGAGCAAAGCTCCGGAGTAATCCTCCCCCTCCACCAGAAATGAATTGCGGGTGTAGTTCAATGGTAGAACCTCAGCCTTCCAAGCTGATTATGTGGGTTCGATTCCCATCACCCGCTCCAAGGCGAATTTTGCTCATATAGCTCAGTCGGTAGAGCACTTCCTTGGTAAGGAAGAGGTCACCGGTTCAAATCCGGTTATGAGCTCCATATCCGGCCGGGCTTGAGCCCGGCTATATATTAGGTATACACCGCTTGGCGAACACCACGGGGAGAACCGTCCGATGTCCAAGGAAAAATTTGAACGTACGAAGCCGCATGTGAATGTGGGAACGATTGGTCACGTGGACCATGGGAAGACGACGCTGACGGCGGCGCTGACGAAGGTTGGCGCGGAGAAGATGGGCGGCGAGTTCAAGGCGTATGATCAGATTGACAATGCGCCGGAAGAGCGCGCCCGCGGCATCACGATTGCGACGGCGCACGTGGAGTACGAGACGGACAACCGGCACTACGCGCACGTGGACTGCCCGGGTCATGCCGACTACGTGAAGAACATGATCACGGGTGCGGCGCAGATGGACGGTGCGATCCTGGTGGTGAGCGCGGCGGACGGCCCGATGCCGCAGACGCGCGAGCACATACTGCTGGCGCGCCAGGTGGGTGTGCCGTACATCATTGTGTACATGAACAAGGCGGACCAGGTGGACGATGCCGAGCTGCTGGAGCTGGTGGAGATGGAGATTCGCGAGCTGCTGTCCAGTTACGATTTTCCGGGCGACGACACGCCGATCATTGTGGGTTCGGCGCTGAAGGCGCTGGAAGGTGACACCAGCGACATTGGTGTGCCGTCGATCGAGAAGCTGCTGAATGCGCTGGACGAGTACATTCCGGTACCGGAGCGCCCGATAGACCAGCCGTTCCTGATGCCGATCGAGGACGTGTTCTCGATTTCGGGTCGCGGCACGGTGGTGACGGGTCGTATCGAGCGCGGCAAGATTCATGTGGGCGACGAGATCGAGATCGTGGGTATCCGCGACACGACGAAGACGACGTGCACGGGTGTGGAGATGTTCCGCAAGCTGCTGGACGAAGGTGAAGCCGGCGACAACGTGGGTGTGCTGCTGCGCGGCACGAAGCGTGAAGAGGTGGAGCGCGGCCAGGTGCTGTGCGTACCGGGGAGCATTACGCCGCACACCAAGTTCGAGGCGGAAGTGTACGTGCTGTCGAAGGAAGAGGGTGGTCGTCATACGCCGTTTTTCAGCAACTACCGGCCGCAGTTTTACTTCCGGACGACGGACGTGACGGGCGCGGTGGACCTGCCGGAAGGTGTGGAGATGGTGATGCCGGGTGACAATGTGAAGATGACAGTGAGCCTGATCGCGCCGATCGCGATGGAAGAGGGCCTGCGCTTTGCGATTCGCGAAGGTGGCCGTACCGTCGGCGCCGGCGTGGTATCCAAAATCATCGAGTAATTTTTCTAGGCCAGTAGCTCAATTGGCAGAGCAGCGGTCTCCAAAACCGCAGGTTGGGGGTTCGATTCCCTCCTGGCCTGCCAGAAGTCGGGACGTGGACAGAATTGAATTCTGTCCACGTACGTAGGGAAGTATGAATACAGAAACACAGGCATCCGGATTGGATACCATCAAGCTGGCAGCCGCGGCGCTGTTGCTGGGTGGTGCCGTCGTGGCGTTCTACTGGTTCGCCGATGAATCGCTGTTACTGCGTGTTTTAGGGCTGCTCGGCGTCGCCGTGGTAGCCGTACTCATCGCTGCGCAGACCAGCATCGGACGGTCGACCTGGTCCTTTGTCGGATCAACCCGCACCGAAGTCCGCAAGGTTGTCTGGCCGACGCGGACCGAAACCACGCAAACAGCATTGGCGGTGCTTGTCATTGTCCTGCTGCTGGGTGTCGTGATCTGGTTACTGGATATGTTTGTCTTGTGGGCGGTTCGCCTGTTGACCGGTCAGGGAGGCTGAATAGATGGCGAAGCGTTGGTACGTGGTGCACGCCTATTCCGGATTCGAGAATCGTGTCAAGCAGTCGTTGATCGAGCGCATCGAGCGCAGCGGCATGCAGGACAGGTTCGGCGAAATCATGGTGCCCACCGAAGAGGTCGTGGAAATGCGCGAGGGCCAGAAGCGCCGCAGCGAGCGCAAGTTTTTCCCCGGCTACGTGCTGGTGCAGATGGAGATGGACGATGACACCTGGCACATGGTGAAAGATGTGCCCAAGGTGCTTGGCTTTATCGGCGGTACTTCAGACCGGCCGGCGCCCATCACTGACCGTGAGGCGGATGCCATTCTGCAGCGTGTACAGGAAGGTGCGGAGAAGCCGCGACCAAAGGTGCTGTTCGAACCTGGCGAAGTGGTGCGTGTCACCGAGGGTCCGTTCAACGACTTCAACGGCGTGGTGGAAGAGGTCAATTACGAAAAGAGCAAGCTGCGTGTGGCAGTTATGATTTTCGGGCGTTCCACGCCGGTGGACCTGGATTTCGGTCAGGTCGAGAAAGGTTAATTCAACAGGGGAGCCGCGAGGCGCTTGTACCCACAGGAGTAATCCATGGCTAAGAAAATCGAGGCGTATATCAAGCTGCAGGTGCCAGCTCAGAGCGCCAATCCCAGTCCGCCCGTCGGCCCTGCCCTGGGTCAGCACGGCGTCAACATCATGGAATTCTGCAAGGCGTTCAATGCCCAGACGCAGAGCCTGGAAAAGGATATGCCGGTGCCGGTAGTGATCACTGTTTTCAGTGATCGCAGTTTCACCTTTATTACCAAGACCCCGCCGGCCGCCGTGTTGCTGAAGAAGGCCGCTGGTATTCCCAAGGGTTCCGGTCGACCGAACACCGAAAAGGTTGGTAAGGTCAACCGGGCGCAGCTCGAAGAAGTTGCCAAGGTCAAAATGCCTGACCTGACTGCGGCGGATATGGATGCGGCGGTACGTACTGTTGCCGGTACCGCCCGCAGCATGGGCCTGGATACGGAAGGGGTGAAATAAGCCATGGCTAAATTGAGCAAACGCGCAAAAATGATTGCGGAAAAGATCGAGATGGGAAAGCAGTACCCGGTCGACGAAGCGCTGGGCCTGTTGTCCGAGCTTTCCAAGGTCAAGTTCAAGGAATCCGTGGATGTCAGCGTCAATCTCGGCGTTGATCCGCGCAAATCCGACCAGGTTGTTCGCAGTTCCACGGTATTGCCGCACGGCACCGGCAAGACGGTGCGCGTTGCCGTCTTTACCCAGGGTGCCAGTGCCGATGCCGCCAGGGAAGCCGGTGCCGACGTGGTCGGTATGGATGACCTGGCAGACGAGGTGAAAAAGGGCAACATGGATTTCGATGTGGTCGTCGCCAGCCCGGATGCCATGCGGGTCGTCGGTCAGCTCGGCCAGATCCTCGGTCCGCGCGGCCTGATGCCGAACCCCAAGGTAGGTACCGTAACGCCGGACGTGGCGGCCGCGGTAAAGAATGCCAAGGCGGGTCAGATTCGTTACCGGACCGACAAGGGCGGCATTATCCATTGCTCTATCGGCAAGGCGGATTTCAAGGTCGACCAGCTGCGCGAGAATCTGCAGGCGCTGCTGGCGGACCTGAACAAGCTGAAACCTTCCTCGGCGAAGGGTGTGTACATGAAGAAGATTACGGTTTCCACCACCATGGGCCCGGGACTGGCCGTCGACCAGGCGTCGCTGGGGCTGTAATTTTCAAAACGTTTTGACGCTGCTCGGAACTCCGGGAAGCCGTCAAAGACCGCAGGCGTCGCAAGGCTTAATCACCGGGGCGACCCGGGAACCTGCGCAGATGGTGAAGCCCCGACAGGAACTTTCTTGTTCGAGGCCACCGCAAACCGGCATGCCGGCCTGACCGGTCGGGATGCTGTAACAGAGGTTGAAAAGCGGCAGGGTTGTTTCCCGGTGCTTTTTAACCGTGGAGGTAAATAGGTGGCACTGAGTCTTGAAGAGAAAAAGGCTGTAGTTTCCGAGGTTGCTGTAATCGCCGCCGAGGCGCATTCAGCCGTTGCTGCCGAGTATCGTGGTCTGACCGTGGAAGAGATGACGGAGCTGCGCGCCAAGGCGCGTGACGGCGGCGTCTACCTGCGCGTGGTCAAGAACACGCTGGCCAGGCGTGCCGTTGAAGGCACCGACTTTGAATGCATGCAGGACGGCCTGAGCGGCCCGCTGGTGCTGGCTTTCTCCCAGGAGGAGCCGGGTGCAGCAGCACGGCTGGTGAAGGATTTCGCCAAAGAGCATGATCAGTTGGTGCCCAGACTGGTGGCGTTTGGCGGTGAAATGCTCGCTGCGACGGACCTGGATCGCCTGGCGAAGATGCCGACCCGCGATCAGGCGATCAGCCTGCTGATGGCCGTGATGAAAGCCCCGACCGAGAAGTTTGTCCGCACCCTCAACGAGGTGCCCGGCAAGCTGGTTCGTACTGTGGCCGCCATCCGCGACCAGAAACAGTCAGCCTAAACCGATTCGTATCTATTAAATATTTTTTGGAGTAAGCAATTATGGCAGCGTCTCAAGAAGACATCCTGGAAGCAATTTCCAACATGAGTGTGATGGAGGTCGTCGACCTGATCTCCGCAATGGAAGAGAAATTCGGTGTATCCGCCGCTGCGGCCGTGGCCGCTGCACCGGCAGCCGCCGCTGACGCCGGCGCCGCCGCCGAAGAGAAGACCGAGTTCGACATCGTGATGACCAGCTTTGGTTCAAACAAGGTTGCCGTCATCAAGGTGGTTCGCGGTATCACCGGCCTGGGTCTGAAAGAAGCCAAGGAACTGGTCGAAGGCGCCCCTTCCCCGATCAAGGAAGGTGCTTCCAAGGACGAAGCCGAAGACATCAAGAAGCAGTTGGAAGAAGCCGGCGCCAGCGTCGAGGTCAAATAACGACCTTGACGCCTGCTGGTTTTGCCCAACTGGCGACCACACAGGCCTGGCCTGTGCGATGTCCGGGAACGGCTGGTAGCGAGCTTTCGCTGCCGGCCTTTTCCCGTTTCTGAAGGGGAGGGGTGCTGTAGGTTTTAGCGCCCTCACCCCGGCCCTCTCCCAAAGGGAGAGGGGATAGCGAAATATTTCTTTATTGAGAGGAACACCGATGGCTTACAGCTTTACCGAAAAGAAACGTATCCGTAAGGATTTCGGCAAGCGGCAGAGCATTCTGGAGGTACCCTATCTCCTGGCAACGCAGCTGAATTCGTATCGGGACTTTCTGCAGGCCGACCGCGACATCGATGCGCGCGACGACAAGGGCCTGCATGCCGCGTTCTCGTCGGTGTTCCCGATTACCAGCTATTCAGGGACGGCGGCGCTGGATTATGTGAACTACCGTCTTGGTGAGCCGGTTTTCGATGTCAAGGAATGTCAGCTGCGTGGCATGACCTACGCGGCGCCGTTGCGCGCGCTGGTGCGCCTGATCATCTACGACAAGGAAGGCGCCAACAAGTCGATCAAGGACATCAAGGAACAGGAAGTCTACATGGGCGAACTGCCCCTGATGACCGACAACGGGACCTTTGTGATCAACGGCACGGAGCGTGTCATCGTATCCCAGTTGCACCGTTCGCCGGGTGTGTTTTTCGATCATGACAAGGGCAAAACCCATTCCTCCGGCAAGCTGCTGTTCTCGGCGCGCGTGATTCCCTACCGTGGCTCCTGGCTGGACTTCGAGTTCGATGCCAAGGATTCGCTGTTCGTGCGTATCGACCGCCGACGCAAGCTGCCGGCTACCGTACTGCTGCGCGCGCTGGGCTACGAGACCCAGCAGATCCTGGATATTTTCTTCGACACCAATACGTTCCACTTCAACGCCAAGGGTATTGAGCTGGATCTGGTGGCTGAGCGGCTGCGTGGCGAAACCGCCACGTTCGATATCAAGGTCAAGAGCAAGGTGATCGTCGAGGAAGGGCGACGGGTGACGGCGCGCCATATCCGCGAACTCGAGAAAGCCGGCATCAAACGGCTTGAAGTGCCCGAAGACTATCTGGTCGGCAAGATGTTGTCCCGGGACCTGGTGAATACCGAGACCGGGGAAGTGGTGGCCAATGCCAACGACGAACTGACCGAAGAGCTGGTCGAGGCAATCAAGGCCGCCGGTATCAAGGAAATCACCACCCTGTACATCAATGACCTTGATCGTGGCCCGTATATTTCCAATACGCTGCGAATTGATCCGACGACTACCCAGCTCGAAGCACAGGTGGAAATTTACCGCATGATGCGTCCGGGCGAGCCGCCGACCAAGGATGCGGCACAGAACCTGTTCCATAACCTGTTCTTCACATTCGAGCGTTACGATCTGTCGGCGGTCGGCCGCATGAAATTCAACCGGCGTGTCGGCCGCGACAGCGATACCGGCGTCGGTATCCTGTATGACAGCATCTACTTCAAGGAGCGCGCCGACAAGGGTGATACCGCTGCCAGGGATTACGCCGACAAGCTGGGCGACAGCTCTGACATCCTTGACGTTATGACGACACTGGTGAATATCCGTAACGGCAATGGCGTCGTCGACGATATCGACCACCTCGGTAACCGCCGTATCCGCTGTGTCGGTGAAATGGCCGAAAACGTGTTCCGTATCGGCCTGGTGCGCGTCGAGCGTGCCGTCAAGGAACGCCTCAGCGTGGCGGAATCCGAAAGCCTGATGCCGCAGGAGCTGATCAACGCCAAGCCGGTGGCGGCTGCGATCAAGGAATTTTTCGGTTCCAGCCAGCTGTCCCAGTTCATGGACCAGAACAATCCTCTGTCGGAGGTCACCCACAAACGCCGTGTTTCGGCGCTGGGCCCCGGTGGTCTGACCCGCGAGCGTGCCGGTTTCGAGGTGCGCGACGTGCACCCGACCCACTACGGCCGTGTCTGCCCGATTGAAACGCCGGAAGGTCCGAACATCGGCCTGATCAACTCGCTGGCCGTGTATTCGCGAACCAATGAATACGGTTTCCTGGAAACGCCCTACCGCAAGGTGGTCGACAGCCGGGTGACTGACGAAATCGATTACCTGTCGGCGATCGAGGAGGGTGAATTCGTCATCGCCCAGGCCAACGCTACGGTCGATGGCAAGGGCAAGCTGGTCGACGAACTGGTGTCCTCGCGTCACCAGAACGAATTTACCCTGTCATCGCCCGACCGCGTCGACTATATCGACGTGTCGCCGAAGCAGATCGTCTCGGTGGCGGCGGCGCTGATCCCGTTCCTGGAGCATGATGACGCCAACCGCGCCCTCATGGGCTCCAACATGCAACGCCAGGCGGTACCGACGCTGCGCGCTGAAAAGCCGCTGGTCGGTACCGGTATCGAGCGTACCGTGGCGGTCGATTCGGGCGTGACTGTTGTGGCATGCCGCGGCGGTGTCGTGGATTCGGTTGATGCCGGGCGTATCGTGGTGCGTGTCAACGACGATGAAACCGTACCGGGCGAACCGGGTGTGGACATCTACAACCTGACCAAGTACACGCGCTCCAACCAGAATACCTGCATCAACCAGAAACCGCTGGTGTCCCCGAGTAACGTGGTGGCGCGCGGTGACGTGCTGGCCGATGGCCCGAGCACGGACATGGGCGAACTGGCGCTGGGGCAGAACCTGCGTGTCGCCTTCATGCCCTGGAACGGTTATAACTTCGAGGATTCAATCCTTATTTCCGAACGCGTGGTGCAGGAAGACCGCTTCACGACGATTCACATCGAGGAACTCACCTGTGTAGCGCGCGACACCAAGCTGGGGCCGGAAGAGATTTCCGGTGATATCCCCAACGTCGGTGAAGGTGCGCTGGGCAAGCTCGACGAGTCGGGTATCGTGTATATCGGTGCCGAGGTGAAACCGGGCGATATCCTGGTCGGTAAAGTCACGCCCAAGGGCGAAACGCAGCTGACGCCGGAAGAAAAACTGCTGCGCGCCATCTTCGGTGAAAAAGCCTCCGACGTGAAAGATACCTCGCTGCGCGTGCCATCGGGTATGGACGGCACGGTGATCGACGTGCAGGTGTTCACCCGTGACGGTGTCGAGAAAGATGCCCGCGCACTGCAGATCGAGGACGAACAGATCACCGGTATCAAAAAGGACCTGAACGACCAGATGCGCATCATGGAAGGCGATATCTTCCAGCGTGTCGAAAAACTGCTGCTGGGCAAAATTGCCGAGGGTGGTCCCAACAAACTGAAGGCCGGCAGCAAGATCACCAAGGGTTACCTGGAAGAACTGGAGCCGGCCAAATGGTTCGAAGTGCGCCTCAAGAACGAGGAAGCGAACCAGCAGCTGGAAGCGGCTTCGCAGCAGTTGCAGAGCCTGCGCGAGGACTTCGAGAAACGCCTGGAAGAAAAGCGTAACAAGATTACCGCCGGTGATGATCTGGCCCCGGGCGTCCTGAAAATGGTCAAGGTCTACCTGGCTGTCAAGCGCCGTATCCAGCCGGGTGACAAGATGGCGGGCCGTCACGGTAACAAGGGTGTTATTTCCATGATCGTTCCGGTCGAAGATATGCCCTACGATGAAAACGGCACACCGGTCGATATCGTGCTCAATCCGCTGGGCGTGCCCTCGCGTATGAACGTCGGGCAGGTGCTGGAAACCCACCTGGGCTGGGCGGCGTCCGGTCTCGGCGTGAAAATCGGCGCGATGCTCGATGCCAGGACCAAGGTGGAGGAGCTGCGCAAGTTCCTCGACAAGGTCTATAACGCCAGCGGCAAACGCGAGGACCTGGACACATTGAGCGACGAAGAGGTGCTGGCCATGGCCGGTAACCTGCGCCGGGGTGTTCCCATGGCGACACCGGTATTCGATGGTGCCGACGAAGAGGAAATCAAGCGCATGCTGCATCTGGCCGGTTTGCCGGAAAGCGGGCAGACCACCTTGTACAACGGCCGTAGCGGCGATCCCTTCGAGCGTCCGGTGACCGTCGGATACATGTACATTCTCAAGCTCAACCACCTGGTTGATGACAAGATGCATGCGCGCTCAACCGGACCGTACAGCCTGGTTACCCAGCAACCGCTGGGTGGCAAGGCGCAGTTCGGTGGCCAGCGCTTCGGCGAAATGGAGGTGTGGGCGCTGGAAGCCTATGGCGCATCCTACACTTTGCAGGAAATGTTGACGGTGAAATCCGACGACGTGAACGGCCGTACGAAGATGTACAAGAACATCGTCGACGGCAACCATTACATGGAGGCCGGCATGCCCGAATCCTTCAATGTGCTGGTGAAGGAAATTCGCTCGTTGGGCATCAGCCTGGAACTGGAACAGGACTAGGGAGACACCATGAAAGATTTATTGAATCTGTTAAAGCCGCAGGGTCATAACGACGATTTCGATGCCATTCGCATCGGTCTGGCGTCGCCCGACATGATCCGGTCCTGGTCCTATGGCGAGGTCAAGAAGCCCGAGACAATCAACTATCGTACGTTCAAGCCCGAACGCGACGGTCTGTTCTGCGCCAAGATCTTTGGCCCGGTCAAGGACTACGAATGCCTCTGTGGCAAGTACAAGCGCCTCAAGCATCGCGGCGTGGTCTGCGAAAAATGCGGCGTCGAAGTCACGCTGTCCAAGGTGCGCCGCGAGCGCATGGGCCACATCGAGCTGGCCAGCCCGGTGGCCCACATCTGGTTCCTGAAATCGCTGCCGTCACGTATCGGCCTGCTGCTGGACATGACACTGCGCGATATCGAGCGCGTACTGTATTTCGAAGCCTTCGTGGTGATCGATGCGGGCATGACCACCCTGGAACGCGGTCAGCTGCTGTCCGAAGAAGCCTACCTGGAGGCCATCGAGGAAAACGGTGACGAATTCGACGCCCGTATGGGCGCCGAGGCCGTCTACGAACTGTTGCGCGACCTTGACCTCAAGGCCGAGGTCGTCAAGTTGCGCGAGGACATGGGCGCCACCAAGAGCGAAACCAAGCTCAAGCGCCTGGGCAAGCGTCTGAAACTGGTGGAGTCTTTCCTGGAGTCCGGCAACAAACCGGAATGGATGGTCATGACAGTGCTGCCGGTATTGCCGCCGGAGCTGCGTCCGCTGGTCCCGCTGGACGGTGGTCGTTTCGCGACCTCGGATCTGAATGACCTGTACCGCCGCGTTATCAACCGCAACAACCGTCTGAAGCGCCTGCTGGAACTGAATGCGCCCGATATTATCGTGCGTAATGAAAAGCGCATGCTGCAGGAGTCGGTTGATGCCCTGCTGGACAACGGGCGTCGCGGCCGGGCCATCACGGGCACCAACAAGCGTCCGCTGAAATCGCTGGCCGACATGATCAAGGGCAAGCAGGGGCGTTTCCGCCAGAACCTGCTCGGCAAGCGTGTCGACTATTCCGGCCGTTCAGTCATCGTGGTGGGCCCGACCCTGCGTCTGCACCAGTGCGGGCTGCCCAAGCGCATGGCGCTGGAGCTGTTCAAGCCGTTTATTTTCAGCAAGCTGCAGCTGCGCGGCCTGGCGACCACCATCAAGGCCGCCAAGAAACTGGTCGAGCGTGAAGGCGGTGAAGTCTGGGATATTCTCGAAGAAGTCATCCGCGAACACCCGGTCATGCTCAACCGTGCGCCGACCCTGCACCGCCTGGGTATCCAGGCGTTCGAGCCGGTACTGATCGAGGGCAAGGCAATTCAGCTGCACCCGCTGGTCTGCGCGGCGTTCAACGCCGACTTCGACGGTGACCAGATGGCTGTGCACGTGCCCTTGTCGCTGGAAGCGCAGCTGGAAGCGCGTGCGTTGATGATGTCGACCAACAATATCCTGTCGCCCGCCAACGGTGAACCGATTATCGTGCCCTCGCAGGACGTGGTGCTCGGCCTGTATTACATGACCCGCGACCGCGTCAACGCCAGGGGCGAAGGCATGATGTTCCGCGATGTCGCCGAGGTACACCGTGCTTACGAAACCGGCGTGGCCGAATTGCATGCCAGGGTCAAGGTGCGTATTGCCGACTCCAATATCAATGATGCCGGCGAACTGGAGAAACGGGTCGCCGTGCACGAAACGACCGTGGGGCGCGCACTGCTGTCCGAGATTCTGCCCGAAGGCATACCGTTCGACTATGTCGACCGCGACATGTCGAAGAAAGCGATTTCCCAGGTCATCAACGTCTGTTACCGCAAGGTCGGCCTCAAGGCCACGGTTATCTTCGCTGACCAGCTGATGTATACCGGTTTTTCCTATGCCACGCGTGCCGCCGTGTCCTTCGGTATCGATGACATGGTGATCCCCGAAGAGAAGGCGCCGATTCTCGCCGAGGCCGAGACTGAGGTTAAGGAGATCGAGAACCAGTACACGTCAGGCCTGGTTACCAACGGCGAGCGCTACAACAAGGTCGTGGATATCTGGTCGCGTACCAATGACCAGGTTGCCAAGGCGATGATGGACAAGCTGGGCAAGGAGGAAGTGGTTACCGCCGATGGCGAGACGGTCAAGCAGAACTCCTTCAACTCCGTGTACATGATGGCCGATTCCGGTGCGCGTGGCTCGGCGGCGCAGATTCGCCAGCTGGCCGGCATGCGCGGCCTGATGGCCAAGCCGGACGGTTCCATTATCGAAACCCCGATTACGGCGAACTTCCGCGAAGGCCTGGACGTGTTGCAGTACTTCATTTCCACGCACGGTGCCCGCAAGGGTCTGGCCGATACCGCGCTGAAGACCGCCAACTCCGGTTACCTGACCCGTCGCCTGGTCGACGTGGCGCAGGACCTGGTCGTAACCGAGCCGGACTGCGGCACCGAAAAGGGCATGTTCATGACGCCGCTCGTTGAAGGTGGCGACGTGGTTGAGGCCCTCAGTGAACGTGTTCTGGGCCGTGTCACCGCCGAGGACACCTGTGCGCCAGGTTCCGACGAGGTGGTCGTGCCTGCCGGCACCCTGCTCGATGAGAAGTGGGTGGAGACAGTCGAGGCTTCCGGTATCGACGAAATCAAGGTGCGTTCGCCGATCACCTGCGAGACACGCTACGGAATCTGTTCGTGCTGCTACGGCCGCGATCTGGCCCGCGGTCACCGGGTGAACATCGGTGAATCCATCGGTGTTATGGCGGCCCAGTCGATCGGTGAGCCGGGCACCCAGCTGACCATGCGTACCTTCCATATCGGTGGTGCCGCGAGTCGAGCCGCGACGGTCAATAACGTGCAGGTCAAGAACAGCGGGTCAATCCGCCTGCACAACATCAAGACCGTGACCAATAAAAACGGCAACCTGGTGGCGGTATCGCGTTCCGGTGAAATCGGCGTGGTCGACGAGCACGGTCGAGAGCGCGAGCGTTACAAGATCCCTTACGGTGCGGTCATCAGCGTGGCCGATGGCGCCGCCGTCGACGGCGGCCAGATCGTCGCCAACTGGGATCCGCATACCCACCCGATCGTGATCGAAGTAGCCGGTAAGGTGCGCTTTGCCGATTTTGTCGAGGGTGTGACCGTACAGAAACAGACCGACGAAATCACCGGTCTGAGCAGCCTGGTGGTGACCGATCCCAAGCAGCGCGGCAGCGCCGGCAAGGATCTGCGCCCTCTGGTGCAGCTGCTGGACGAAAACGGCGACGAGCTCAAGATCCCGGGCACGGATATCGCCGCCCACTACTTCCTGCCGGCCGAGGCCATCGTGGCACTGGAAGACGGGGCGCAGGTCCAGGTCGGTGACGTGGTGGCGCGTATTCCGCAGGAATCCTCCAAGACCCGTGACATTACCGGTGGTCTGCCGCGCGTCGCCGACCTGTTCGAAGCGCGCAAGCCCAAAGATCCGGCCATCATGGCGGAAACCTCGGGTACCATCGGATTTGGTAAGGAAACCAAGGGTAAACAGCGGCTTGTGATCACCGAGCAGAGTGGCGAGACCTACGAGGAGTTGATCCCCAAGTGGCGTCACATCTCGGTATTCGAAGGCGAAAAGGTGGAAAAGGGCGAGGTGCTGGCCGACGGCGAGCCCAACCCGCATGACATTCTGCGCCTGCTGGGTACCACGGTGATGGCCGAATACCTGGTCAAGGAAATCCAGGATGTTTACCGTCTCCAGGGCGTGGGCATTAACGACAAGCACATCGAGGTCATCATCCGCCAGATGCTGCGCAAGGTCGAAATTGCCGACGCCGGTGATTCGCATTTCCTCAAGGGCGAGCAGGTGGACAAGTCTCGCGTGCTGGACGACAACGAACGCCTGGAGAAGGACGGCAAACTGCCGGCGCGGTGGGATCCGATGCTGCTGGGTATCACCAAGGCATCGCTGGCTACCGAGTCGTTCGTGTCCGCCGCCTCCTTCCAGGAGACCACCCGCGTGCTCACCGAAGCGGCGGTACGTGGCATGCGGGACGAGCTGCGTGGCCTGAAGGAAAATGTCATTGTCGGCCGCCTGATCCCGGCCGGTACCGGGCTGGCGCACCACCTGGAGCGTCGCCGCCAGCGTTCGGGGCTCACCCTCGCCGAGGCGGCCGAGGCGCTGGGGCCGGTGGCGGAGACTCCGTCCTCGGCGGGTGATACCGAAGCACCCGTCACCGAGAGCTGAAACGGGCCGGAATGACGTAAGTTTGACGCTCGATCCGACGGCCCCGGGGTAAAGGCGCAAGTCCCCGATTCAGACGAAGAATTCGCTTGACAGGGTCTGGCGGAATACCTAAAATGCGCCTCCTTCGACAGGCCGGGTCCGCCCGGCCTGTCGTTTATTTTCAGGACTTTACAAAATTTTCAGCACCCCGGCGTGATTGAGGGTGGAGTATCGACTAATGGCCACGATTAACCAGCTGGTACGCAAGCCGCGTACCCGTAAACAGGCGAAGAGTAATGTCCCCGCGCTGGAGGCATGTCCCCAGAAGCGCGGTGTGTGTACCCGCGTCTATACCACGACCCCGAAAAAGCCGAACTCGGCGCTGCGAAAGGTAGCGCGTGTGCGCCTGACCAACGGTTACGAAGTCACGACCTATATTGGCGGTGAAGGGCATAACCTGCAGGAACACTCGGTGGTGCTGATCCGCGGCGGTCGCGTCAAGGACTTGCCGGGTGTGCGCTATCACACGGTGCGCGGCAGCCTGGATACCCAGGGCGTGGAAAGTCGTCGCCAGGGCCGGTCCAAGTACGGTACCAAGCGGCCCAAGTCGTAAGTGCATTCCAGTTAACAGGTATATATAGAGACACAAGCGTATGTCCAGAAGACGAGTCGCCGAGAAGCGGGAAATTCTCCCGGATCCCAAGTTTGGCAGCGAAATGCTGGCACGGTTCATCAACATGGTGATGAAGTCCGGCAAGAAATCGGTTGCTGAACGCATTATTTATGGTGCGCTCGATCAGATTCAGGAGCGTGGCAGCGGTGATCCGGTGGAAGTGCTGGACAAGGCGCTGGACAACGTGCGGCCGGTGGTCGAGGTCAAGTCCCGCCGTGTCGGTGGTGCGACCTACCAGGTACCGGTCGAGGTTCGCGCAGCCCGTCGTACCACCCTGGCAATGCGCTGGGTGATTGACGCCGCACGCAGCCGTGGCGAAAAGTCCATGGCCCTGCGCCTGGCGGGTGAGCTGATGGATGCAGCCGAGAGTCGTGGTTCTGCCGTGAAGAAGAAAGAAGATACGCATCGCATGGCGGAGGCCAACAAGGCATTCGCACATTACCGCTGGTAAACGGGACAGGTTCAGGATTCAGGAATTACGGTCGTGGCACGCAAGACTCCAATCAAGCGCTATCGTAATATCGGCATCATGGCGCACATTGATGCCGGTAAGACGACCACGACCGAGCGCATCCTTTATTACACCGGCATCTCGCACAAGATCGGCGAAGTGCACGACGGTGCGGCCACCATGGACTGGATGGAGCAGGAGCAGGAGCGCGGTATTACCATTACCTCGGCGGCAACCACCTGTTTCTGGCAGGGCATGGACAAGCAGTATGAACAGCACCGTATCAATATTATCGATACGCCGGGACATGTCGACTTCACCATCGAGGTTGAGCGCTCGCTGCGTGTGCTCGATGGCGCCGTGGCGGTGTTCTGTGCGGTAGGCGGTGTCGAGCCCCAGTCCGAAACGGTCTGGCGCCAGGCCAACAAGTACGGCGTACCGCGCATGGCCTTCGTCAACAAGATGGATCGTGCCGGCGCCAATTTCCTGCGCGTGGTCGAGCAGATCGAGGAGCGTCTGGGCGCCAGGCCCGTACCGCTGCAGATCGCCATCGGTGCGGAAGAAAATTTCGAGGGTGTGGTCGACCTGATTCGCATGAAGGCCATCTACTGGAACGAGGCCGACATGGGCGTGACTTACGAGGCGCGCGAAATTCCGGACGAGCTCAAGGCTCTGTGCGACGAGTACCGTGAAAAAATGGTCGAGTCCGCCGCCGAGGCCAATGAAGAGCTGATGGAAAAATACCTCGACGCGGGTGAGCTCAGCGAAGACGACATCAAGGCGGGCATTCGCCAGCAGACCCTCGCCAACGAGATCGTGCCGGCACTGTGTGGATCGGCATTCAAGAACAAGGGTGTCCAGGCCATGCTCGACGCTATTATCGAGTTTATGCCGTCGCCGATCGACGTGCCGTCGATCAAGGGCCACCTCGACGACAAGGACGAGACCGTGGCCGAGCGCCATTCGTCCGATGATGAGCCGTTTGCGGCACTGGCATTCAAGATCGCCACCGACCCGTTCGTGGGTACGCTGACGTTCTTCCGGGTTTACTCCGGCGTGCTGAAATCCGGCGACACCGTGTACAACCCGGTCAAGGGCAAGAAAGAGCGCGTCGGCCGTATCGTGCAGATGCACTCGAATTCGCGCGAAGAGATCAAGGAAGTGCTGGCCGGCGACATCGCCGCCGCCGTCGGGCTGAAGGACGTCACTACGGGCGATACCCTGTGTGACCTGAATAACATCATCACCCTGGAACGCATGGAGTTCCCCGAGCCGGTGATTTCGGTGGCCGTCGAGCCGAAGACCAAGAGCGACCAGGAAAAAATGGGTATCGCGCTCTCCAAGCTGGCCCAGGAGGATCCGTCCTTCCGCGTGCAGACCGATGAAGAGTCCGGTCAGACGATTATTTCCGGCATGGGTGAGCTGCACCTTGATATTATCGTTGACCGTATGAAACGCGAGTTCAGCGTCGAGGCCAATGTCGGTGCGCCGCAGGTAGCTTACCGCGAGACCATCCGCAAGACTGTGGGAAAGGCGGAAGGCAAGTTCGTCCGCCAGTCCGGTGGTCGCGGTCAGTACGGTCACGTTGTTCTCCGGCTGGAGCCGCAGGAACCGGGCAGCGGCTACGAGTTCGTCAACGCAATCGTCGGTGGCGTGGTGCCGCGTGAGTATATCGGTGCCGTCGACAAGGGTATCCAGGAACAGATGGAAGGCGGCGTGCTGGCCGGCTATCCCATGGTGGACGTCAAGGTAACGCTGTTTGACGGTTCCTACCACGATGTCGACTCCTCGGAAATGGCGTTCAAGATCGCCGGCTCCATGGGTTTCCGCTCCGGGGCGCTGGATGGCGATCCCGTCCTGCTGGAACCGATCATGAAGGTCGAGGTGGTGACGCCGGAAGAAAATATGGGTGATGTCATGGGTGACCTTAACCGTCGCCGTGGCCACGTGCAGGGCATGGATGACAGTCCGGCCGGCAAGATCATCCGTGCCGAGGTGCCGCTGGCGGAAATGTTCGGTTACGCCACCGACCTGCGCTCGGCCACGCAGGGTCGCGCCACCTATTCGATGGAATTCGCCAAGTATGCTGAAGCGCCGAACAGCATTGCTGATGCGGTCATCAAGAAAGCATCTTAATTTTTATTTAGACACCAACAGAACCGAAAGAGGGTAACAGTCGTGTCCAAGGAAAAATTTGAACGTACGAAGCCGCATGTGAATGTGGGAACGATTGGTCACGTGGACCATGGGAAGACGACGCTGACGGCGGCGCTGACGAAGGTTGGCGCGGAGAAGATGGGCGGCGAGTTCAAGGCGTATGATCAGATTGACAATGCGCCGGAAGAGCGCGCCCGCGGCATCACGATTGCGACGGCGCACGTGGAGTACGAGACGGACAACCGGCACTACGCGCACGTGGACTGCCCGGGTCATGCCGACTACGTGAAGAACATGATCACGGGTGCGGCGCAGATGGACGGTGCGATCCTGGTGGTGAGCGCGGCGGACGGCCCGATGCCGCAGACGCGCGAGCACATACTGCTGGCGCGCCAGGTGGGTGTGCCGTACATCATTGTGTACATGAACAAGGCGGACCAGGTGGACGATGCCGAGCTGCTGGAGCTGGTGGAGATGGAGATTCGCGAGCTGCTGTCCAGTTACGATTTTCCGGGCGACGACACGCCGATCATTGTGGGTTCGGCGCTGAAGGCGCTGGAAGGTGACACCAGCGACATTGGTGTGCCGTCGATCGAGAAGCTGCTGAATGCGCTGGACGAGTACATTCCGGTACCGGAGCGCCCGATAGACCAGCCGTTCCTGATGCCGATCGAGGACGTGTTCTCGATTTCGGGTCGCGGCACGGTGGTGACGGGTCGTATCGAGCGCGGCAAGATTCATGTGGGCGACGAGATCGAGATCGTGGGTATCCGCGACACGACGAAGACGACGTGCACGGGTGTGGAGATGTTCCGCAAGCTGCTGGACGAAGGTGAAGCCGGCGACAACGTGGGTGTGCTGCTGCGCGGCACGAAGCGTGAAGAGGTGGAGCGCGGCCAGGTGCTGTGCGTACCGGGGAGCATTACGCCGCACACCAAGTTCGAGGCGGAAGTGTACGTGCTGTCGAAGGAAGAGGGTGGTCGTCATACGCCGTTTTTCAGCAACTACCGGCCGCAGTTTTACTTCCGGACGACGGACGTGACGGGCGCGGTGGACCTGCCGGAAGGTGTGGAGATGGTGATGCCGGGTGACAATGTGAAGATGACAGTGAGCCTGATCGCGCCGATCGCGATGGAAGAGGGCCTGCGCTTTGCGATTCGCGAAGGTGGCCGTACCGTCGGCGCCGGCGTGGTATCCAAAATCATCGAGTAATTAATGGAAATCATGGGGACGGATCGCATGCCGTCCCCGTTCTTTAGAGGTTGACATGGCAAATCAAAGAATTCGCATCCGCTTGAAGGCCTTCGATCATCGTCTGATCGATCAGTCGGCGCGTGAAATTGTCGAAACGGCACGCCGTACC
This sequence comes from uncultured Thiogranum sp., assembly GCA_965544455.1. Classification (GTDB taxonomy): domain Bacteria; phylum Pseudomonadota; class Gammaproteobacteria; order DSM-19610; family DSM-19610; genus Thiogranum. Next base: position 18,353 of record CBEUNK010000011.1, read on the forward strand.
GGTGCGCAGGTCCGTGGTCCTATTCCGCTGCCCACCAAGAAAGAGCGTTTTACCGTGTTAATTTCGCCGCACGTCAACAAGGATGCCCGCGATCAGTACGAAATCCGTACCCACAAGCGTCTTATGGACATTGTGGATCCCACTGATAAAACCGTTGATGCACTCATGAAGCTGGACCTCGCGGCCGGCGTTGATGTGCAGATCAAATTGAACTGAGGTCGGAATCGCAGGCGTTAGCTTTGCCGGGGAAACGAAAATGGCAATCGGACTAGTAGGCAAAAAAGCAGGTATGACCCGCATCTTCACCGAACAGGGTGAGTCCATCCCTGTCACCGTGGTGGAAGTCGACCCGAACCGGGTCACGCAGGTGCGCAGTGATGACAATGACGGCTACCGGGCGTTCCAGGTAACCACCGGCAAGCGTCGTGCAGGCCGCGTCAACAAGGCGATGGCCGGGCATTTCGCCAAGGCCGGTACCGAGGCCGGTACCGGGCTGTGGGAATTCCGCCTGGCGGATGGTGAAGGCGACGATATTGAAGTCGGCAAGCAGATCGGCGTCGATATCTTTGAGGCCGGGCAGAAGGTGGATGTCGCCGGCACGACCATCGGTAAGGGTTTTGCGGGTGGCGTGAAGCGGCACAATTTCCGTACTCAGGATGCGACCCACGGTAACTCGCTGTCGCATCGCGCACCGGGATCCATCGGCCAGTGTCAGACGCCGGGCCGCGTGTTCAAGGGCAAGCGGATGGCTGGACACATGGGTAACGTCCGTCGTACCACCCAGAATCTGGAAGTCGTGCGCGTGGATGCCGAGCGCAACCTGCTGTTGATCAAGGGCGCGGTACCGGGTGCGCGTGGCGGTGACGTCATTGTGACGCCGGCAGTCAAGGCTTAAGGGGTAGCGGACATGAATATTACGATGCATGGTGGATCGAGCATGGATGTTGCCGATGCCGTATTCGGCCAGGATTTCAATGAAAGCCTGGTGCACCAGGTGGTGGTGGCCTACATGGCGGCCGGTCGCGCCGGCACCCACGCACAGAAAAACCGCTCGGCGGTTCGCGGCGGTGGCGCCAAGCCCTGGAGACAGAAGGGGACAGGACGCGCCCGTGCTGGTACAATTCGCAGCCCGCTGTGGCGCGGCGGTGGCAGGACGTTTGCCGCCACGACACGCGATTATTCGCAGAAGGTCAATAAAAAGGCCTATCGCGCCGCCGTCCGCTCCATTCTTTCAGAGCTGATCCGCCAGGATCGCCTGGTAGTGGTTGAAAATTTTGCGGTGAGTGCGCCGAAGACCAAGGAACTGGTCGACAAGCTGGGCGCCATGGATCTGGACCGCGTGCTGCTGGTGCATGACGAGCCGGATGAAAACCTGTATCTGGCAGCGCGCAATCTGCCGCGCGTCGATGTTGTCGACACGTCGATCGCGGATCCGGTCAGCCTGGTGGGTTTTGACAAAGTGCTGATCACCGCTGCCGCGTTGCGTCAGTTCGAGGAGAAGCTGGCATGAACAAGGTGAATTCCGCCAAAGGCGGGAGAGGAAGTGCCCTGGGGTACAATGAGCGCTTGAGCAGGGTGTTGCTGGGTCCGGTGGTATCTGAAAAGAGCACGCGGGCGGCTGACCAGAGTCAGCAGATGGTGTTTAAGGTGTTGCCCGATGCCAGCAAGCTGGAGATCCGCAACGCGGTCGAAAAAATGTTCGACGTCAAGGTCACTGCCGTGCAGGTGGCCAACGTCAAGGGTAAGGTAAAACGTTTCGGTCAGACCATGGGCCGCCGTTCCGACTGGAAAAAGGCGTACGTCACCCTGGCTGAAGGTTCCGATATTGATTTTGCAGGCGCAGAGTAATGGCTATAGTCAAATCAAAACCAACTTCACCGGGACGGCGCTTTGTCGTCAAGGTCACCGAAGCCGAGTTGCACAAGGGCGATCCCTATGCGCCGCTGGTCGAGAAAAAGACCAAGAGCGGCGGGCGCAACAACAAGGGCCGCATTACCACCCGCCACCGCGGTGGTGGCCATCGCCAGCGCTATCGCGTCATTGATTTCAAGCGCGACAAGGACGACATTCCGGGTCGCGTCGAACGCCTCGAGTACGACCCGAACCGCAGTGCGCACATTGCACTGGTACTGTACGCGGATGGCGAGCGCCGTTATATCCTGGCGCCGCGCGGCGTGTATGCCGGTGCCGAGATTTACAGTGGCAGCGAAGCGCCTATCAAGCCGGGTAGTGCCATGCCGTTGCGCACTATTCCATTGGGTACCGTGGTGCACAATATCGAGATGAAGCCCGGCAAGGGTGGTCAGATTGCGCGCAGCGCCGGTGCCGGCGTGCAGCTGGTGGCGCGCGAAGGTGATCACGCCACCCTGCGTCTGCGTTCCGGTGAAATGCGCAAAGTGCCGGTGGATTGCCGTGCAACCATCGGTGAAGTGGGCAACTCCGAGCATAACCTGCGTTCGCTGGGCAAGGCCGGTGCCACCCGCTGGCGCGGTGTTCGCCCGACCGTGCGCGGTGTGGCCATGAACCCGGTCGATCACCCGCATGGTGGTGGTGAGGGGCGTACTTCGGGTGGTCGTCACCCGGTGTCTCCCTGGGGTACGCCGACCAAGGGTTACAAGACGCGCAAGAACAAGCGCACTGACAACATGATTATGCGTCGTCGCAATCAGAAGTAAAGGATAGAGGTTAGAGACCGTGCCACGTTCAGTTAAGAAAGGTCCTTTTGTCGATCTTCACCTTATGAAGAAGGTTGACGAGGCGGTTAGCAGCAACAGCCGCAAGCCCATCAAAACCTGGTCGCGCCGCTCCATGGTGCTGCCGGATATGGTGGGGCTCACTATCGCTGTTCACAACGGCCGTCAGCATGTTCCGATTCTTGTCAACGAGAACATGGTGGGCCACAAATTGGGTGAATTCGCGCTGACGCGTACCTTCAAGGGGCACGCGGCGGACAGGAAATCCAGGTAAGGGTATCGACGAATGCAAGCGAAAGCTAAATTGAGTCATGCGCGCATATCCGCGCAGAAGTGCCGGCTGGTAGCCGACCAGGTGCGGGGTATGCCGGTCGAGCGCGCGCTGGAAGTGCTGACCTTCAGCCAGAAAAAGGCTGCCGGCATTGTGCGCAAGGTATTGGAGTCGGCGATTGCCAACGCTGAGCATAACGAGGGTGCTGACGTCGACGAGCTGAAAATTTCCGAGATTTGTGTCAACGAGGGTCCGACCCTCAAGCGCTGGAACGCACGTGCCAAAGGCCGCGCTAACCAGATCCTGAAGCGCACAAGTCATATCCAGATTACTGTCGCTGAACAGTAGTCGCGAGAGCTAAAAGAGAGTACGGCATGGGCCAGAAAGTACATCCTACAGGTATTCGCCTTGGCATTGTCAAGGACTGGACTTCGACCTGGTATGCGGATTCGGACAAGTACGCGGATTTCCTGAATCTGGATCTGAAGGTGCGTGATTTCATCAAGAGCAAGCTGAAGCACGCCTCGGTCAGTCGTATCCAGATCCAGCGTCCGGCAAACAATGCGGCCATCACGATACATACCGCCCGCCCTGGCATTGTGATCGGCAAAAAGGGTGAGGATATCGAGAAGCTGCGCGGTGAGGTGTCCCGTAAGATGGGTATGCCGGTGCATATCAACATCGAGGAGGTTCGCAAGCCCGAGATCGATGCGCAGCTGGTTGCCGAGAGTGTTGCCCAGCAGCTGGAGCGCCGCATCATGTTCCGCCGCGCCATGAAACGTGCGGTGGGTAACGCCATGCGCCTGGGGGCGCAGGGTATCAAGATCATGGTTGCCGGTCGCTTGAACGGCGCGGAAATCGCCCGGACCGAATGGTACCGCGAGGGCCGCGTGCCGCTGCACACCCTGCGTGCCGATATCGATTACGGGGTTACCGAGGCCAATACCACCTACGGTGTTATCGGCGTAAAGGTCTGGGTATTCAAGGGTGAGATCCTGGATCGTGACGAACAGAACGTCGAACCCGAAACCGCCGGCAAGAAAGCCGCTGGCGCCAGTTAAGGAAGTCGCGAAACATGTTACAGCCCAAGAGAACAAAATTCCGCAAGCAGCAGAAGGGTCGTAATCGCGGCCTGGCAAACAGCGGTAACAAGGTCAGTTTCGGCGAGTTCGCGCTGAAGTCCACCTCGCGTGGCCAGATTACCGCGCGCCAGATCGAGGCGGCGCGCCGTACCATCACGCGCAAGGTCAAACGTGGCGGCAAACTGTGGATCCGCGTCTTTCCCGACGTGCCGATTACCAAGAAACCGATCGAAGTGCGCCAGGGTAAAGGTAAGGGTAACGTCGAGTACTGGGTGGCCAAGATTCAGCCCGGTCGCGTGATTTATGAAATCGAGGGTGTCTCGGAAGAACTGGCCCGGGAAGCCTTCAAGCTGGCGGCAGCCAAGCTGCCGGTGCGTACTACCTTCGTGACACGGACGGTGATGTGATGAATGCCAACGACCTTCGTCAGAAATCAGCCGCCGAGCTGAAACTGGAAATGGACGGCCTGCTGCGCGAGCAGTTCAACCTGCGCATGCAGAAGGGCACCGGGCAACTGAGTCGCCCCGACCAGGTCAAGAAAGTGCGTCGCGATATCGCGCGCATCAAAACGGTATTGAACGAGAAAGGCAATGCAGGTGAAGCGGCATGAGTGAACAAGCCAAGCTGGAGCGAACCCTGACCGGTCGTGTCGTCAGCGACAAGATGGACAAGAGTGCCGTGGTTCTGGTGGAGCGCAAGGTGCGTCACCCCCTGTACGGCAAGTATATCCGCCGTTCCACCAAGCTGCACATTCATGACGAGAAAAATGAATGCCGGCAGGGTGATACGGTTACGATCAAGCAGACCCGTCCGGTGTCCAAGACCAAGTCCTGGGCGTTGCTGGAAGTGGTTGAACGGCCTGCGGGTTAATTGAATTCAAGAATTGCGTGAACGGGAATTAAGTCATGATCCAGATGCAATCCAATCTAGATGTCGCGGACAACAGCGGTGCTCGCCGTCTGCAGTGCATCAAGGTGCTCGGTGGTTCGCACCGCCGTTATGCCAACATCGGTGACATCATCAAGGTCAGCGTAAAAGAGGCTATTCCCCGCGGTAAGGTGAAGAAGGGCGAGGTCTATAACGCCGTCGTGGTGCGTACGGCCAAGGGTGTGCGTCGCCCGGACGGTTCGCTGATCCGTTTCGACGGCAATGCCGCTGTGCTGCTGAATACCAAGCTGGAGCCGATCGGCACGCGTATATTCGGCCCCGTGACGCGCGAGCTGCGCAGCGAGCGCTTCATGAAAATTATTTCTCTGGCGCCGGAAGTGCTGTAGGCGGGAGTAGGGATTATGAACAAGATTCGTAAAGGCGACGACGTCGTCGTCAAAGTTGGGAAAGACAGCGGCAAGCGCGGTACCGTGTTGCGCGTGTTGCCCGAGATGGACAAGTTGGTGGTCGAAAACGTCAATGTTGTCAAGAAGCATACCAAGCCTAATCCGCAGGCCGGTATCCCTGGCGGCATTGTCGAAAAAGAGATGCCTGTCCACGTCTCCAACGTCATGCTGTACAACCCGCAGACCAAGAAGGGCGACCGTGTTGGCTTCAAGACGCTTGAGGACGGTCGCAAGGTGCGTATTTTTAAATCCACGCAAGAAGTCGTGGACGCGTGAGAGTGAGTCGCTGAGATGGCCAGATTACAAAATCAGTATCGCGATGAGATTGCCAAAAAGCTGTTCGAGCAGTTTGGCTACAAAAACGTGATGGAAGTACCGCGCATTACCAAGATCACCCTGAACATGGGTGTCGGTGAGGCGATCGGTGACCGCAAGGTGATGGAAAATGCCGTTGCCGATATGGAAAAGATCGCCGGTCAGCATGCGGTGGTCTGCAAGGCGCGCAAATCGGTCGCCGGTTTCAAGGTGCGCGAAGGCTGGCCCATCGGCTGCAAGGTGACGCTGCGCCGCGATCGCATGTACGAGTTCCTGGATCGGCTGGTAAATATCGCTATCCCGCGAATTCGCGACTTCCGCGGGCTGAGCCCCAAGGCCTTCGACGGCCGTGGCAATTACAACATGGGTGTACGCGAGCAGATAATTTTCCCGGAAGTCGACTACGACAAAATCGACGCCCTGCGTGGCATGGATATCAGTATCGCCACCACGGCAAAAACCGATGAAGAAGGGCGCGCACTGCTGGCCGCGTTCAACTTCCCGTTCAAGAACTGAGGATCGGAATCATGGCAAAGAAATCCATGCTCCAGCGCGAAGTCAAGCGCGCCAAGACGGTAAAGAAATATGCGGCCAAACGTGCGGCCCTGAAAGCCATTATCGCCGATGCCAACAAGTCGGACGAAGAGCGCTACGAGGCGCAGTTGCAGTTGCAGGCGCTGCCACGCAATGCCAGTCCCAGTCGCCAGCGCAACCGTTGTCGTCTGACCGGGCGTCCGCATGGCTACTACCGCAAGTTCGGTCTGGCGCGCAACAAGCTGCGCGAACATGCCATGCAGGGCGATATACCCGGCCTGGTCAAGGCCAGCTGGTAACAGTTAAGGAAAAGAGGTACGCAGATTATGATGACTGATCCTATAGCCGATATGCTGACCCGCATTCGCAACGGCCAGCGCGCCGGCAAGGTTTCGGTATCGATGCCTTCTTCGAACCTGAAGAAGTCCATCGCCCAGGTGTTGAAAGACGAAGGATATATCGTTGATTTTGATGTCCAGGATGAGGCCGGTAAACCTACCATGAGTGTTGACCTGAAGTACTACGAGGGTCAGCCGGTTATCGACAAGCTGGAACGCATCAGCCGTCCGGGTCTGCGAATCTACAAGGCCAATGATGAATTGCCCAAGGTGCAGGGTGGCCTGGGTGTGGCGATTGTCTCCACGTCCAAGGGTGTTATGAGTGATCGCGCCGCGCGCGCTGCCGGCGAAGGCGGCGAAGTGTTGTGCTACGTATCCTGATAGGAACTGATCATGTCAAGAATTGCAAAAAAACCGGTTGACGTCCCTGCCGGCGTCGAAATCAAGATCGATGGACGGGATGTGACCGTGAAGGGTAGCAAGGGTTCGCTCCAGCATACCATTCACAGTTCAGTGGAAATCGAGCAGGGCGACAATGTCCTGACGTTTGCGCCACGCGATGGCTCGAAGATTGCCATGGCGCTGGCGGGTACGACCCGCGCACTGCTGGGTAACATGGTGACGGGCGTCAGCCAGGGTTTCGAGAAAAAGCTGCAGCTGGTAGGTGTCGGTTATCGTGCCCAGGCACAGGGCCAGAAACTGAACCTGACCCTGGGTTTTTCGCACCCGGTCGATTATCCCGTACCGGAAGGGGTGACCGTGGAAACGCCCAGCCAGACGGAAGTCGTGGTCAAGGGCGCCGACAAGCAGAAAGTTGGGCAGGTAGCGGCGGAGATTCGCGCCTACCGTCCGCCGGAACCCTACAAGGGCAAGGGTGTGAAATACGCCGATGAAATCATTGTGCGTAAGGAAGCCAAGAAGAAATAGTTTACTGGGGACAGAATTGAATTCTGTCCCCCAAGAGGTATCGATATGGACAAAAAGGCATCAAGACAGCGCCGCGCCAGAAAGACACGCGCCAAGATCCACGAGCTGGGCAAGGCCCGCCTGTGCATCCATCGCACGCCGCGCCATATCTATGCGCAGATCATCGATGGCGCCGGTGACCAGGTGCTGGCCAGCGCGTCGACGCTGGATCGCGAGTTGCGCAAGGACTTGAAGGCCACCGGTAATGCCGAGGCTGCCGCGTTAATCGGCAAGACGGTTGCCGAGCGTGCCAGGGCGGCGGGTATCAGTGCGGTCGCTTTTGATCGTTCGGGTTTTAAATATCACGGTCGCGTAAAGGCGCTGGCGGATGCCGCGCGTGAAAGCGGTCTGGAATTCTAGGTAAGGGTTACACTATGGCAAGTGTCGATACGCAAGCGAACTCCGATGGTCTGCAGGAAAAGCTGATCGGTATAAACCGCGTCGCCAAAGTGGTGAAGGGCGGCCGCCAGTTTGGTTTTGCCGCGCTGACCGTTGTTGGAGACGGTGAAGGCAAGGTCGGTTTCGGCCGCGGCAAGGCGCGCGAGGTGCCGGTCGCCATCCAGAAGGCGATGGAGAATGCGCGCAAGAACATGCAGCAGGTCGCGCTCAAGGACGGTACGCTGCAGTACCCGATCATGGCGACTTTCGGCGCCGCCAAGGTCTACATGCAGCCGGCTTCGGAAGGTACCGGGATTATCGCCGGTGGCGCCATGCGTGCCGTCTTCGAGGTTGTCGGTGTGCGTGACGTTCTGGCGAAGTGTATTGGCACCAACAACCCGATCAACGTGGTGCGCGCCACCATGAAAGGTCTGGCTGAAATGCGCTCGCCGGAGATGATCGCCGCCAAGCGCGGCAAAAAGGTAGACGAGATCCTGGGGTAAGCCATGGCTGACAAGAAACTCAAGGTTACATTGACGAAGAGCACCAGTGGCCGGCTGGCGTCGCACAAGGCCTGCGTAAAAGGCCTGGGCCTGCGCCGTATCCGCCATACTGTTGAAGTTATCGATACCCCGGAGAACCGTGGCATGATCAACAAGGTTTCTTACATGCTGGCGGTCGAGGAGGCTTGAATCATGCGTCTTAATACATTGAAACCGGGTGCAGGTGCGCGCAACGACGCCAAACGCGTTGGTCGTGGTATCGGTTCCGGCCTGGGTAAGACCGGCGGTCGCGGTCACAAGGGGCAGAAATCGCGCGCCGGTGGTTTTCATAAAATCGGTTTTGAAGGCGGCCAGATGCCGTTGCAGCGACGTCTGCCGAAAGTCGGTTTCAGTTCGCGCAAGTCGCGGGTAACCGAAGAGGTGCGCCTGAACGAGCTGGCGCTGGTCGAGGGCGACAGCGTTGACCTGAACAGCCTGAAGGCAGCGGGTGTCGTCAAGCAGCGCACCCTGTACGCGAAGGTCATGGCGTCCGGCGAGATCAAGAAAGCTGTGACGGTACGTGGCATCGCTGTGACCAAGGGTGCGCGGGCGGCTATCGAAGCGGCCGGTGGCAAGGTCGAAGACTGAAATTTAGGCTGGAACGGATAGGGATCACTGATGGCTGGACCTGGCGCGGCGGGACTCACTGGTGGACTCGGTGATCTTGGAAAACTGAAAGAATTACGCCAGCGCATTTTCTTCGTGCTGGGCGCGATACTGGTATTCCGGATCGGTTCGTTTATTCCGCTGCCCGGTATCGACCCGCATGTACTGGAAATCCTGGTCGAGCAGCAGCAGGGTACGATCCTGGACATGTTCAACATGTTTTCCGGGGGTGCCCTGAAGCGCCTGTCGCTGTTCGCGCTGGGCATCATGCCCTACATTTCGGCATCGATCATCATGCAGTTGCTGTCGTACACGGTGCCGACACTGGAACAGCTCAAGAAGGAAGGGGAAGCCGGCCGGCACAAGATCACCCAGTACACCCGCTACGCTACGGTGGTACTGGCGACCTTCCAGGCCATCGGTATTTCCAGTGCCCTGCAGGGACAGATCGTTGGCGGGCAGCCACTGGTGTTGCTGAATGGCCTGCCGTTCGTGATTTCGGCGGTGGCCTGCCTGGTGACCGGCACGCTGTTCCTCATGTGGCTCGGCGAGCAGGTAACGGAGCGCGGTATCGGTAACGGTATTTCGATCATCATTTTTGCGGGCATTGTTGCCGGCCTGCCGCAGGCGATCGGCGGATCTCTGGAACTGGTGCGTACCGGCGAGATGAACACGCTCACGCTGCTGTTCCTGTTCGCCCTGGCACTGGCGGTAACGGCGTTCGTGGTGTTCGTCGAACGCGGGCAGCGCCGTATCACTGTGAACTATGCGAAGCGGCAGCAGGGGCGCAAGATGTACGCGGCACAAAGCACGCACCTGCCGCTGAAGCTGAACATGGCCGGTGTGATTCCGCCGATATTCGCGTCGAGCATCATTCTGTTCCCGGCGACGGCGGGGCACTGGTTCGGCAGCAACGAGGGCATGGGCTGGTTGAAGGATATATCCTCCACCCTGTCACCGGGGCAGCCCCTGTATATTATGTTTTATGCGCTGGCGATCGTGTTTTTCTGCTTTTTCTACACCGCCATCGTCTTCAATTCGAAGGAAACGGCGGACAACCTGAAGAAGTCGGGCGCATTCATTCCGGGTATCCGGCCCGGCGACCAGACGGCAAAGTTTATCGACGGTGTAATGACCCGGTTGACGCTGGCGGGCGCCATCTACATCACGGTGGTGTGCCTGTTGCCGGAATTTTTGATTTTGTACTGGAACGTGCCGTTCTATTTCGGCGGCACGTCTCTGCTGATTATCGTGGTGGTGGTCATGGATTTCATGGCCCAGGTGCAGGCCCTGATGATGTCACATCAGTACGAGGGCCTGATGAAGAAGGCCAACCTGAAAGGGCATGGCCGCACCGGCCTGCTGCGATAGTCGACTTTAAATAGGTGAAGCCATGAAAGTTCGAGCATCGGTAAAACGTATTTGTCGCCATTGCAAGGTAGTCCGCCGCAAGGGCGTGGTCCGCGTCATCTGCAAGGATGGCCGCCACAAGCAGCGCCAGGGCTGAGGCTGCGACAGGCGCCCAGATTATTGGTTTTTAGATTGAAAATTGAGGCTAATTCCGGTACGATTGCGGGTTTTCGCGACTCACTACCGGTCGTCTCGTTGAGGAGATAGGGTTCATGGCTCGTATAGCCGGGATTAATGTTCCGCCACAGAAACATGCGGTTGTTGCGCTGACTGCCATTTACGGTATCGGCCGCACCACGGCGCACAAGATTTGTGAAGCCAGCGGCATCAAGCCGGAGGTCAAGATCAAGGATCTGTCCGAGGTCGAAGTCGAAACCCTGCGTGGCGAAGTCGCCAAGTACACGGTGGAAGGTGATCTGCGGCGTACCCTGTCCATGAATATCAAGCGACTCATGGACCTGGGCTGCTACCGGGGTATCCGCCACCGCCGCGGACTGCCGCTGCGTGGTCAGCGTACCCGGACCAACGCGCGCACCCGCAAGGGCCCGCGTCGCCCGATTCGTAAATAAATTGCTGTTGACAGGTATCTAATATGGCCAAGCCGAGCACAAGCCGGACGCGCAAGAAAGTCAAAAAGAACGTGGTTGACGGAATCGCCCACATTCATGCGTCTTTCAACAACACCATCGTGACCATCTCCGACCGTCAGGGAAATGCCCTGGCCTGGGCGACCGCCGGTGGTTCCGGTTTTCGTGGTTCACGCAAGAGCACGCCGTTCGCCGCCCAGGTGGCTGCCGAGCGCGTGGGTGAAATGGTCAAGGAGTACGGCTTGAAGAACCTGGAAGTGGAAGTCAAGGGCCCGGGGCCAGGCCGCGAATCCGCGGTACGCGCTTTGAACAATGCCGGCTTCCGTATTACTAACATCACCGATGTGACCCCGATTCCTCACAACGGTTGCCGCCCGCCCAAGAAGCGGCGTGTGTAGGGCGGAGGAGAGTCCATGGCCAAATATGTAGGACCCAAGTGTCGCCAGTGCCGTCGTGAAGGCACCAAGTTGTTCCTGAAAGGCGAGAAGTGTTACACCAGCAAGTGCTCGGTTGAAAACCGCGCGTTCCCGCCGGGGCAGCACGGCCAGCGTCGTGGCCGCCTGTCGGATTACGCCGCGCAGCTGCGCGAGAAGCAGAAGATGCGCCGTATCTACGGGGTGCTGGAGCGCCAGTTCCGCAACTATTACAAGGCCGCTGCCAGCCGTAAGGGCTCCACGGGTGAAAACCTGTTGCAGTTGCTGGAAAGCCGTCTGGACAACGTCGTCTACCGCATGGGGTTTGCCGCATCGCGTTCCGAGGCCCGTCAGCTGGTCCGTCACAATGCCATTACGGTGAACGGCCAGCGTGTGACCATTCCGTCTTACCAGGTCCAGCCGAACGATAACCTGGCCGTAGCGGACAAGTCCAGGAAGCAGCTCCGTGTCCAGTCGGCCCTTGAGGTCGCCGAGCAGCGGGGCTTCGTCGACTGGATCGACGTCGATGCCAAGAAAATGGAAGGCATATTCAAGGCGCGTCCCGAGCGTTCGGATCTCCCCGCCGAGATCAACGAACATCTGGTTGTCGAGTTGTACTCCAAGTAATACAACAGCTTAAGAGGGCTATTCATGCCGGGCAAGGTCAACGAGTTTCTGAAACCGCGTATTGTCGACGTTCAATCGGTCAACGAGCGTACTGCAAAGGTTGTCCTGGAGCCGCTGGAACGCGGTTTCGGTCACACGCTGGGCAATGCCCTGCGCCGTATTCTGTTGTCTTCCATGCCCGGTTGCGCCATCACCGGTATGGAGATCGAGGGCGTGCTGCACGAGTATTCGGCCATCGAAGGCGTGCAGGAAGACGTCATGGAGATCATGCTCAACCTGAAGGGCGTGGCGTTGAAGATGCATAACCGCGACGAAGCCACCCTCAAGCTGAGCAAGAAAGGTCCGGGCCCGGTAACCGCCGGTGATATCACCCTGGATCACGACGTTGAAATCGTCAACCCGGATTATGTCATCGCCAACCTGACCAAGGGCGGTGAATTGAACATGACACTGAAGGTGCAGACCGGCCGCGGCTATGAGCCGGCTACCGTCCGCGCCGAGAAGGAAGAAGAAAGCCGTCCCATCGGATCGCTGCCGCTGGACGCGAGCTATACCCCGGTATCCCGCGTGTCATACAATGTCGAAGCGGCGCGTGTCGAACAGCGCACCAACCTCGACAAGCTGATTATCGAAATCGAGACCAACGGCACCCTGGATCCGGAAGAGGCAATCCGTCATTCCGCGACCATTCTGCAGGACCAGTTGTCGGTGTTTGTCGACCTGCAGGGCAAGGAAGAAGTCGAGCAGGCGGCACCCGAGGCCGATATCGACCCGATTCTGTTGCGCCCGGTAGACGACCTGGAACTGACGGTGCGTTCGGCCAACTGCCTGAAAGCCGAAAGTATTTATTTTATCGGCGACCTGATTCAGCGCACCGAAGTGGAGCTGCTGAAGACCCCGAACCTGGGCAAGAAGTCGCTGACCGAAATCAAGGACGTGCTGGCATCGCGTGGCCTGTCACTGGGCATGCGCCTGGAAAACTGGCCGCCGGCCGGCCTCAAGGACAGCGAAAAGCAGTCTGCCTGATCAAGACTTTAACGTAGGAACATAACAATGCGTCACCGTCAAAGTGGACGAAAACTGAATCGTAACAGCAGCCACCGCAAGGCCATGTTCCGTAACATGGCGACCTCGCTGCTGGATCACGAAGTGATCAAAACGACCCTGCCCAAGGCCAAGGAGCTGCGCCGTGTTGCCGAGCCGCTGATCACCATGGCCAAGAGCGACAGCGTTGCCAACCGCCGTCTGGCCTTCAACCGCCTGCGCGACCGCGACGTGGTTACCAAGCTGTTCAACGAGCTGGGACCGCGCTACAAGGATCGTCCGGGTGGTTATCTGCGCATCCTGAAAATGGGTTTCCGCACCGGCGACAAGGCGCCGATGGCGCTGGTGGAACTGGTCGACCGGCCGGAGCCGAGCGAGGAGTTCGAGCCGGTCAGCGAATAGTCGCAGCCGCCTCAATGGGTTGAGAAGCCGGGCATTGCCCGGCTTTTTTTTGGTGGGCGAGGGTGGATGAACACCGGCTCAACACGGCGCCTGTCTGCGTTATCATGTTTTCATGATCGCGACGTTCACCGATTTCGGCATTGCAGGCCCCTACCTCGGCCAGGTGCGGGTGGAACTGTGCCGCTATGCGCCGGGTGAGCCGGTCGTTGACCTGTTCACCGACCTGCCGGCGTTTGATGTTCAAGCCGCGGCCTACCTGATTCCCGCCTACAGTCAGTACCTGCCGGACGATGCCGTCTGTCTGTGCGTGGTCGATCCCGGCGTCGGCGGTGACCGGGCGGCTGTTGCGGTTCAGGCCGATGGCCGGTGGTATGTCGGGCCGGATAACGGCCTGTTGTCGATGGTGGTGCGGCGCGCGGCAGAGGTACGTGTTCACAGTATCGAGTGGCAGCCGCAACGGCTATCCAGCAGCTTTCATGGTCGCGACCTTTTTGCCCCTGTCTGCGGCATGTTGGCGGCAGGCCGAGACGTGCCGCTATTGGCCCGGTCGGTCGATGAGCTGTGCCGGCCCGACTGGCCGGATGACCTCGACCGCATCGCGTATATCGACCCTTACGGTAACGCCGTGACCGGTTGGCGCGCCGATCACCTGGACGAGCGGGCGGTGATAGAAATCGCCGGCCGGCGCTGCACCTACCGGCGATTTTTTGCCGAGGCTGAAGCGGGTGAAGCGTTCTGGTACCGAAACGCCAACGGCCTGGTCGAAATCGCCGCGGCGAATACCCGTGTCGACACCCTGCTGGCGTTGGAGCTCGGTCAGCATTTTCGTGTCATCGGGCCGTCATGAATGCCCGGTATAGTCGCCCCCCGAGTGTGCAGATAATCGCGTCGCTGGCGTATTTTGGCGCATCATTGATGCGGCTGAGTGGATTAACCTGTTGAAAAAGAAGGCTTCTGTTAGTTGGCGCGTATTTTGCCTTATTAGTGTTGGCTGATGTGCCAGACAGGGGGTGGGTGATGAAGAACCTGGTGTCAACGGTAATTGTTTCCATGCTCTACCTGGGTTCCGTTCCGCGGCCGGCAACGGCGGTCGCGGCGGTTGAGGTCACGGCCAGCGGCAGTCAGGCAGTGGCAATGGAACAGGTGGGCCTGCATCAGGTCACGGAACTTGGCGGGGCACATGCCTTATGGGTGCTGGGTGGCGGGCTGGTTGCCGTCAGCCTGGTCGCGAGGCGGCGCCCGTCACCGGCCGCGCTGGAACCGGTCAGTCCGCCGCCAGCAGACCACGGACAATAGCGCGCACGGCCTGGTGGTCGAAATCGCGACCGCCGACGGCGCGATAGACGACCCGACCCTGCTTGTCGATGAGGAGGGTGGTTGGTAATCCCTTCACGCCATACAGCTGCGACACCTTGCTGTCGCTGTCAAACAGAATAGGGAAGCTGGGAAACACACTGAGCTGCCCCATGTAGGCGAAGACGTGGTCGACTTCCTCGAACTCGTTGACCGCCAGTACCACGAAACCCTGTTCTTCCAGGTCCTGGTAGATGGATTCCATCGAGGGGATTTCGCGCCGGCACGGCGGGCACCAGGTGGCCCAGAAATTCAGCATCACCACCTTGCCGCGGTAGTCGCCGAGCGAATGCCGCTCGCCATCCATATCCTCGAGGGTAAAGGCGGGTGCAGCCAGGGGTGTTTCAAGTTTTGTCAGTTCATAGCTGAGTTCCGGTGCGGGCAGCTGCGCCAGCGCCACACTCGCCGGCAGCAACAACGACAATGCGGCTACGCCTGACAGGCGCCGCCTAGGGGCGCGGTGCCCTGGCGGGCGCGCAGCGCAGCTCTTCAAAAACGCCTTCATGCTTCTTACCTTGTTGAGTCCATGAATAGTGCAGCGCGACCGGCGTATCCGGTGGCAGCGGCAGCGTGGTAAAACCCTGGCTCCAGTCGCCGGGTGCAAAGTTCTGGTCATCGGGCAGCAGCGAATAGCGGAACGCGACGCCCATGTCCTGCCAGTCCTTGAGCCACTGTGTCTTGGTCTTGACGGGGTGCGACTGGCCGTCCTGCGTGACATAACGCCAGTCTGCCACCCGGTAGCCGAGGGGCTGGCCGGATTCATTTTTGATGATGGTGCCGAAGATGCAGTAACTCGCCATCAGTTCCACCACCTTGTCCGGCAGGCCACGTGCGCCGTAAACAGCGCGCACGTAGTCCGGTAACAGCTGGATGAACTGCAGACTGAAGCCGGGGTGCTGCGCCTTCCACGACAGCAGACCACTGTTGTCGTCGGTGAAAACCTGTATTTCAGGCTGGGGCTGTGGTGCTGCCTGCACCAGCGGCGACGCGCTTAGCAGGCCGATAATCAGCGCCCTGAGGCAGGATTTCTTCATGGGGTGATAGTAGCTGAAATCGGCCGGCAGCCCCAGTCTTTCCGTGTGGACATACGGTCCCTGTTGTCCATGGCTGTAAACGGGGCTCGGGCGCTGGTTGCAGGTGTCAATGTGTTCCATACTAGGATTTGAGTAACAACTGACAACAGAGTTCACGGGAGTTGATACGGGTGCCGGCAGAAAAATCCGCCATAACGCGTAGGGAAGGTGAAAAACCCGTGGTGTTCAGTGCCCGTGGTCTGGCCAAGATCTATCAGATGGGCGAGGTCCAGGTGCACGCGCTGCGAGGTGTCGACCTTGATCTGTATGCCGGTGAGCTGGTGGTGTTGCTTGGCCCGTCGGGCAGCGGCAAGTCCACGTTGCTGAATATCCTGGGTGGGCTGGACACGGCCAGCGCCGGGCAGGTCCGCTATCGCGACCAGGACCTGACGGCGGCAAGCGAAAAGGCGCTCACCGAGTACCGGCGTTACCACGTCGGCTTCGTGTTCCAGTTCTACAACCTGATCGCCAGTCTTACCGCATTGGAGAACGTCGCCGTGGTCACCGAGATTGCCGACCGGCCGATGCAACCCGCCGATGCCCTGGCGCTGGTAGGCTTGAGCGAACGGATGAACCATTTTCCGGCACAGCTTTCCGGGGGGGAACAGCAGCGTGTGGCTATTGCGCGGGCGATTGCCAAGAACCCCGAAGTGCTGTTGTGCGATGAACCGACCGGTGCCCTGGATTCGGCAACCGGCATCCTGGTGCTGGAAGCGCTGGCGCGGGTCAACCGGGAACTCGGTACCACCACGGCAATTATCACCCATAACGCCGGTATCGCCGCCATGGCCGACCGGGTTATTCAGCTGGCTGACGGGCGCATCACCGGCGTGCAGTCCAACGCGGAAAAAGTTGAGCCCGGTGCGCTGAGCTGGTGAGGCGGCGGCACAGTCATGCGCGCAATCACCAAAAAACTGTGGCGGGAACTCTGGCAGATGCGTGGCCAGGCCGTGGCCATTTCACTGGTGATTCTCAGCGGTGTGGCGATTTATGTCATGTCGCTGAGTACGCTTGATTCACTGTATCTCACCCGCCAGAACTACTACCAGGACTACCGCTTTGCCGAACTGTTTGCGGAACTCAAGCGTGCACCCAACGGCCTGGAGTCGCGTATTCGTGACCTGCCCGGTGTCGACCAGGTCGAGACGCGTGTGGTTGCCACGGTCAAGCTCGATATGCCGGCGTTCGACGATCCGGTGACCGGGAAACTGGTGTCGCTGCCGGATCACGGCGAGCCGTTGATGAACCGTCTCTACCTGCGCAGCGGGCGCCTGGTGGCGCCGGGACGCGGCAGGGAAGTGGTGGTCAGCGAGGCATTTGCCGGCCTGCACCATTTATCGCCCGGCGATCCGCTGACGGCGATAATCAATGGCAAACGCCAGACGCTGACTATTGTCGGTATCGCCCTGTCGCCCGAGTACATCTACCAGTTGCCACCCGGCGCCACCGTTCCTGACTTCAAGCGTTTCGCTATCCTGTGGATGGCGCGCACCCCCCTGGAGGGTGCCTACGACATGCAGGGGGCATTCAACGACGTGGTGCTGCGTATGGCTCACGGCGCTGACCAGGAAACCGTCATCACCCGCCTTGATCGCTTGCTTGCGCGTTATGGTGGACGCGGCGCCTACGGACGCAAGGACCAGGTGTCGCATCATTTCCTCAGTGAAGAACTGCGCCAGTTGCGCACGCTGGCGACGGCCTTTCCGGTCATATTTTTCGCCGTGGCGGCGTTTCTGCTCAATATCGTCATCAGCCGCATTGTCGCCCTGCAGCGCGAGGAGATTGCCGCCCTCAAGGCCTTCGGCTACAGCAACTTCGCCGTGGGTGTGCACTATGTCCAGCTGGTACTGGTCATCGTGGCTTTCGGCGTGGCAGCCGGTCTGCTGTGCGGTGCCTGGATGGGACAGGGCCTGAGCGAAATCTATGTCGGCTTTTATCGTTTTCCCTACCTGCGCTATGTCCTGCAGCCGGACGTGATGGTGTCGGCGGCACTCATCAGCGCGCTGGTGGCCGTGCTGGGGACGCTGCATGCGATTCGCCGTGCGGCGCTGCTGCCGCCGGCCCAGGCCATGCGCCCCGAGCCGCCCGCCGTGTACCGGGTCACGCTGATCGAACGCCTGGGAATGCAGCGCTGGTTTTCGCAACCCACCCGCATGATCACCCGCAATATCGAGCGCCGGCCCCTGAAGTCCGCGCTGTCAATGCTCGGACTCGCTGCCGCCTGTGGCGTGATGATGGTGGGCAACTTCCAGGGCGATGCCATCGACTACATGGTGGATATACAGTTCAACCGCAGCCAGCGGGAAGACATCGCGCTGAGCTTTACCGAACCCACCTCGAAACGTGCCCTGTACTCGCTGCAATCATTGCCGGGCGTGAACTATGCCGAGGGTGCACGCACCGTGCCGGTGCGCATCCGTTTCGAGAATCGCAGCTACCGCACGGTGATCTATGGCACCGATCCCGGCAGCCGCCTGAGCCGGGTACTGGACAGTGAACTGCGTCCGGTGACCCTGCCGGATGAAGGCGTGGTGCTCAATGATCACCTCGGCAAGGTGCTCGGTGTGCGGCCGGGTGACCAGGTCGTGCTGGAAGTGCTGGAAGGTGATCGCCCGGTCAGGTCGGTAGTGGTGGCCGCAATTGCGCGGCAGTACCTCGGCATGGGCGCCTACATGCAGCGCCATGCCTTGAACCGCCTGATGATGGAAGGCGACGCCATTACCGGTGCCTACCTGGACGTCGACAGTGATTACCAGGTGCAGATCTATACCGAGTTACGCGACATGCCGCGGGTTGTCGGCACCCGGGTGCGCACCATCGCGGTAAAAAATTTCTATGACATCCTTGCCGAGACCATGTTGTTCTTCACCTTCATCACCACGGTGCTGGGTGCGACGATTGCCTTCGGCGTCGTCTATAACACGGCGCGTATTTCACTGGCCGAGCGCGGGCATGAACTCGCCAGCCTGCGGGTGCTGGGATTCAGCCGGGGCGAGATCGCCTATATCCTGCTGGGTG
>CBEUNK010000012.1:0-35250 GCA_965544455.1 uncultured Thiogranum sp.
GCCGACGATACCGGCCTGACTTTCCGGGCCGGACGGGCACAGGCCAGCGCGGCCTGAATCTGCTGGAAAATCAGCAAGTAAAGGCGGGCGTCAGCCCGCCTTTTTTATGCGGTTGCCGTATTTTTCGGCTTGAAGGCGGTGCGCTGAATCCGTAGTATGGGTCGGTCTTTGGCGTGAGCCGGACAGAAAAAAAATATTCAGGAGGAGGATCAATGAATTCAAAAAAGGCCTTTGAGGCTCTGTTTGTCTCTGTGTTCTTGCTTGCTTGTGGGCCGGTATTGGCGGCCAAGGGGTTCAGCTACAGCTTTGTGGATGCCGGTTATAACCGCCTGAGCGGTGATGACTACGACATGGATTCCGCCCAGGTTGACCTGTCGTTCGGCGTGCATGAGTACGTGGCGTTGCGGGCCGGCTATATCCGCGGCTGGACCGACGGTTTCCCCAAGGCCAAGGATCCCTCCGGTGACCCCGACCTGAACGAGTTCCGGGTCGGCCTGCAGCCGCATTACAGCGTGCTCAAATCGCTGGATGTGTTCGGCAACCTGATCTATTTCAACACCAAGCTCAATGGTGACCGTTCCAACAGCCCCAAGGGGTACATCTACGGGGCGGGCGTGCGCTTTCGGGCGCACAAGCGCTTTGAGGCCCGGATTGCCGGTGAATACCGTTCCGGTGATACCGATAATGCCTTTCTGGTGATAGGCCCGGTGATCAAGCTCACCAGGAAGCTGGACCTGTCGATCAGAACGTCGCAAAGTGCCGACGACCGAGACTATTTCGCCGGTCTGCGCATCAACTTCTGACAACCCTGTGTGACTCTCCGGGGACAGATTTGAAATCTGTCCCCGGCCCCTATTTCTGCTCCCCTCGCGAGATACCCAGCAGCACCCGGTCCAGGGCGCGACTGCCCAGCACCCGTTTCAGGCTGCCGAACAGGTAGGTCGGAAACGTCACGTAGTAACGCGGTCGTGGACGGCGGCTTTCCAGGGCACGGATCAGCTTGTCGACCACCGCCTGTTCCGGCAGGGTGAAGGGCGCCACCGCGCCCTCACGGGTCAGGCGCTGTTCGGTGGCCCGGTAGCAGTCCCGGTGGACACTGTTGTCGATATCGATGTTCTGCCTGAAAGCGGCCAGGGCGTTGGCGCGGAAACGGCTGATGATCGGACCGGGTTCGATCAGCACCGCATGAATATCGGTATCCGCCAGTTCCAGTCGCAGCGTATCGTACAGTCCCTCCAGGGCGTACTTGCTGGCGTTGTAGGCGCCGCGGTAGGCCAGTGCGACGAATCCCAGCACCGAGCTGTTCTGGACGATCCGCCCCTCTCCCGCCGCGCGCATCCAGGGGATCAGGCGGTTGGTCAGGTCCAGCGTGCCGAAGACGTTGGTCTCGAATTGCGCGCGCAACGCCTCGCGGTCCAGGTCCTCGACGGCGCCGGGCTGGCCGTAACCCGCGTTATTGAACAGGCCGAATAGTTTTTTATCTGTGATTTCAGCTAGTTGATCAACTGCTTCCAGGATGGATTGCGGCGAATCCAGGTCCAGTTGCAGGCAGGTCAGGCCTTCCGCCTGCAGGCGTGCCACGTCTTCGGCGCGGCGGGCGCTGGCGACCACGGTGTAACCGCGTTCCTGCAGGCCGTGCGCGGCACGATAGCCGATGCCACTGGAACAGCCGGTGATGAAAACCGCGCGCTGGCTGTCTGTCCGGTTTGCGGGTGCCGGCACCTGTCGGGCACCGTGCGGTGAATGTGCCATCATTTCTTAACCCTGTAAATTTAAGTGAAAATTCGCCCGGTGGGGTGTGTTTGTCACTGCCGCGATCCGATTCAAGGTTCGGCCATTGGCGGCGATATATGGAATACGGAACTAAGTGGATTGCCAGGGAGTACCCCCTACATGGATCTCGCCACCCTCGTTGGCCTGCTGGGCGCCTTCGGTATCATCATTTCCGCCATTATAGTGGGCGGCAGCGCGATCATCTTCGTCAATATCCCCTCGCTGCTGATCGTCGGCGGCGGAACCATTTTCGCCGTGCTGATGAAATTTCCCCTGGGGCATTTTCTCACGGCTTTCAAGATCGCCACGAAGGCATTCTTCAACAAGGCCGAAAACCCGATGAAGCTGATCGAGGAGGGCGTCAACCTGGCCAACATCGCCCGCAAGGAAGGGGTGCTGGGGCTGGAAGGTCAGGATATCGAAAACGAGTTCCTGCAGCGTGGTATCCAGTTAAGCGTCGACGGCCATGAGCCCGAGTTCGTGCGTACCATGCTGGGCAAGGATATCAACCTCACCATCGAACGCCACGAGCGCGGCCAGGCGATTTTCAAGGCGATCGGAGACGTGGCACCGGCCATGGGCATGATCGGGACCCTGATCGGTCTGGTACAGATGCTCTCGGCCATGGATGACCCCAAGGCTATCGGCCCGGCTATGGCGGTGGCCCTGCTGACAACGCTCTACGGTGCCATTATCGCCAACGCCTTTGCGCTGCCCATTGCCGACAAGCTGGCACACCGCAGCCAGGAAGAACGGCTCAACAAGGCGTTGATCCTCGAAACCATCAGTTCCATCCAGGAAGGGCTCAACCCGCGCGTGATGGAAGAACTGCTGAAGACCTACCTGCCTGCCAGCAAGCGTGACGCGGTTGGTGAAGAGGCCCAGGCCGACGCCGCCTGAGCACCGGCCAGACCGCCAACAGGGATAGATGGCCATGTCCAGCGACGCACGACCCGCCAAAGCACCCGACGCCGGCGCCCCGGCATGGGTTATGACCTTTGCCGATCTGATGTCGCTGCTGATGTGCTTTTTCGTGCTGTTGCTGTCGTTTTCGGAAATGGATGTTTCCAAGTACAAGGAAATGGCCGGTTCTCTGAAAAATGCCTTTGGCGTGCAGCGTGATATAAAGGTGAAGGAGCCGCCCAAGGGCATCAACGTCATCGCCCGTGAATTCAGTCCGGGCCGTCCCGAACCCACGCACCTGAATGTCATCCGGCAGATGACCACCAATGATATGCGTATCAACCTGGACCTCGGCAAGGAGCGCCGGCGGCCGGTGCCGACACCCAGGGCCAAGCACGAGCCGGACAAGGAAAAAACCTTTAAACCGGAAGAGAGTGCCAGCAGGCAGGCTGACCGGCAAAGCGGTCAGAAAGCGGGACAGAAGGCTGACGACAAGGCGGGTGCCGAAAGCGGGAACCGGGCGCACCTGATGCCGGGAAAACAGCGCTCCCAGGCCGATGGTCTGACCGAGGCACAGAAGCAGGAGTTGCAGCAGGCCAAGGCGCTCGCGGCCAAGCGGCTGGAAGAACAGCTGAAGGCCGAAGTCAAACTCGCGGGTCTGCAGGCGCAGAAGAAGGACAAGACTGTTGAAGTCGACGAAAAATCGTTCGATGAATTGATCAAGGCCAGGGCAGCCGCGGAACGACAGAAAAAACTCAACCACAGTGCACAGCTGATCAGTCAGGCGCTGGGCAAGGAGATCAAGGCCGGGGCTGTCGATGTCGAAACCGCCGGCCAGAAGATCATTATCCGGGTGCGCGAAAAAGCCTCCTTCGGTTCCGGCCGTGCCAAGTTGAAAGGCGGCTTCCGGCCGATCCTGGCCCGGGTTTCGGAGATTCTCAAGAATTCCGAAGGCAAGATCATCGTTGCCGGGCATACCGATAATGTGCCGATCTACACCGAGCGCTTCCGTTCCAACTGGGAGTTGTCGGCCGCGCGCGCCGTGTCAGTGGCGCACGAAATGATGCTGGCCACGAATATTCCTTCCAACCGCTTCCTGGTACAGGGGTTTGCCGATACCGAGCCGGTGGCGAAAAACAACACGCCGGCGAACCGGGCAAAAAACCGCCGCGTGGAAATTATTCTGCAGCAGGGCGAGGACAAGCCGGCCGGTAATCAGATCAGTGCCAGCAAGACGCAGGCGGCGGTGCGGCCGACGCCGGACTTGCCAGCAACACCCGGTAAGCGTAAAACTCCGGCCAAAGCCGACGAGACAGGCACCGGCGTAAAGAACAAGGCCCCGGCCAAAGCGGCCGTCAGGCCGGCAGCGAAAAAGCCGAAGACCGGCGGGGCGGGTGGAATCAGGGTAGGGGGTTCAAAGGCGAATGCCGGCCGACCGGCAGCCGCCAAACCGGATGACAAGCCGTCGTCCCCGCTGGGTATCAAGGCGGGCGGGCATTAATGCGAGAAAAGTGATGAGTGACGAACGCAGGGAATATTTCCGAATCACCGACGAAATTGCACTGGATTACCGGCAGATCAAGGAAGAGGACGTCGACCGGTTCATGGAGCGCATGCAGTCGCGCCTGGTGGATCGTTTTACCGCGGCGTCGAGTTTTGCCGCCACCAGCCGGCAGATGGCGCACGTGATCCACAAGGTGCAGATTGATTCACCGGAGCTGGCGCGCTGCCTGCAGGCCATCGACCAGAAGCTCAACATGGTCGCCCAGCTGTTTGTCAGTGAGGAAATGGGGCTGGAGGAGCAACCCACCCGCGAGGTCAGTCTCAGTGCCGGTGGCGTGGCGTTCCGTGCCCAGCATGAAATCCCGAGCGGCTCACTGCTGGAGCTGCGCATGGTGCTGTTTCCGGCGATGGTGGGTATTATCACCATCAGTCGCGTGGTGCATTGCCAACGTGCCACTGACGACGACAGCCAGTTCCCCTGGCAGGTAGCGGTGGAATACGAACACCTGCGCGAAGCCGACCGCGAGTTGCTGGTGCGGCATATCATGGCGAAGGAAACCGAGCAGCTGCGTGCGCTGCGTTCGGAAAACGACGACTAGTTTCTACACCACGGCCTGCTGTTTCTCTTCCTGCTTCTGCAGCTCCCACAGCCGGTTATACAGGCCACCCTGTTCCAGCAGGCCGGCATGATCACCCTGTTCAACGATACGGCCGCCTTCCATCACCAGGATGGTATCCGCGTCGATGACCGTCGACAGGCGGTGGGCGATTACCAGCGTGGTGTGGTCCCGGGCCGCCTTGCTGAGACTTTCCAGGATGACCTGTTCCGAGTGGCTGTCGAGACTCGACGTGGCTTCGTCGAAAACCAGTATTTTCGGGTTTTTCAGAATGGCGCGCGCGATGGCGACGCGTTGCTTCTCCCCGCCTGACAGTTTCAGACCCCGTTCTCCCACGACGGTATCGTAGCCTTTCGGCAGACCGGTGATGAAGCTGTGGATATTGGCCGAGCGGGCAGCGGCCTCGATGGCGGCCTGGTCGGCGCCCGGCAGGGCATAGCCGATGTTGTAACGCAGGGTGTCGTTGAACAGGACGGTGTCCTGCGGGACGATGCCGATAGCGGCGCGCAGGCTTCGCTGGGTGACAGCGCGTACGTCCTGGCCATTGATCAGAATGCGGCCGCTTCCCACATCGTAGAAACGGAACAGCAGGCGAGCCAGCGTTGACTTGCCGGCGCCGCTGGGGCCGACTACCGCGATCTTGTGCCCGGCGGGTATCGTGAAGCTGACGTCGTGCAATATCGGACGGTCCGGGTCGTAGGCAAAGCTGACCCGGTCGAAGCGAACCTCGCCGCGGCCGACATCAAGTTCCGCTGCATCCGCACGGTCCTGGATTTCCGGTTCCTGTTCCATGACCTCGAACATGGCGCGCATGTCGGCGATGGAATGCTTCAGCTGGCTGTAGACGATGCCGAGGAAATTAAGCGGGATGAACAGCTGCAGCAGGAATGCGTTGATCAATACCAGGTCGCCGATGGTCAGGTTACCGGCCACCACGCCCTGTGCAGCCAGGACCATGATGGCGGTGACCCCGGCGGCGATGATGCCGGCCTGGCCGACATTCAGCGCTGACATCGACGTCTGGCTCTTGACCGCGGCGTCTTCCCATTTTTCCAGCAGGGTATTGTAGCGTGACAACTCGTGCGGTTCGTTGCCGAAATACTTGACCGTTTCATAGTTGATCAGGCTGTCGATCGCCTGGGTATTGGCCCTGGAGTCGGTGGCGTTCATCTGCACACGGTATTTCATGCGCCACTCGGTGATCTTGAAGGTAAACAGGATATAGGCGACCACCGACACAAAGGTGATCACGGCGAACCAGGGGTCGTAGTTTTTCAGCAGGATAGTGGCGATCAGGGTCACTTCGACCAGTGTCGGCAGGATGCTGAAAGCCATGTAATTCAGCAGCGAGCTGACACTGCGCGAGCCGCGTTCCAGGTCGCGCGAGATGCCGCCGGTCTTGCGCTCCAGGTGAAAACGCAGCGACAACTGGTGCAGGTGTTCGAGTACCCGGGTGGACACCTGGCGCATGGCGCCGTGCCGCACGCGAGCGAATACCGAGTCACGCAGCTCGTTGAACAGCGAACTGGCCAGTCGCAGTGCGCCGTAGGCCAGCAGCAGGGCCAGGGGCAGAACCAGCTGGACCTGGCTGGTGTCCAGGGCGTCGACAATGTCCTTGAGCACCAGCGGGATACCCACGTTGGCGATCTTGGACAGCACCAGCGCAGCCAGTGCCAGCGCCACCCGTCCGCGGTAGTCCCACAGGAAAGGCGCCAGCGATTTCAGCGTCTTAAGATCAGTTCCCTGGGTTTCCGGCAGTTCGGTATGGCGCACGTGCATGGGCGCATTTTACCGTTATGTCCGGGTTTTTCCCCCTCTCCTTGGGGAGGGGCGCCGGCGGGGGCACGGCGACCCGCGGCCGCCGTCACGGTTCCCCCCCGGGACGATGCCGGCCCCTACAGACAATCAGGCGTCGAAACATGGACCTGTACGCTGTTATAATCGCGCGCTTTGCGAATCCGGCGAGGGTTGAACATGCCGATTTATGAGTACCGCTGTGCCGACTGCGGGCACGAAATGGAAAAGCTGCAGAAAATCAGCGATGCCCCGCTGGTCGAATGTCCGGCCTGCGGCAAGCCGGCGCTGCAGAAGCTGGTGTCAGCCGCCGGTTTCCGCCTCAAGGGCGGCGGCTGGTACGAGACCGATTTCAAAAGCGGCAAGAAAAAGAACATCGCCAAGGGGGATTCGGCGAAAGCCGGAAAATCCGCCGGCGGCGATGCCAAGCCCGCCAGCGGGGATGGTAAAAAAACCGGCTGAGCTGACCGGTCACTTAATTAATTATTCGGGAACCGTCATACCCATGCGAACGCATTATTGTGGAGAACTCAACGCCGGTCACCTTGACCAGGACGTCACCCTGGTTGGCTGGGCTCATCGTCGCCGTGATCACGGTGGCGTGATTTTTGTCGATCTGCGTGACCGGGAAGGCCGCGTGCAGGTGGTATTCGACCCGGATACGGAGGCGACTTTCGCCACCGCGGAGCGCGTGCGCAGCGAATATGTCCTGCAGGTCCAGGGGCGCGTACGTCGTCGGCCCGAGGGAACCGAGAATCCGGATCTGTCCACGGGCGAAGTCGAAGTGCTGGGCAAGGAACTGACCATTATCAACACCGCGGAGACACCGCCGTTTCACCTCGACGATGACACGGTTTCGGAAGAACACCGCTTGCGTTACCGCTATATCGATCTGCGCCGGCCCGAGATGCTGCAGCGCATCCGTCTGCGCGCCGAGGTTACGCGTGAACTGCGCAGTTTTCTCGACACTCACGGCTTCCTGGATATCGAAACGCCGATCCTGACGCGTGCGACGCCGGAAGGCGCGCGTGACTACCTGGTGCCGAGCCGCACCCATCCGGGTGAATTTTTTGCGCTCCCGCAGTCGCCACAGCTGTTCAAGCAATTGCTGATGATGTCCGGCATGGACCGTTATTACCAGATCGTGCGCTGTTTCCGCGACGAGGACCTGCGTGCCGATCGTCAGCCCGAATTCACCCAGCTGGATATTGAAACGGCGTTCATGAATGAAGATCAGATCATGACGTTGATGGAAGAGATGATCCGTGGCCTGTTCGACAAGGTGCTGGACATCAAACTGGATAACCCGTTCCCGCGCATGACCTACCAGGACGCCGTGCGGCGTTACGGTTCCGACCGACCGGACCTGCGGGTGTCGCTGGAACTGGTCGATGTGGCCGACCTGATGCAGGGTGTGGAATTCAAGGTTTTCTCGGGGCCGGCCAACGATCCGCACGGCCGCGTCGCGGCCCTGCGCCTGCCGCGGGGTGGCGAACTGACGCGCAAGGAAATCGACGACTACACGAAATTTGTCGGCATCTATGGTGCCAAGGGGCTGGCCTATATCAAGGTCAACGAGCTGGCCAAAGGGCGTGACGGCCTGCAGTCGCCAATCCTCAAGTTCCTGCCGGACGAGGCGGTCGATGCAATCATGCAACGTACCGATGCCGAGGACGGCGACCTGGTGTTCTTCGGGGCCGACAAGGCACACGTTGTCAACGAGGCACTCGGCGCGCTGCGCCAGAAGCTGGGCGAAGACCGTGGCTTGATGACGGGTGAATGGAAACCGCTGTGGGTGGTGGATTTCCCGATGTTCGAATGGGACGAGGAGGCCAGCCGCTGGATTTCTCTGCACCATCCCTTCACGTCGCCCAAGGAAGAGCAACTGGACCTCCTGGACAGCGACCCGGGCGCCTGTCATTCGCGCGCCTATGACATGGTACTCAACGGTACCGAGGTTGGCGGAGGCTCCATGCGTATCTTCCGTACCCAGATACAGCGGCGCGTGTTCGAACTGCTGGGCATCAGCGACCAGGAGGCGGAAGACAAGTTCGGCTTCCTGCTGAATGCGCTGAAATACGGCTGCCCGCCACACGGCGGCCTGGCCTTCGGTCTGGACCGCCTGGTGATGCTGATGTGCGGCGCGTCATCAATTCGCGAAGTCATGGCCTTCCCCAAGACCCAGACGGCCAGTTGCCTGCTGACCAATGCACCTTCCGAAGTGTCGGGTGGCCAGTTGGCGGAGCTGAATATCCGCCTGCGCAAGATCCCGGAAAAGAAAGAAGCCTGAACCTGAAACCACCGTTATCCCCGCGCCGGCCGGGATCCGGAAATCGCAGGGGGGCAGATTTCGAATCTGTCCCCCAATTTACCAGTGAACCACTACAAACGACCCGAATCCGTCCTCATCGTGATTTACACCCGTCACGGCGAAGTGCTGTTGCTGGAACGCGGGCACCCGGGTGGCTACTGGCAGTCGGTAACCGGTAGCCTCGAATGGGGCGAAGCGGCGGTGCATGCGGCAGTTCGTGAAGTACACGAGGAAACCGGCCTGGATGTCACCACGTCGCTGGTCGACTGCGGCTGTTCCAACCGCTTCATAATTGCGCCCGCCTGGCGTGCGCGCTATGCGCCCGAGGTCAGCGAAAACACGGAATATGTATTCCGTGTGGAATATTCCGCGCGGCCGGCCATCCGCATGAATCCGCAAGAGCACCAGCGGTTCGAGTGGTTGCCGCGCAGCGAGGCACTGCAGCGTGTCAGTTCCTCGACCAACCGCGAGGCCATTGCGCGTTTTGTGATGGCGCAATAATTGGCTGTCGCAACATCGCTTTTCGCAGGCAAACCCGCTCCTGCGGAAAAATATTAGGTGGCAGCGCCGGCCTTCGGCGCAATGGTCACGGCAAAACATCGTTTTCTGCGGCGCGCATTTCATGGCCGAAGTGGCCAAATGCTGGAAGTCTCTCACTGAGGGTCGGTGTGTTCAGGCGGTCGAGGTTCGAAAGCTGACGCGGTTTGCCGGCCGGTGTTAAAATCGCACAAATTTTAAACAGGATAATCAAGAGGCAGACATGGCCGGACACAGCAAATGGGCCAACATACAGCACCGCAAAAAGGCGCAGGACGCCAAGCGCGGCAAGGTTTTTACCAAGCTGATTCGTGAGATCACCGTGGCCGCCCGCACCGGTGATCCCGATCCGGCGGCCAATCCGCGCCTGCGCCTGGCGGTGGACAAGGCACTGGGCGCCAACATGAACAAGGACACCATCGAGCGTGCCATCAAGCGTGGCTCCGGTGCCCAGGACGGCGAGAACTTCGATGAAATCCGCTACGAGGGTTACGGGCCGGGTGGTGTGGCGGTGATGGTCGACTGTCTCACCGATAATCGCAATCGTACCGTTTCCGAGGTCCGCCATGCCTTTACCAAGGCCGGTGGTAACCTGGGCACCAGTGGCTCGGTGGCCTTCCAGTTTGCCCAGGCCGGGATTCTCAGCTATCCCGCCGGTGTCGATGAAGATGCGGTGATGGAAGCGGCGCTGGAAGCCGGTGCCGACGACGTGGTGACAAACGACGACGGTTCGATCGACGTGCTGACCTCACCCGATGATTTCGTGGCGGTGAGGGAGGCTATGGGTGCTGCCGGCTTCGAACCGGAGAATGCCGAAGTCACCATGCGTGCCGAAAACACCACGCCGCTGGACAGGAAAGACGCAGAGAAAATGATCCGTATGCTGGAGACGCTGGAAGACCTGGACGACGTGCAGAACGTTTACTCCAACGCCGATATCGCTGAGGACATTCTGGCGGAGCTCTGATACGCTGCACGCATGACGCGTATCCTCGGTATCGATCCCGGTTCCCGCTTCACGGGCTACGGCCTGATCGACAGCGACGGACAGCATGCCCGTTACGTCAGCAGCGGTTGCCTGAAAGTCAGCGGCGACACGCTACCTGACAAGCTTGGCCTGATTTTCAGTGGCCTGGGCAGCCTGATCAGCGAATTCCAGCCCCAGCAACTCGCCATCGAAAGTGTCTTCATGCACCGCAATGCGGACTCGGCCCTGAAACTGGGCCAGGCACGGGGCGCCGCGATCTGCGCCGCGGTGACCTGCGACCTGCCGGTTGCCGAGTATGCACCCCGTGAAATCAAACAGGCCGTCGTGGGCCGCGGCGGTGCGGACAAATCGCAGGTACAGCATATGGTGCGGGTATTACTGAACCTGGCTGAAACGCCTCAGGCCGATGCTGCCGATGCCCTGGCCATCGCCCTGTGCCACAGCTTTCAGCAGCAGGCGCTCGACCGCGTCGCGGCCGCACGGCAGTTGCGTGGAGGGCGGTTACGGTGATCGGTTTCCTGCGCGGTGTGCTGCTGGAAAAACAGCCGCCCAGCCTGTTGCTGGATGTGCAGGGGGTCGGTTACGAAGTCGAGGCGCCCATGACAACGTTCTATGACCTGCCGGCCGTGGGTGAAAACGTCACCCTGTTCACCCACCTGGCGGTACGCGAGGATGCACATACCCTTTACGGCTTCAGCCAGGCCTCCGACCGCCGCCTGTTCCGTACCCTGATCAAGGTTAACGGCGTCGGCGCCAGGCTGGCGCTGACCATCCTGTCCGGCATGCCAGCCGGCGAGTTCGCCCTGTGCGTGCAGGCCGGTGATACGGCATCGCTGGTCAAGTTGCCGGGTGTGGGCAAGAAAACCGCCGAGCGCCTGGTGGTCGAAATGCGCGATAAACTGTCCGACTGGGGGGCGACACCGGGTGCCGGCACCACTGCTGCCACGGCCGGTGCAGACGTAATCAACCCGGTGGAAGAGGCGGTCAGCGCGCTGATTGCGCTGGGCTACAAGGCCCCGGATGCCAGTCGCATGGTGCGCGCTGTCGATTCCCAGGGCCTGACCACCGAAGACATTATTCGCGCCGCCCTGCAGGCATCCGTCAATTAATCCCGTCAAGTGTCCGGCGGCATCGGCAGGCCGGTTGCCTGTTCAGCGAATGCTTCCTGTTCTCCGGCCTGGCCGCATTACCCGGTCTGAATAACAGACAACAGTTGCGCCGGGTCAAAACGGTACCGCCATTTTTGCGAGAACCTGCACGCGACCACGCAGTCAAAGTTATATTGGCCATTGTCGGAGCAGTGCGTGGTGTCGGGTCTATTGAAAAAACGACTGGTTGCGGACCGCCACGGACGCTGGTTTATCTATCCCTTGCTGCTGGCCGGCCTGTGGGCCTGGCAGGGACAGCGTTGGCTGCACGCGGGGCCGAACAACGGTTTTGATCTGTCCGGCGCGCTGGTGCCGGTGGAACAGATCGCGCACGGTGGCCCCGGGCGCGACGGCATCCCCGCTATCAATCACCCCCGTTTTGTCGATGCCGCACAAGCGGATTTCCTGGGCGACGCCGACCGCATCCTGGGCATCAGCCGGCAGGGCGAACAGAAAGCCTACCCCGTGCGTATTCTGAATTACCACGAAATCGTCAACGACCGTTTCGGCGATTCCGCGGTGGTGGTCAGTTACTGCCCCCTGTGCGGCACCGGGATGGCTTTTCTGGCCGGTGACAACGGCCGGGAACTCGAATTCGGCGTTTCCGGCCTGCTGTATAACAGCGATGTACTGCTCTATGACCGGCAGACCGAATCGCTGTGGTCGCAGATCCGTCGGCAGGCGATAAGCGGACCCTTAAAGGGGCAGCATTTGCAGCAGATTCCCATGGAACATACCAGCTGGGCCGACTGGCGGACGCGCTATCCGCAGACCCGGGTGTTATCCAGAGATACCGGTTACCGGCGTGACTACAGCCGTTCACCTTATGCGGGCTATGCCACCAGCGAACACCTGATGTTCGCCGTGGCCGCTACCGACTGGCGTTTTCACCCCAAAGAACAGGTGATTGGTGTGGAAATCAATGGTGTATTCAAGGCCTACCCGTTTTCCGAACTGGCCAAAGGGGCAGGCCGGCTGACAGATCGGGTCGGCGGTCAGTCCGTCCGCGTGGTGTTCGACGCCGCCAGCCACAACGGGCGGATCTACGCCGGTGACGAGCTCGTTCCAAGCACCACCGGGTTCTGGTTTGCCTGGTACGCTTTCCACCCCGACACCCTGGTTTACCGGGCCCCGCGATAGGGCTGTACCGGCCTGCTGCAAGCCGGTATCCTGAAAGGCCATGATCGAGCCCGACCGCATCGTTACCGCCAGTGCCTCGTCCGAGGACGAAGCACTGGATCGTGCCATCCGCCCGAAAAAGCTGGCCGACTACGTGGGGCAACCGCAGGTCACCGAGCAGATGGAGGTCTTCATCGAGGCCGCGCGCCGGCGCCGGGACGCACTGGACCACGTGCTGATTTTCGGTCCGCCGGGGCTGGGGAAGACCACCCTGGCGCACATTATCGCCAACGAAATGGGCGCCAACCTGCGCCACAGTGCTGGGCCGGTACTGGAGAAGCAGGGTGACCTCGCGGCGCTGCTCACCAACCTGGAACCGCACGACGTCCTGTTCGTCGACGAAATTCACCGCCTCAGCCCGGCGGTCGAGGAAATACTCTACCCGGCCATGGAGGACTACCAGCTGGATATCGTCATCGGCGAAGGGCCGGCGGCGCGCTCCATCAAGCTGGACCTGCCACCCTTTACGCTGGTCGGCGCCACTACCCGTGCCGGCCTGCTGACCTCGCCGCTGCGCGACCGGTTCGGTATCGTGCAGCGCCTGGAGTTCTATAACACGGCCGACCTCGCCTATATATTGAAACGCTCTGCCCACATCCTTGGTATCGAGATGCAGGACGCCGGTGCCACCGCGCTGGCCGGGCGTTCGCGCGGCACGCCGCGTATCGCCAACCGGCTGCTGCGCCGCGTGCGGGACTATGCTGAAATCAAGGCGCAGGGCATCATCACCGAGGCGGTGGTGGAAAGCGCCATGGGCATGCTCGATGTCGACAGCCAGGGCTTCGACGCCCAGGACCGCCGGCTGTTGCGCACCATTGTGGAGAAATTCGACGGCGGGCCGGTGGGTGTCGACAACCTGGCTGCGGCCATCGGCGAGGAAAAAGGCACCATCGAGGATGTGCTGGAGCCTTACCTGATCCAGCAGGGTTTCATTATCCGAACCCCGCGCGGGCGCATGGCTACCAGCAATGCCTATCTGCAGCTGGGCTTGAAGCCACCGGGACAGGCCGGCGGGACATTGCCCCTTATAGACAGCTAGCACGCTTCGATCGCTATGCCCGGCAACTGGCGCGCTTCGGAACGCCTACCGCGAAGCACCTGATGAGAGCGGTACAGGGATCGCGGAAGGCGTCGTATTTCTACCTGTACTGATACCCCGGCCGGCTGCCGGCGGCAGGCGCAGCAGGAGTGGAATAGCTCGGCTGACTGCTTCCCCAGGCCGGATTCGCGGCGGCAGGCGCAGCAGGGGTGGAATAGCTCGGCTGACTGCTCCCCCAGGCCGGATTCGCGGCGGGAGGCGCCTGCTTGGCGGCTTCTTCCAGTGCCCGGATACGCTCCTGCAGGCGTTCGATCTGGTCGGAGGTATTGGCAGAGGCGGGCGCTGCACCATAGCCCGGTGCACCGCCATAAGCCGGTACGCCTGCCTCGCCCGGTGCAGTGCCATAACCCGGCGCAGCATAGCCATAGCCCGGAGCGGCGCCGTAGCCAGGGGCGCCATAGCCATAACCGGGCGCGCCGCCGTAATAACCACCCGGCCCACCATAGCCATAACCCGGTCCACCATAGCCGGGACCACCACCGTAGCCGCGGTTATAGTAATCATCATCGTAGCGATCCCGATTGCTGTTGCCACCCATCCACTTGGAAGGATTCATGACATTACCCATATCGAAGGCGTAGCCCGGGGTCACGAACAGGAAGCCGACTGCGGCTAAAATACCGCTGTATGTTTTCATTCTGATGTGCATTGCCCTTCTCCTCTCTTTTCATACATGACCAGCGCTGGTCACTTGACGTCACTGCAGCCGTGTCGAGGTCAGTAACTACGGTCAGAATACTCCTGTCCAGGCCGGCGAATAAGACATTCGTGCGTTCATATTGCGATCCGTCAACCTGTAGCGAGGGGATGTCTGGCAACCCATTGCAGCAACTGCAGTTTTTATTCAGCCGGTGAGAGGCTCGATTTGGACGGCCGATCAGTCGGCCAGGCCGCTACAATTGTGATGCGCCAGGCTGTTGCCGTGTTCGCCGTGGCAAAACCGCGGCTAAGGCCGCCGCTTCTACGGGTGTTCATTAAAAATGCAGCGTTCAATGGCGCTGCGACAGGCCCAGTATTTTCAGCACCCGCATGGCTGTATGGTGGTGAGATGTCAGTTTGCCGCCGTAGATGCTTAATACATTCGGCAGCTTCCTGTCCCGGTGCAGCAGGGTGTCGCGGCTGCGGTGAAACGGGTTGCGGTCACTGGCGGGCAGCACACGCAGGCCGGCAAAACTTTCGATGACGTCGTCGCGATCCAGCTGTTTGTCGAAGTAGTGATTCCAGGTTTCCAGCAGGTAGTCGATTTCGCCCGGCAGTGGCCGGACCTTCGCCGGATCGCCCCGGTAGGGTGTTTCGGTGGTGCCGATCAATATCTTGTCCTGCCAGGGCATGACAAACACGGCGCGCTGATCGGCGGGCGCCTCCAGGTAATAGATGCCACGCGTTAGTGTACCGGGCACCACGATGTGAGTGCCCTGGACGAGATCGATCGCCAGGGTTGTCAAAACGGGGCGGATCTTTTCCAGCACGGTGTTGACCCATGGGCCGGTGGCATTGACGATGGTTCTTGCGCGCACGCTGTGTAGTGCGCCGTCGGATTCGTAGCTGATTTCGCAGTTGTCCGTCCCGCACTGTGCGGCCTGGAAGTTTGCCTTGTACCGCACCTGGGCGCCCAGGCGTTCAGCCGCTTCGATGATGCGCCCGGTCAGTTGCCGGTCGTCGGTCTGTGCGTCCCAGTAGCGGAACACGGATCGCAGGTCACGTGTTTTCAGACCATCCAGTTGCGGCCAGTCCCGCCGGGCAATGCGCCTGAAACCCTTGCCGCCGAGAAGGGCATAGAGGCTCAGGCCGGCGGCAATGACCCACGGGCCGCGGCGCATTTGTTTGTAGACAGGGATGTGGAAGGGCGTGAGTTGCACCAGGTCGGGGTGTCTTTCCAGCAGTTGCCGGCGTTCGCCGAGGCACTCGCGCACCAGGCGGAACTGCCCGCTTTCCAGGTAACGCAGGCCGCCGTGTATCAGCTTGGAAGACTTGCTCGACGTACCCAGGGCCGGACCGCCGTACTGCTCCAGCACCAGCACCCGGTAGCCGCGCCGGGCCGCTTCTTCCGCGACCGCGGCACCGTGAATGCCGGCGCCGATGATGGCCAGGT
The DNA here is from genome assembly GCA_965544455.1 of uncultured Thiogranum sp. Lineage (GTDB taxonomy): Bacteria > Pseudomonadota > Gammaproteobacteria > DSM-19610 > DSM-19610 > Thiogranum. The sequence continues at coordinate 15,945 of CBEUNK010000012.1, forward strand.
CAAAGTCCATGGTTACAGGCGCCTGGCTTGAGTCGGGGGTCCTGCAGCATGGGGCCGATAGCGGCAGTTTCGATCAGGTCGACGCCACGGGCAGCCCACGCCAGCGCCTGGTCGGGGTCAACGATATCGTAGAGCATCCATTGCCAGTCACCGCGCCAGGGTGCCTGCTCATCCGGTAATTTCTGATAATTGCAGATCAGGTAATCCGGCTTGAGAGCCTCCGCTGTTTGCCGCTGTTCGGTATCGTAGTGTTTCAGTACCCAGCCGATCGCTATGTCAGCATGTCGTTGGCGGCACCACTGCAGGGCGGCGTGATTATAGGAAATCAGGCTGCATTGCGGCTGGTGTCCGGCGAGTAACGACACCAGTTTCTGCATTACCACCGCCAGTCCCCAGTGGTCGATGCTTTCCTGTTTGATTTCGACCAGCGCGCGGGCGGCCGGGAAGGCGGCGAGTTTATGCAGCACATCGACCAGCGGCGTTACCGGGGCGGGGGCGAACCGCTCCCCGAATCGCAAGGGTTCATGAACACTGATGTCGAGGGGGCGACTGTCGAGTTCAAAGACGGAGCGGTCGATGCCCGCCGTGCGTTTGAAAGTATCATCGTGCAGCAGTACAAACTTCCCGTCGCGGCACAACTGGATATCGAATTCCAGCCAGCAGGCACCGCAGTGCAGGGCCGCCTCGAGGGCCTGCCAGGTATTTTCCGGGTACTGTTGCAGATAGCCCCGGTGGGCGACCAGTTGTGGTACGGGGTTTTCAGGCATGTGCGCCAGCTCCGATGCGGGCCTGCAGCTGTTGGATGAATTGTTGATAACGGTGCCTCAAACCGCTATCGGGTTGCGGTCTGAAAAGCTGAACGTTTTTCGTCGCCGGCCAGTGTGCGGGTCGGCCCGCGGCCAGCCAGGCCACGCCGCGCGCGCTGGCTTCCTGGTTGTCACTGCGGCTTACCGGCAGACCGCTGAGATCGGCGAGCTTCTGGCACAGCGGTGTTACCCGCGACAGACCACCGCTGATGCACAGGCGATTGATGGTCCGTTGTGACTGCAGGCGGTCGAGGTTGGCCTGCAACAGAAACAGGATGCTTTCGGCGACGGCCACGGCACGTTCCGCAGGACTGTGCGACCGGTCTTCCGGGTGGAACGCCGGGCTCATGTCTCGCTGCCACCAGGGAGAACCCAGTCCCCCGACGGCGTTGATAAACAGGGGTGGTTCGGTCACCGTTTGCAGCCACCCGGCCAGCCTGTCGCTGACTTCCCCGGTCGCATAGTGTTGTTGCAGCCATTGCAGGGCGCTGCCGGCGCCGTTGACCGTTCCTTCCAGCAGGTATTCCACTGTTTCGCCGTGACTGGCGGCGATGCTGCTCAATAACGCCGGGTCCGGGTTGCCATCGGCCTGGGCTGCGAGCATGAAAGCACCGCTGCCGATATTCACCATGGCGCATTCAGCGTCGGGCTGTCCGGCACCGAACCAGGCGGCGTTCTGGTCGCCGCACACCGCGGTAACCGGTATGCCGTGATCGACCAGAACACCGTAGTCGTGTTCGACCGGTGCACACTCGGGCAAGCGGTCCAGGGGTACCTCGAACCAGTCGGCCAATGGTTCGGACCAGTCGCAGGTCGAGATATTCAGCAATTGCATGCGCTGGGCGTTGCTGTGATCGACGCAGCTGTGGTCGCTGGCTGTCAGGTTGTCGAGCAGAAAAGGGGCCAGTGGCCCCAGGCGCAGGCCCGTAGTGTCACCCAGCGACTGGCAGAGCCAGTGCAGTTTGCTGGCACCGTAGTGCGCTGACAGCGGCAGGCCGGACAGTCGCCGGATGCGCTCGGCCCGGGGGCGCAGCCTGTCGACCTGGCTGCCGCCACGGGTGTCCTGCCAGCTGAGCGCCGCTGACCGGGGTGTGCCATCCGTCTGCCACGCCAGTACGGTAGAGCGCTGAGTCGTCAGGCCGCAAACGCTGACCCTGCCGCCGGCCGGCAGTGCATTCAATGTCCGCCTCACACTGGTGTTGACGCTGGCGAGGATCTGCCTGGCGTCCTGCTCCGCGTGATGCGGCCGCGGGTGTGTCAGATCGATGTCCACCAGGTGCCTGGCAATGGCGTTGCCCTGATTGTCGAACAGCAGCGCGCGGCTGGCATGGGTTCCCTGGTCGATGGCGAGTACGTAGTCCATTTCGGCCTAAGATAACGGTTACCGCTTGATGCCAAAAGTCCCGGAGAGTAAAAAGTCTTTAATCGGTGCTTATCCGAAACCTGTAAGGGGCAGGCTCTATGACGCAGGACTTTCATTTACACCCCCAGTTAGCGGCCGACTGTATCCAGGTGGGGCATCTGCCGCTCAGTCTGTTGCTGTTGCTGAACGATGCGCGTTATCCCTGGTTCGTGCTGGTGCCCAGGCGCGCGGCGGTAACCGAGGTTTTCGAACTCGCCGAGGCCGACCAGCAGCAGTTGTGGCGCGAGTCGGCGCAGCTGTCGAAGTTCATCAAGTGGGCGTTTCATGCCGACAAGCTGAATATCGGAGCGCTGGGCAACCTGGTGCCGCAACTGCATGTGCACCATATTGCACGTTTTCGCAACGACCCCGCATGGCCCGGTCCGGTGTGGGGACACAGCCAGTCCGAGCCTTATGAAAAGCACGCTATCAGTGAACGTATTTCGATGGCCTGTGATGCCTTCGGTGACCAGCTGGTGGTCTACTGATACTTTGATGACGGGAGGAGTGGACGATGCAAGTAAGAATATTAGCGATCGCTGTAGTTCTGATGTTCATCATAACTGCCTGTTCCCGCGAGAACTCTGAAGATACTGCCGCGGCGGACTCCGGGCAGCCCCGGCACGTCTGGAAGGAACAGGTAAAAGCGCTGGACAAGGCCAAACACCTGGAAGACGACATGAACGCGGCCTTCGAGAAAAGAGCCCGGGAGATGGATCAACAGGCGCGTTGAGCGTGACGTTGATGTGCTGTGACGGGTGACGCAGCAAACTTGAAAATCGGTGCTATATTTTTAGGGAGTCTGCCGTTATCACGGCAGCGTGAATAACCGGGGAGGATGAAGGTATGGCAGTAGCAGACAGAACGATGGGTTTCCCTTATGCACCGTCTCAGTGGTCCGAAGATGAAGCGGAGGCCCTTGCCCGTGAGGAAGGTCTGGAGCTCGGCGAAGATCACTGGAGCGAACTGCGTGCATTGCAGGAGTATTGCTCCCGCCACGACTGCAACAAGTACAGTGTGCGCGAGTTGCACGATGCGCTTGACGAGATGTTCCACGATAAGGGTGGCTACAAGTATCTGTACAAGCTTTTTCCCGGCGGTCCTATTGCGCAGGGTTGTCGCCTGGCCGGCCTGGAACCGCCGGCTGGTGCCGTTGATCGCGGCTTCGGCAGCGTTGTCTGAGACTTGAACGCGGCCGTGTTTACCGGCCGATAAGCCCGCGCAGAAAGGCCAGATATGCCGGCTGGTCCCACGGTCGGCCACCGAGCGCCTGATAGCGGATCTGCCCCTCGGGGTCGACCAGGTAGGTGGCCGGCAGCCCGCGCGGCTGCCAGGCCTCCGTGACCTGTCCGTCGGCGTCCATGAGGCTGTTCATATCGGGCGCCACAATCCCCATAAACTCGAATATCGTGTCTTCATCCTGGGCGGTGTTGACCATGATAATCTGCAGGGGCTCGTCGGCCAGCAGCCGGGCCATGCGCTGAACGGCCGGCATTTCCTTGCGGCACGGGCCACACCAGCTGGCCCAGAAGTGCACAAATACCCAGTGTCCCCGGCTGTCCACCAGCTTCAGGCGATTACCGTCAAGGTCGGCCAGTTCAAACAGCGGTGCCGGGCCCGGTTCGTAAATTCGGATACCCTTGGGCGGCGGTGTAGCCGCCCGGGAGCTGTCAGGCGTGACCGGTGGCAACAGGACAAGGAGGGGGAGCAGGATGTGTGTCAGGGCGTATCGTAAGCGCATTTCAGCTTGTCATTCCGGTAATGGATCGGCGTGCCGGACTTGTCCGGGCCGGTGGCAAAGGTGGCCTCCAGGGTAATGGGTGTATTGACCCTTGGCAGAATGATATTCCCACCCTCCGTTTCGTCCGGCTGGTAGTCGAGTTGCTCAGGCAGGAGGGTCCAGCGGAAGGTGGACTGCTTGGCCAGCGGTACCTGCATCCTGGTCCACAGCGGCTTCCAGTAATTACGGTGATAGCGTTGCAATGGTTCACCGGCACTGCTGAATCGCCACCTGGCCAGGTCCAGCCAGATGATCCTGTCGCCACTGTTACGGATTCTCACGGTAATAAAGCACTGCTTTGCCAGCAGCTCGATCATGGGTCGCGGAAAGCCGCGTGCTTCGTAAAATGCGCTCATCTGCTCCGGCGTGCGCGGTCGGAACTCCACGCTTACCGGCTCGGCCGCAATCAGGGGGGCGCAGACCAGCAATCCCGGTATCAGGCTGAACAGCTTCTTCGTATTCATGAGCGGCAGTTTAACCGTTCGGGCGGGTAAAATTTCAATTCTGTCCGCGTTTCAACCACAATAGTCACCATTCGCTATACCCTGGTGGGTCACGCATCTTGAGACTTTATCGCCCAAAATCCATACGCCGCCTGCTGTTGGTGGGCTTCATGCTGGTGGTCGTGCCGCTGTTGCTGGCGTTGATACATGCGACCTACGAGGTGGATCGCCTGGTCGCCCAGGGACAGCGCGCCCTGTTCGCGACGGTCCGGGCGACCCAGAGCAGCCAGTTGTTGCTGGAAGCGATTACCGACATGGAGCGGAACGCCCGCCAGTACCAGGTCACGGGTGACCAGGCATTACTTAAGGTTTTCCAGGAAAACCATGAAAAATTCGTGGATACGACCCGGCGGTTGCTGGCACTCAACCTGCCGGTACTGCAGCGCGAGCGACTCGACATGATAGTCGAGGTCGAGGCCGGGGTCAGCGAGGCGCTGACCAAATTCCCGAACGATGCCCCTGAAATTAATACGGCTCTCGACGGATTCACCGGGCTGGCACGCGATGCGCGCAAGATCCTGGTGGACAACCGCAAGCTGGTTGAGCGCGAGGTCGGCACACTGGAAAGCAATGGTGCCGAGGTGCAACGCAGCCTGGTGGTGCAGGCCATGGCGCTGGTGCCCGGGGCCCTGGTAATGGCGGCTATCTTCACCGTACTGATCACGCGCCCCATTCGGCAGATGGACAACGCTATCCGCCGTCTGGGCGACGGTGATTTCTCCCAGCCGGCGCACATTGTCGGGCCGCGCGACCTGGAACAGCTGGGTGAAAGACTGGACTGGATGCGCACCCGGCTGCTTGAAGTGGAGCAGGAGAAAAACCGCTTCCTGCGGCACATTTCCCATGAACTCAAGACTCCGTTGACGGCCATCCGCGAGGGTGCGGAACTTCTGAACGAGGAAATGGTCGGTCATTTGAACCAGCAGCAGGCTGAAATCGCCGCCATCCTGCGCGATAACACCCTGCAGTTGCAGAAGCTGATCGAGAACCTGCTGGACTTCAATGTGGCCAGTTCCCGCGCCTCGACGTTGCATGTCGAGCGCGTGGCGCTACGCGATCTGATTTATAATGTACTTTCAGATCATAAAGTTGCGTTACTGGCGCGGCAACTGGTGCTGGATGCCTCGATGGATCCTGTAGACTTGGATGGTGATCGCGCCAAACTGCAGACCCTGGTGGACAACCTGATTTCCAATGCCATCAAGTTTTCCCCGGAAAAGGGGCGTCTGCAGGTGAAATTGCATGCCCGGGAAGGGCAGGCTGTGATCGAGGTCGCCGACTCCGGTCCGGGAATCCCGGCCGCGGAGCGGCGCCGGATATTCGACGCTTTTTACCAGGGTACGCACACCGCCAACGGTCACGTGCGTGGTACCGGTCTGGGGCTGTCGATCGCGCGGGAATATGCCCAGGCACACGGCGGGTACATCGAGGCGATCGACGGCGAGAGCCCCGGCGCCTGTTTGAGGGTTATACTGCCGTTGCAACAAGCCGAGGAAAGGTGTGCATAAGCTCCTGTTTATATTGACTTGTGCTGTGGTCAGCGCCTGCCAGCCAGTGACCGTGCAGCATCATAAAGAGGGCCCGGTACCGGTTACCCTGCGGGTCGACGATGCCGCCTACTGGCTCGAGGAATGGTATCGTGTTATCGGGCTGCCCGAAGACCAGCTCAAACAGACGTTGCAAACCCGTGAACAGGAGTTCGCCCGCTACCAGGATGCCCGTACCCGGTTGCGCCTGGCGCTGCCACTGGCGGTAGGTCCGGCGGAAGTCAGGGACCAGGCGCGGGCCCTGACGCTGCTCAAGGGGCTGAACCAGGCCCGGGCCAGTGAAAGCGCGCGGGCACTCGCAGCGCTGCTCACCCAGGTGGTTAGTGAACAGGTCGACAGCAGTGCTAAAATCAGCAAATTGAAGCGTGACGCGGTGCAGGCCGACGAGCGCGTGAAAGAGTTGGAACGGCAGTTGCAAGAGCTGACCAATATCGAGCAAAGTATTCAGCAACGTGAAACGCCGGTTGAACGGAAGGAGTAGGAATGAGCGCTTGTCGTTATAGGGTTCTGGTAGTGGATGATGACCCGGCTTTGCTGCGGCTGTTGTCGATGCGGCTGTCCGCAGTAGGGTATGAAGTGGCTGCCGTGGAAAGCGGCGAGAAGGCCATCGCCCAGATTCCGACTTTCCAACCTCACTTGGTAATCACGGACTTACGTATGGATGGCATGGACGGCATGGCGCTGTTCGACCAGATTCATCAGCGCACGCCGGCACTGCCTGTCATTATTTTGACTGCTCATGGCTCCATTCCCGATGCCGTTGATGCAACCAGTCGCGGGGTCTTCGGTTACCTGACCAAGCCGTTCGACAGCAAGGATCTGCTCGAGCAGGTCACCCGTGCCTTACGGGTCACCGGTGAGCAGCACGAACGGCGCGAGGAGGAACACGTCGCAGAATGGCGTCAGGGTATCGTGACCCGCAGCCCGCTGATGGAAGACCTGCTCGGTCAGGCCCGCCTGGTAGCCTCCAGCGAGGCCAGCGTCTTTATCCACGGCCAGAGCGGTACCGGCAAGGAAGTGCTGGCCCGGGCCATCCATAACGCCAGCCCGCGTGCCGACGGGGAGTTCATCGCCGTCAACTGCAGCGCCATACCTGAATCACTGTTCGAGTCAGAATTCTTCGGCCATGTGAAAGGTTCCTTCACCGGCGCCACGCGCGACCATAAGGGTCTGTTCCAGGCCGCCGAGGGCGGCACCCTGTTCCTGGACGAAATCGGCGATATGCCGATGAGCTTCCAGGTCAAGCTGCTCCGCGCCATTCAGGAACGCAGCGTGCGGCCGGTGGGGTCGACCCGGGCGGTGCCGGTCGACGTCTGGATTATTTCGGCCACCCACCGTGACCTGGACGAGCTGCGTAACGCCGGCACCTTCCGCGAAGACCTGTACTACCGCTTGAACGTGGTAGCCCTGGATATCCCGTCCCTGGCGGAGCGGCGCGAGGATATCCCCCTGCTGGCAAACTATTTCCTCACCACCCTCGAGGATGCCGCCAAGAAAGGGGTCAAGGGCTTTGCCGCGGATGCCATGGAAGTCCTGTTGTCCGCGCCCTGGCCGGGTAACGTGCGCCAGCTGTTCAATATCGTCGAGCAGTCGGTGGCGTTTACCACTACGTCGCTGATCCCGGCCAGCCTGGTGCAACGCGCCTTGCGTGGCGAGGTAAATGCCGAAATGCCGGCCTTTGCGGATGCACGCTCCCGTTTTGAACGTGAATACCTCACCCAGCTGCTGCAGATCACCAACGGCAATGTCAGCCAGGCGGCGCGTATCGCCAAGCGCAATCGCACCGAGTTCTACAAGCTGTTACACAAGCATCATCTCAACCCGTCCCAGTTCAAGGGCGCGCGGGCTTCGTAATTACCGTGTCGCCATTTGGCGACACGGCAACTCCATTAATAGACTCGAAAATATTTGTCCCGGTTGGCAGCCGTCTCCGGTTGGGGACGGTTTTCGCCGCTTGAGCCGGTCAGGCTCCCACCTGAACGGGGCGGGTGAGCATAAAAAGTCCGCCGGATTAACGGTTTTGTTTCCCTGGCACAAGCCTTGCTCGACACAGGTCAACTACCCGGGGATAGTCGCGGTGAACCAGGTATCCTCCGATCCGGACCACCGGCCTCCCGCGCTGTGTTGCCTGGCCGAGCGGGGACGCGTTTGCAAACCGGCAACGCCGGGCGGCACGGAGCGGTGGACGATGGCAGGTATTTACATCGGCACCTGTGCACCTGCGGCTCGATTTTACCCGGTGTTAATCTGTTCCTCCTGGACCCGGATAACTATCCGGTTTACCAACTCCCCCAGTGGGATGTTCCGCGGCCGCCCTGGCCGCGTTTTTTTTGGCAGGGTAACAGTTGTTTTTTGTTGAACACAGGATGCAAACAGGCGCGTGCATCGGTAAGCTATCGGGCCAGGAATTATTGGCGTCTGGCGTTGTCATTAGCGGGGAAAAGCTTGTCGCAGTTTTGTTGGCCGGTGCGGGTTTATTACGAAGACACAGACAGTGGTGGCGTGGTTTACTATGCCAACTATCTCAGGTTTATGGAGCGTGCGCGTACCGAGTATTTAAGGTCCATGGGCTTTGAGCAGGACCGCTTACGCCAGGAACAGGGTATTTTGTTTACCGTACACTCTCTGCAAGTCGATTTCAGGTCTCCCGCCCGTTTCAATGATGCGCTCGAAGTGAGTGCGGAGATCAGCGATGCAAGGCGCGCCAGCCTGTTGTTCTCCCAGTCGGTACGTCGACGTGACGAGTCGGCGATTTTATGTGCCGGGACCGTGCGTATCGCCTGCGTGGACGCGGCATCCTTCAAACCTGTTTCCATCCCGCAAGCTATACGTTCGGAGCTAATGAATGCACGCTGATCTTTCTTTTTTCAGCCTGATTACCGGTGCCAGTGTCGTCGTGCAGCTGGTCATGGGACTGCTGCTGGCTGTGTCGGTCCTGTCCTGGACCATGATTTTCCGCAAGCGCGGTGCGCTCAACGAGGCTCGGCAGGATGCCGAGCAATTCGAAGATCGCTTCTGGTCCGGGGGCGACCTGGCGACGCTGTACCAGCAGTTTTCCCCCCGTGCCAACGAACTCAAGGGGCTGGCGAATATCTTTGTCTCCGGGTTCAAGGAGTTCGCGCGGTTGCGTCAGCGCGGCGGCAGTGATCCCCGCGCTACCGTCGAAGGGGCGCAGCGTTGCATGCGGGTGGCCTTGTCGCGGGAGATCGACGAGCTTGAAACTCACCTGTCTTTCCTGGCGACGGTAGGTTCAACCAGCCCCTACGTCGGCCTGTTCGGTACCGTCTGGGGCATTATGAATGCGTTTCGCGGCCTGGGTAACGTGCACCAGGCGACGCTGGCGATGGTGGCGCCGGGAATCGCGGAGGCCCTGATCGCAACGGCGATGGGCCTGTTCGCGGCAATACCGGCGGTGATCGCCTATAACCGTTATTCAAACGATGTCGAGCGGCTTGAAAACCGCTATGACAACTTCCTGGAAGAGTTCACCAGCATTTTACAGAGGCAGGCAAATGACTGAAGGTAAAACCCGCCCCGGTCCTGTCGCATAGAGGTTGTTTGTGGCCAGGCAGCGCGTCAAGAAAAAACCGATGGCGGAGATCAATGTGGTCCCCTACATTGATGTCATGCTGGTCATGCTGGTGATCTTCATGATTACCGCGCCCCTGTTGAACCAGGGCGTGGATGTGGATCTGCCACAGGCCGATGCCGAGCCCATGGACGAGCAGCAGCAGGATCCGCTGGTGCTGACGGTGGACGCCGAGGGTCGCTACTTCCTGAACGTCGGGGGTGACCCGGAACAGCCGGTGGACGCCGATGCCCTGGTGGTGCGCACCGCGGCGGTACTGCGTCAGCGCCCAAAGACAGCGGTGCTTGTGCGCGGCGACACCAGCGTGGATTATGGCCGCGTGGTGGAAGCCATGGCGCTGCTGCAGCAGGCCGGTGCCGCCAAGGTGGGGCTGGTGACCGAGCCGGAGGGCGGGTAGATTCGCGAGTTGTTGCGATTGTTGCGCGAGAGGCCGCGCCCGTTCGTGTACGCTGTGCTGGTACACGCGGCGTTACTGGCGGTGCTGGTATTCAGTCTTGACTGGGCGCCCAGTATCAAGCCCACTACGGCCAGCAAAAAAGCGCCCGTGCAGGCCGTGGTTGTCGACGCAGCCAAGCTCGATGCCGAGGTCCAGCGGCAGAAGCGGCTGGAGAACGAGAAGCAGCGCAAGGAACAGGAAAGACTCAAGCGACTCGAAGAGCAGGCGGAGGCGGCGAAGCAGAAACGCCGGCAGGAAGAAAAACACGCTGCAGAACTGAAACGCAAACGCGAGACGGAGGCCCGTAAGCAGGAAGAAGCCAGGAAAAAGGCCGCGGCGGAGAAGAAGCGCAAGGCCGAGCTGGCGGCGAAGAAAAAAGCCGAAGCCGAAAAGCAGCGCAGGGAAGAGGCGCGGAAAAAGGCCGAGGCAGAGAAGAAGCGCAAGGAAGAGGTCCGAAAAAAGGCCGAGGCGGAGAAGAAGCGCAAGCAGGAGGAAGCCCGCCGCAAGGCGGCCGAGGCGGAAATGCAGGCACGGCTGGCCGCCGAGCAAGAGCGGCTGGCGACGCAGCGCCGCAGCGCCATGCAGCGGATGATCGACGAGTATGTGCTGTACATCAAGGAGAAGGTGCAGCGCAGCTGGATACGCCCGCCGAGTTCCGGCTCTGAGTTATCCTGCACGGTGGAAGTGCGCCTGATTCCCAGCGGGGAGGTCATCGACGCACAGATAGTGCGCAGCAGTGGTAATGCCGCGTTTGATCGTTCGGTGGAAGCGGCGGTCTTCAAGGCTTCACCCCTGCCGGTGCCGCCGGACCCCGAAGTGATGGAGCAGTTCCGTTCACTCAGATTTGAATTTAAACCTGGATCAGCATGAAAAAAATCGCTTTCAGTCTTTGTTGTCTCGTTCTCTGTCTGCCGCTGTTGGCTCGCGCGGCATTGACCATTGAAATTACCCAGGGTATCGACGGTGCCGTGCCGATCGCCGTCGTGCCTTTCGGTGTCAGCGACAATCGCTACCAGCCGCCGCAGGACGTGTCGGCCATCATCGCCGCCGACCTGGCGCGCAGTGGCCGCTTTGCACCGGTGCCCGAGCAGAACCTGGTCGCCCGGCCGGTGGTCGTCGGAGACGTGCGTTTCCAGGACTGGCGTACACTGGGGGTCGACAACCTGGTGATCGGGCAGGTCGAGCCGGCCGGTGCTGACCAATACCGGATTCAGTTCCGCCTGTTCGACGTGTTTCGTGGCCGCCAGATAACCGGTTACAGTCTGCCGGCAAGGGCCGACCGGCTGCGCTACGTTGCCCACCGTATCAGCGACATTATCTACGAGGCGCTGACCGGCGAACCCGGGGCGTTCGCCACGCGGATCGCGTATGTCATTTCGGAAACCCTGAATGGCAAGAAAACCTACATGCTGCAGCTCGCCGACAGCGACGGGTACAATCCGAAAACCCTGTTGAGTTCCGGTCAGCCCCTGATGTCCCCGGCCTGGTCGCCGGACGGGCGACGGCTGGCCTACGTGTCATTTGAAAAACACCGTGCCGCTGTGTTTGTCCAGGATATCGTCAGCGGCAAGCGTGAAGAGTTGTCGGCTTTCGCCGGTATTAACGGTGCGCCGGCCTGGTCGCCGGACGGACGCAGCATGGCGGTGACCCTGTCGCGTGACGGCAATCCGGAAATCTACAGCATGCGTCTCAGTGACCGTAAACTCAAACGCCTGACTTTCGGTGCGGCCATCGATACTGAACCGGTGTGGTCGCCGGACAGCAAGAGTATCGTGTTTACCTCCGACCGTGGCGGTAGCCCGCAGCTGTACCGGATGCCGTCACAGGGCGGGCGCGCTCAGCGCATCACCTTCGAGGGTAATTACAATGCCAGTGCCGATTTTACCCCCGACGGCAAGACGCTGGCGATGGTGCACGGCGAGAGCGGCAGCTACCGGATCGCTACCCTGGACCTCGACAGCGGGCTGCTGCGGGTACTCAGCGACGGGCGTCTGGACGAGTCGCCGAGTTTTGCGCCCAATGGCAGTATGATTATTTACGCGACCGAGGCCGGCCACCGTGGCGTGCTTGCAGCGGTGTCCAGTGATGGCCGCTTCCGGCAGCGCTTCAGCCTGCAACAGGGAAACGTGCGTGAGCCGGTATGGTCGCCGTTTGAAAAGCGTAAATAGCATGAGACAGGCAGTGACCGGGGTTCGGATTTAAAGCAGGTTTGGTTAAATTTTCAAAAGGAGCGAATCGTATGAAATTAATTCACAGCATGGTAATTGCACTGACTGTCGTGTGGCTGGCGGGTTGCAGTTCGACCGGCGGCACCAAGGGTGGTGACGTGGCAGTTGAAGATCGAACAGCCGGTGAGCAGGGTGCAGGCGCAGGCGGTGTGACCTCGACCGGTGTCGGCGCTTACGGTGACCTGTCGATTGAATCGCTGAACGACCCTAACAGCCCGTTGTCGCAGCGCGTTATCTATTTTGCCTTCGACAGCAGTGACGTGGCCGAACAGGACCGTCCGCTGGTCGAGGCGCATGCCGCCTTCCTGGCGGCCAATCCGACCGTCAAGGTTTCCGTCGAAGGGCATACCGACGAACGCGGTGCGCGTGAATACAATATCGGCCTGGGCGACCGCCGTGCCCAATCGATCCGCCGCATGCTGGAATTCCAGGGTGTAACCCCGGCACAGATCACGGTCGTCAGTTACGGCGAGGAAAAACCGGCTGTCGAGGGGCATGACGAATCGGCCTGGAGCATGAATCGCCGCGTGGAACTGGTCTATGTCGGTTACTGAACGTGTCACACTGCTGGTCGCGCTGCTGGTGATGTCCGCCAGCGCGTCGGCGGTCAGCAAGGCGGAGCTCGAAAGCCGCATCGTGCAGCTGGAGCGCAAGCTGGACAGCCGCAGCCTGGTGAATCTGCTTGACCAGGTATCGGCGCTGCAGCGCGAGGTGCAGCAGTTACGTGGCGATATCGAGCTCCAGACCCACTCGCTGGAGAGCCTGCAGAAACGCCAGCGCGACCTTTACCTGGACATCGACCGGCGCCTGCATCGCCTGGAAGCGGGCGGCGTACCGGGCCCGGCGGCGGCCCCGGCTGCCAGTGGCACCGGCGCCGCCCCGGCGACCGCTGCCGCGGGTGTGGCGGCACCGCCAGCGGGTGTGGCGGCGGGTGCGACACCCGAAGCACCCGCGACCGGGTCGGCATCCCCGACCCTGAATCCGGCCGAACAGCGCAAGGCCTACGACAAGGCGCTGGAGCTTCTCAAGGAAGGGCGTTACACCGATGCTGCCTCGGCATTCGGGGGCTTCCTTAAAAAATATCCCGACAGCAGTTACGCGGATAACGCCCAATACTGGCTGGGTGAAGTGTATTACGTAACCCGGAAGTTCAAGCCGGCACTGACGGAATTCGACAAGGTGTTGAATACTTATCCGGACAGCCCCAAAGTCGCGGACGCCAAGCTGAAAATGGGGTATATCCAGTATGAACTCAAGGACTGGGCGAAGGCGCGAGACCTGCTGGAGCAGGTCGTCAGGGCTTACCCCGACAGTACCAGTGCACGCCTGGCACAGGAGCGCCTGGATCGGATGAAGCGCGAGGGGCACTAGGTAACGGGTAAATCAGCCAGGGAACCTTGCGGGAAAATGCGGAAAATCCACATTCGCCTGTTTTTCACGCGGTTCTCTGGCGGTTTTCAAGGCATGGCGGAAATCCCCCTCCGGTCTGGGGAGCGCCCGTGTCACGGGCTTCTCGCCTGCCTGTCCGGGCAATTGTTATACTACCCGGCATGAATCAGCACCTCGATCGGCTGCCCGGCACGCTCAGCGAGCGGTTGCGTATCAGCGAGATTTTTCTCTCCATTCAGGGCGAGTCCACCAGCGCGGGTTTGCCGACGGTGTTCATACGCCTGACCGGTTGCCCCCTGCGCTGCCATTACTGTGATACCGATTACGCCTTTCGTGGTGGGGAATTCATGCAATTGCCGGATCTGCTGTCCCGGGTTGCCGCTTTCCAGGTTCGCCATGTCACCGTGACCGGTGGGGAGCCGCTGGCCCAGCCGGCCAGCCTGCCGCTCCTGCAGCAACTCTGCGATGCGGGTTACAGCGTATCGCTTGAAACCAGCGGTGCACTCGATGTGAGCCAGGTGGATGGCCGGGTCATCAAGGTACTGGACCTGAAAACGCCGGGTTCCGGTGAAATGTCCCGCAATCGTTACCGGAACCTGGACTACCTGGCGCCGCGCGACCAGGTCAAGTTCGTTATCTGCGATCGGGCGGATTACGAGTGGGCGCGCGAGCAGATCGTCGAGCGGCGACTGGTCGGCCGTTGCGAGCTGCTGTTTTCCCCTGCCTGGCAGCAACAGGACGCCACCCGGCTGGCAGAGTGGGTGCTGGCCGATCGTCTGCCGGTACGCGTCCAGGTGCAGTTACATAAACTGCTTTGGGGCGATGAGCCGGGCCGTTAGTGTCCCGACCGGCCGCCGGGCCGTGGTGTTGTTATCCGGCGGACTGGATTCGGCGACAACGCTGGCGATTGCCAACGACCAGGGCTACGCCTGTTACGCGCTCAGCCTGGACTACGGCCAGCGGCATCATGCCGAACTGGCGGCGGCACGCCGCGTGGCAGCGTCGCTCGGCGTGGTGGAACACAAGCTCATCCCCCTGGACTTGACCGCTATTGGCGGCTCGGCTTTGACCGACCGGCAAATCGACGTCCCGGATCAACCCGGCGAGGGTATTCCTGTCACTTATGTGCCTGCGCGCAATACTATTTTTCTGTCGCTCGCCCTGGCCTGGGCGGAGGTCCTGGGGGCCTGGGACCTGTTTATCGGGGTGAACGCCGTGGACTACTCCGGGTATCCCGACTGCCGGCCGGAATATATCCAGGCGTTTCAGCGTCTAAGCCAACTAGCCACCCGTGCGGGTGTCGAAGGTGGCTCGTTTCAGGTACACGCACCGCTCATAGACATGAGCAAAGCCGGTATTATTCAGACCGGCACCCGCCTGGGTGTGGACTATGCGTTGACAGTATCCTGCTATGCGGCCGATGAAGCCGGCCGCGCCTGTGGGCACTGTGACTCCTGCCGCCTGCGGGCCGCCGGGTTTGCCGAAGCGGGGATCAATGATCCCACACACTACCAGCCGAGATCGAATGCAGTGAGAGGAACCCAGTTATGATGTTTGACAGTTTTGTTTCCGCCCAGTCCTTCTTCCTCTGGGCCATCTTTGTTATCGCGCTGCTGATGGGCGCCATTGTCAACAAAACGAATTTCTGCACCATGGGCGCCGTGTCCGACTGGGTCAATATGGGCGATACCGGACGCTTCCGCGCCTGGCTGTTTGCCATAGCGGTTGCCCTGCTGGGTGTTACCGCACTGGAGAGCGCTGGCCTGGTCAATGTCAGCAGCGCCTTCCCGCCCTACCGCAGCCCGCAATTCATCTGGGCGGAAAACCTGCTGGGCGGCATTCTTTTCGGTATCGGCATGACGCTGGCCAGTGGCTGCGGCAATAAGTGCCTGATACGCATCGGCGGCGGCAATCTCAAGTCGATTCTGGTGTTCGCCGTCATCGCGGTAATCGCCTATTTCATGGTGAACCCCTTTCCGGGTTCCGACCAGACCCTGTTTACCGTCCTGTTCTATGACTGGATCCGTCCGCTGGCCGTCGATATGGGCACCAGCCAGGATGTGGGTACCCTGGTCGCCGGTAGTGAAGGCGCGGCCAATGCCCGCATGATTATCGGTGGCGTGCTGGGACTGCTGTTGCTGGTGATCGTCTTCGCGTCACGCGATTTTCGCGGCAGTTTCGACAATGTGCTGGGCGGACTGGCGGTAGGCCTGGCGGTACTGGCAGCCTGGTACGTGACCAGCAATGTACAGATCGATATCGACGGTGAGCAGTACACGCTGCAGGGCTACGCGCAGCAGTGGGATTTCCTCGCCGAGTCCGACGCGGGCAAGCCGGCCGATACCCGGCCGCTGGCCGCCCAGTCGTTTACCTTTATCAACCCCATGGGCCAGACGGCCGGCTATACCGCAGCCGGCTTCAGCCACGCTTACCTGACCTTCGGCGTGATGGCGGTGGCCGGTGTGATTCTCGGTTCGCTGCTCTGGTCGCTGCTGAGCCGCAGTTTCCGTTTTGAATGGTTCGCTTCTTTCAGGGATTTTCTCAACCACTTTATTGGCGCGATTCTCATGGGTTTCGGCGGTGTGCTGGCGCTGGGTTGTACCATCGGCCAGGGCATCACCGGCATTTCCACCCTGGCGCTCGGTTCTTTCATCGCCTTTGGCGGCATCGTGCTCGGCAGCGCACTGACCATGAAAATCCAGTACTACAAGATGGTCTATGAAGCCGATGCCAGTTTCACGGCAGCGCTGATTACGTCACTGGTTGACATGCACCTGCTGCCCAAGGCGCTGCGACGGCTCGAAGCCGTCTGACAGCGCCGGGGTGCGGCCAGGAGGGCCGGAGGCCGGCATTCAGTCGGCCGGGTCCAAGGCTTGTCATTTTCAGCCGGTGCGGTATCATGCCCGGCTTTCCCAGGGGTCGTTAGCTCAGCTGGTAGAGCAGTTGGCTTTTAACCAATTGGTCATAGGTTCGAATCCTATACGACCCACCATTTAAGTTCTTGTGCAGCCGGCAGAAATACAAGCCTGGCGGCAAGGGTTTCCGATCGTTGAACGAAACAGGGTACAAAAACGGCGTGTGTGCCGGTTGTACCCGTTTGTTTTTCCACTCAGCGAGCTGCTGCAAATGGCTACAATGCCCCTGTTTCCCGTATCGCATGAACTTACCGGGAAGTTCCTAAACCAAGCTCACCAGCTTCAGTGGAGCGTCTGATAACAACATAGGGTTCTATCCCTGGATCGTTTTTTTCAGGATGTAGTCGCCAGCCGCGACCAGCGCCAGCGCAACCACTTGTAGAGTTCAGTGGCCAGAAAAACGGGCAGGGCGACGACCAGGATCATTCCCCAGTCAGCCCATCCCAGCGGCACCGTGTGCAGTGCCTGCTGCAGGAACGGTATATACACGGCACAGACCTGCAGTCCGACCGTCACGGCCCAGGCAGCAAGCACCCAGGGGTTGGAAAACAGCCCGATCACCGACATGGGCGCATGCAGTGAGCGGAAGTTGAACACGTTCATTTTCTCCAGCAGGATGATGCCGGTGAAGGCGACCGTGTGTGCGACTCCGAGCGCCTGCGCGTGCCCGGCCACCAGGTAGTGGTGAAACAGCCACAGGGTAGCGGCGCCGATGTAGCCACCGAGCACCAGAATCATGAGCATGCCGGCGCGGTCCAGCACCGGCTCGTGGGCAGCGCGCGGCGGCCGTTGCATGACGCCTTTTTCCACCGGCTCCAGGCCGAGGGCCACGGCTGTCATGCTATCGGTGACCAGGTTCATCCACAGGATCTGCACCGGCAGCAGGATCAGCGGCCCGCCGAGCAGGATATTGACGAAGATGGCAATGGTCTCACCGGTGTTCGACGACAGCAGGTAACGGACGAACTTCTGGATGTTGTCATACTGGCGCCGGCCCTCTTCGATTGCCCCGATAATAGAGGCGAAGTTGTCGTCGGTGAGTACCATATCCGACGCCCCCTTGGCCACATCGGTGCCGCGCAGGCCCATGGCGATGCCGATATCGGCTTTCTTCAGCGCCGGGGCATCGTTAACGCCATCGCCGGTCATGCCCACGACTTCACCCTGGTTTTGCAGCAGGCTCACGATACGCAGCTTGTGTTCGGGTGTGGTGCGGGCAAAGACCACTTCATCCGACAGCAGGGCATTGAGGCTGGTATCATCCAGGGTGTTGAGTTCATGACCGGTAACTGCTTTCCTGGCAGGCAGGCCAATGCGCCGGGCGATGGCCAGGGCGGTGGCGGCGGCATCGCCGGTGATCATGATTACGCGGATGCCGGCCTCACGCGCGGTCTGCACAGCCGGCGGGACTTCCGGCCGGGGTGGGTCGATAATGCCGACTGCCCCGAGCAGGGTCAGGTCGGCCTCCACCGCATCCTCGTCCAGGGCCACATCCTCGGGCAGGGTCCGGCGGGCCAGGGCAAGCGTGCGCAGGCCGCTGCCGGCCATCTGCGAGTAGGCGGCAATAAAGGCTTCGCTATCGGCTTCCAGCAACGGCCGTTCATCGTGACCATCCAGGATATGCGTGCAGCGTTCCAATACCACTTCCGGCGCGCCTTTAACGAAAGCCACCCTGCGGTCATCGGGCTGACGTTCGATGACGGTCATGCGTTTACGCGTTGAGTTGAACGAAAACTCGGTAAGCGTCTTTTCTTCGCTTGGTGGCGACAGCCAGGCCTTGTAGGCGGCGACGACCAGCGCCGCCTCGGTCGGTTCGCCGGCCTCATGCCAACTGCTGGCCTCTTTTTGTACATGGGCGTGATTACAGACCAGTCCGGTTTCGAGCAATGCCAGCAGATCCGGGCGCTGTTGATAGTCGAGCTTCTCCTCGTTCACTTCAAAATGACCGGCCGGATCATAACCGGTGCCCGTCACCTGCACGGCGCCTGCCGGCAACCAGATACGCCGCACCGTCATCTCATTCTGGGTAAGGGTGCCGGTCTTGTCGGTGCATACCACCGTCGCCGCACCCAGTGCCTCTGCCGCCTGCAGGCGCCGCAGCAGGGCGCGACGACGTACCATGGCGCGCACACCCAGGGCCAGAGTGATAGTGACGACCGCCGGCAAGCCCTCGGGCACCACGGCGACGGCCAGCGAGACGCCGGTGAGAAACATTTCCAGCAACGGTTTGCCCAACAGCCAGCCGGTCAGCGCCACGACCACCGCTATACCCACCGAGATGATGCCCAGTTGTCTGCCCAGCACGGCCAGTTTGCGTTGCAGTGGTGTGGCTTCGGCTTCAATGTCGCGGGTAAGTCTGGCAATGCGGCCGAACTCGGTAGCCATGCCGGTGGCTACCACTGCGCCGCGCCCGCGCCCGTTGGTGATGTTCGTACCCATCCAGACCATGGAGCGCCGCCCTGCCAACGGCGTAGTCGCCGCGACGGGGTCGGTGTCTTTGTGTACCGAGGCCGACTCGCCGGTCAGGGCCGATTCGTCGGTCTTCAGGTTGACCGCCTCGACCAGGCGCAGATCGGCCGGCACCCGGTCGCCGATCTCCAGGACCACGATATCGCCGGGTACCAGCGTGCTGGCCGCGATTTTCTGCTCGTGACCGTCACGTACCACGGTACAGTGTGGTGCCAGCATTCGCGCCAGGGCCTCCAGCGCCT